>NZ_JACSLL010000002.1:0-390803 GCF_018618135.1 Exiguobacterium sp. s28 | reverse complement strand
ACGCATGCGTTGTCGAAACACTAAAACCCAGCTGGCAAAGTTCTGTACTTTTCGTTGCATTATTGTGCACATTTGTATTGCAAAATACACGGGGCAAAGTTTTTCGAACAGTTAGTGATTAATGTCGTGAAATTGCCAGGTGTGAAAGTAGATCGAACAGAGTTTTTAGCAAAAAGTTTTAGTAAGCACGTGACCGCGAGACAATTAGCAGACATCCTTGAAAAAGGACCGGTTCAATCAAACGTTTCAAAAAAATTGATTCGACGAGTCGCAAAGAAGACCATCTTGAATCGAACGATGAAAAGTTCATCGGCTTCGTTTGCAGCGGGGTTACCTGGTGGGGTGGTCATAGCGGCCACTGTTCCAGCGGACACGGCTCAATTCTTTGGTGTAGCGCTTCGAGTGGCTCAAGAAATTGGTTATATCTATGGATATGAAGATTTTTGGAGTGAGAATGGCCTAGATGTCAATCGAGTGAGCGGAGAATTGATTTTGTTTCTCGGTGTCATGTTTGGTGTCGGCGGAGCGACGGCCACCATTAAAGTATTGTCTTCGCAATTATCCAAACAAGCATTAAAGAAAATTCCGAATCGAGCAATGATGCAGACGATTTATTATCCGATTCTTAAAAAGATGGGAAGTTATATCGGATTGAAGATGACGAGAAAATCTTTCGCGCAAGGGATTTCGAAAGTGATTCCTATCGCTGGAGGTGTGATTTCAGGTTGGATCACGTATTCATCCATGCATCAAATGGGAAATAGACTACTGACAGCACTTGAAGAAAGCATTGATCTCTCTGATGAGGAACTTGTAGCGAGTATCAAAGAGATGAAACAAGAAATTCCGAACATGACTGAGAAAGATTTCGGGATTTTGCAAGCGAGTGTATAAACAAGGAGACGGAAATATGTCTGTCAGACGGTGACGAGCGGTAGAAGGACATCATGAGTGTAACGGAGGAGACGACATGAAATCGTATGAAATTGAATTCCATATGATCAATGATGAGGTGTTGACGCAAGTGGTGGAAGCGGAGAGTCGCTATGCGGCGCTCGAATCGATTTATCAATCGTTCCGTCATGCGACGGACGGATTCGTCCAGTTCGAGGATGAATGGATCATTTTCCTCGACCATGTCGTGTATGTGAAGGCGTTTGAGATTGTAGAGTAGGGGGCAGCTATGGTGAAGCATAACAAGTTGGTTCGAGACCGTGTGCCTGAACTGATTCAAGCAGAAGGGAAGCAGGTCATCGTCAAGCACTTGAATCAAGCCGAACATTTCGAACAAGCACGACTGAAGCTGTATGAAGAATTAAAAGAGTATGAAGATGCGAATATTAATGAATAATATATTAGGGGATTCGATAAAGCGAGCAGAATAGTGAAGAATTAATTTTAAGAATCCACTATTCTGCTTCTAAATCGGAGTCTGTATCTACAGCAGGGTGCTTTTGTAGATAGGAGTTAATATCAGTGTCATTAATTATATCCATTTTTTTTATTTCAATTATTTCAAAAAAAGATTTACCCTCAATTAATTCTTTAAAATCGTCTAAAGTAAAGCTAACAATTAGTACATCGTGCTTTAAATATAGTTTTTTAATCCATCCGTATGCATTTGACCACTTCGAACCAGTTACTCCATTTTTTGATACTAAAATACCTAACTTTTTACTCTGGCTTAAAAGCAAATAAGCAAATTTACCTACGAAAGTAACGTCTACTTTACCAGCGTAATTTTTACATTCTATTAAAAACTCATCTTCAAAATTAAAATAGCCTTTGCTTTTTGCGATTGCACCTGAGGTATTTAGTTTGCATAAAAAGTCAATTTCATTCGTTGAGGTATGAATGTTTGGAAAAGCTTCAAAAAATTTTAAACCATTCAAAGTTTCGCGAGTTAGAGATTCAAGACTATCGCCCTTATCTTTTTCAGTCTTAAATTTCCCTTCTTCAATTGTATCAATCAATACATTGAGTCTGGATTTAGTACCTTCGTTTAATATTAAATTTTTTTGGAAGTTAGAAGCTTCTTTATTACATTGTTCAAATATTAAGTCTAGGGCGTTAAATCCATTACTATTCACCATAAGAAATATTTACCTTTTTAATCACTTTATAGATTAAGATATTATTTTCTTGGATATTTATACTTTGACCACACTCTGGACAATCCTGATTTAAATCGTCTCCGAGTAAATCTAGTAGGTTATCATAAATCTTTCCAATAGATTTAGATTCGTAAGGACAGTAAATTTCATAATATTCTTTTAAATATCCTGATTTTTTAAGTAAATCTAAAATTTCATACGCTGCTTTCATATCAATATTGAGTTCTCGGATTAAAACACCTGGATATACGTAGTGATTTGGTTGAAAGTAACTAAACAATCGGGCGAGAGCTGTTTTCTGTTGGCTATTCAGTTTGACCGTCAAGTTTTTGCTTGTTATCAAAAATGAATTGTGTAACATAGGACATCCTCTCCGAATCGGCATTATTGCCATAATATTGTAAAACGCTGAAATCTTGACCGTGATAGTTAAAAAGGAATTTAACTTTAACGATTTTGCTTTTCACTTCATTTTTCCAGGCTAAAGTAATCCAAGGATGATCAGATAGGTACTCAGCTTCTAAAATGATTTCTTCTAACATTTCTTGAATTTGTTGTGTTTCGTCATTAGCGTTAAAAAGTTCTTCATGATTTTTTAAAATATCTTTCAAATTCCCTATAAACGGTAATATCATATTGTCATTATTTCCAGTGTCTAATATAGCTTTAGATCCTGTATGATATTCTAGCGCTTGGGCCGACACTGCGACTTCATTTTCTTCGGAATCGTTCAATGTTTCTTTAATATACTTTACAATTGAAGATAAGTTGATTGCTAGTAATTCAACCCCTAGTAAAGTCTCTAATTTGTGTTTAACTTCTTCAATTTTTTTTACATAAAAACCGCTATCTCCATTGCTAATATATCCCTTTACCTTTTCAAATCTAATTTCAATCATATTTGTAGAGGTGTTTAATATACAAATTATTGGATAACTAATTTCGCGCTTGTTGTCATTCTCTTGAGGCAAATATCCTACAAGTTTTAAAGGGAATTTTAAAAAATGCAAGTCAGAGTTGGTTTTGTACGAAGGAGTACATTCATTTATACTACTTGCCAGCCTATCAAGATTATATTCATCAGATTCAATTGAAATAATTAATTTCTCTTGAAGCGCAAGATACAAATTTTCAACCCAATCTTCTTTAATCTCAAATAAAACTGAATAACTATATGGAGAATCATATTCTTTTTCTTGGATAGTCGATATTACTTCTGAGCTTTTATTATCTAATGCAGTTAGTAATTCTATAGAATCGTATCTGGGATGATAGGGAGTTTCGTCTTCGTTTGAAAAAACATAAGAGTCTTCAGATAACAAATCTACTTTATAACTGATTGCACCCTTTTCTTCAAGAGTCTTTAATAACAACTTAATAAAATAATTTGGATAGACCTCTGTTATAGTCGTCTGAATTATATTTTTGTAGTCCAAGATGATTCCCCCTGATATAGGTATTATTAAAAAGTTAGAAGTGAAAAAATGTATACTTTAATTATAGAAGGAATGATTAAATAGTGCATTCACTTTTTTGAAAGGGCGGTTAACAATGAAAAAGTATAACAAACTAATCCGCGACCGGATTCCTGAAATCATCCACGAAGCAGGTCAAATTCCTGTCGTCAAACACCTTAATCAAGCTGAGCATTTTGAACAGGCTCGCTTGAAACTCTATGAAGAAATTAAAGAGTACGAAGAGACGAACATCGATGAAGAATCACTGGAAGAACTTGCTGACATTTTGGAACTCGTCTATACGCTTGGAAAAATGCATGGTGCGAGTTTTGAGGAATTGAATCGCATCCGTGAGGAGAAGCGTGAGAAGCGGGGCGGTTTTGAAAAAGGTCTCTTTTTGGAAGAGGTCCTTGAACATGAGTGAGTTACGTCTTCATACGAGTCACTTACGAATTCCATTACAACATCAAATCGACGCGGCGACTGAAATCTATATGGTCGTCGCGTTTGCGCAAGTATCGGGTGTTCAAGAACTTGCCGCTTCACTTCAACAAGCAGTCAATCGTGGTGCCCAAGTCCGCATTCTGATTGGAGATTATCTCTATTTGACGAACCCGGACGCGCTTGAGATGTTAATGAACATTCAAGGCGTGGAGCTACGGCTCTATCGATCGAACGGCCAGTCATTCCACCCGAAAGCGTATTTGTTCCGCACACAAGATGGAGGGACGTTCTTTGTCGGCTCGTCCAATCTGTCGCATAGCGCCTTGAATCGAGGTGTCGAATGGAACGTCGAGATACCGGCGAGCATCTCGGAGGACGTGTTCGAACAGTCGGTCGATGCGTTTCATGAGCTCTTTTATAGTGACTATGCGCAAATCATGAACGCCGTCTCGTTACAGCCTTATCGAGAAGAGTATATGGCCAGACAAGATCGGATGAAGGAAGCTGAGCAAATCGCAGCGCCCGCCCCGGTCTATATCGAGGACGATACAATCACACCGAACACCGTACAAGACGCTGCTTTGAAGGCGTTACGCGAGACGATGGACGAGGGCAGACGCAAAGCGATGCTCGTGCTCGCTACCGGACTAGGAAAGACGTACTTGAGCGCCTTCTTCGCCCGCCAGTTCAAACGAGTGCTCTTCATTGCTCATCAAAAAGAGATTCTGCTTCAAGCTGAGGCATCCTATAAGAAAGTCTCGACCGAATGGAAGACGGGATTATTGCTCGGAGGTGACTCGAGAGATGAGAAATCAGCCGACGTATTATTCGCTTCGATTCAAACATTGGCCTCGAAACATCGGATGCAACAGTTCACACCAGATCAGTTCGATTTGATTGTCGTCGACGAATTCCACCATTCGGCTGCGCCATCCTATCGGCGTGTCCTTGATTACTTCGAGCCGAAATTCTTGCTCGGATTGACGGCGACGCCCGATCGATTGGACGGGGGCGACGTCTACGCCTTGTGTGATGACAATGTCGCGTATCAGATGCACTTCACTGAAGCGATTGAAGAGTCGTATTTGACACCGTTCCATTACGTTGGAATTTATGATGAGATCGATTATTCGCAGATTCGATTGATCAACGGTCGTCGCTATGATCAAGACGAACTATTGGCGGAGCAGTTGAAGGAAAGTGTCGCTCAAAAAATCTTTGAGGCCTGGCGGACGCATCATCAGACGCGAGCGCTCGGTTTCTGTTCATCGGTCACTCAAGCTGAATATTTAGCCGACTATTTCCGCCTGCAAGGTGTTCAAGCCGTAGCTTTACATAGCAAGACCGAATATGACCGTGGAGATGTGATGCGTCAATTGAAACAAGGACATCTCGATATTATATTCGCGGTGAACTTATTCAATGAAGGTGTCGATATCTCGGAAATCGATACGTTATTGTTCTGCCGCCCGACCGAATCGTTGACGGTCTTCACCCAACAGATTGGTCGTGGATTACGTCTATTGAGCGGCAAGACGCATTGCACCATCATCGACTTGATTGGGAACTATAAGAACATCGATAAGAAGTTGGCGTTGTTGACGACGAAGCGACAACCGATTGTCAAAGCTCTTCCTACAGATGTGGATTTACCAGGCGAATGTACCATCGAATTTGATTTACATGCCATCGATTTATTGAAGCGAATGGTCACCCGTTCTTCGACACGGCGACAACAGTTGGAGCGTAACTACTTCATGGTGAAAGAAGAACTTGGAAGACGTCCGAGTTACCTAGAGTTGATCCAGCGAGGTGAATACTCGATAGATGCCTATCGTTCTGAATGGAAGAAAGACGGAGGGTATTACGGGTTCCTCAATCGGGTGGGGGAGCTGGATGATGAAGAGAGTCACCTGTTTGAAGAGGTGAAGTCGCTGTTGCTTGAAGTGGAATACACAGACATGACGAAGAGCTATAAGATGATTGTGTTATCCATCATGTTAAGTCGTGGGAGTGATGGATGGCTTCAGCCACTACCAGCGAGCGAGGCGGCTCGTCCATTCTATGAGTTTATTAATGCATTCTCATATCGTCAGCAGATTGACGGACAGACGAAAGACTTCCAATCACCGTTCCATCAGCAAAAGATTGAAAAGTTACTGTTGCGGATGCCATTTGATAAAATAGCTAAAGGACCATTCTTCGTATCAGAGGAGTCATTACATATCGAGCATAATGAAGTGTATGCTCATCCTTTGGTTTACGAATGGGTCAGTCAAATCGTTGAAGTCCGACTGCATCACTACTTCAGTCGGAAAGCTTCAGAATGATTGGGAAAGGAGTCTTTAACTTGAAACGCGCACTACTTCGCAAAATCCAATTCGCCCTCCAGCATCACGGGGGGACGGCGTCATTGAAAGAAATCAACGCATACATCGAGCGGTCATACTACCAACTTGAACTCGATCGGTATAAAGATTGGAAGGCTCACGTTAATAAACAGATTCGGGCCCATTCGAGCGACTCGGCCAGCTTCGCGGGGAAAGAAGACTTGTTTTATTCCACAGGAAATAAAGGCATCTGGGGCCTGCGCCAAACGAATAATTAACCGAAAGCGGAACCATTTCAGTTGGTTCCGCTTTCAATGTTTACAAAACATCACACCCCCTTGTCACAGAATGTTCAATCCTGTAAACTTCGAAACAGTGTGAAAAAAATGTATAAGGGGTTTATCCATGGAAATCGTTCAGCAATTATCGCAAGTACAATTACTCAACCAATTCTGGTTGCTCATGGCCTTCGTCATCCCGATGGTCATTTTATCGCGGATGGTCGTGGCCGGTTCACGGTTCTCACCAATCCTCGTCATCGTCATCTTCGGTCTCGGACTTGGCTTCGCCATGGTCGAGATGGGCATCGCGACACCGGGTCTCCCTGAGTTCCCGCTCGTCGACTTCCTATCACGGACGACGATCATCGCGCTCGTCGTGTCGTTCTTCGTCGGTGGACAAGAACTTCGCAAGATCTTAAGCAAACAAGAGCTCGACATGAAGGACATCGTCGTGCCATCGAAAGAAGAGATGTTCCTCGGAACAGGACGGACACAGTTCATCTTCATCCTCCGTTCATTCTTCTTGCTCGTCGGTCTCGAAGGGTTCTTCCGCATGATGATTCAACCGGGCGCGGCAGAGGGCATCATGCTCTACTACCCAATCCTCGCGTTGATCGGTCTCGCGGCATCGTTCCTCTTGATCGACCACAAGGCTCAAATCGACGATAAGAAGGTATACATGCGTAAAGGCGTCATCGAGACAGTCTTGATGCTCGTCATCTTGTTCGTGTCGTACGGCATCGCCGTGGCGGTTCAACCGATTATCGCGCTGCCGCAAATCTTCTTCGCCATGTTGCTTTCGTCAGCACTCGGTGCCATCTTCCACAACTGGACGTATGGACCGACCGTCCGTGCGCTTCTGTTCGCCGGAATCCCGGTCGTCTTGGCCGCCAACTTCATGGTCGGTGGCTCGCGAATCGGTGATGCGTTCGCCATCGAAGGCATGAACTCGATTCTCGTGTACGGTTTCTTCGGTCAGTTGTTCTGGATGTTCGGTGGGATTGCGCTCCTCATGTGGTTCGCCCGCACAGGACACATCCGCAACCTCGCACCAGGTATGGCCGGCTCGCTCTCGCACAGTGGTCTCACAGGCGCATGTACGGCTGGTGACTTCGGTCAAGTGGCCGCGAAACGTGCCCCGATCATGATCAACATCCCGTTCTTCGGTCACATCTTCGTGTTCTCGATTTTGGCAGTCAGTGCCGACAACGGGGCGCTCTGGATTTGGCCGACGGCGATCATCGTCTTGGTCGGTCTCACGTTGACGGCGCTCTCGCTCAAAAACTTGCGCGGTGCCAACGGCGAAGACTTCAAAGAAGTGAAGGCGCTCATGCAGTTCTCGTTCGGTTGGCAGATGATGGCGGTCTTCGGTGGACTCGTCCTTCTCACGTTCAGCACGATCGCGTTCGACTACACGACGATGGCTCAATCGTCAGCCATCTCGCACTTTGGTCTCTTCGCAGCCGTGCAGGGCGGCATGTTCGGGACGGAAGCGTCGCTTCTCATCCCGCTCATCTTCTCGATGCCATTCCTCGTCCATCCGATCGTGTTCTACATGTTCGGGAAGGCGCTCGATAACAACGGTGAAATGCCGCGTGTACCAGTTTACGCCATGGCGCTCATCGGTGTCGTCGGAGTCTCGTTCGCGATTCTCGGCGTATAACAAACAGCCGCTTCTACAAATGCGTAGAAGCGGTTTTTTGTATGCTTATTTTGTTGTTAACGGTCGCCACTTTGGGTCTTTGATGTCGTGCTCGTTCGGAGTACGAACAAATTTGAGCGAACCTCGATCGCATGCGCTAAAATGAATGTAGTTCTGTTGCGCTTGCCTGAGCGACACTGTGTTAGCGCCACCTTCGTAGTCCGGGTCATTGAACTGGACTCCGTCGTCTTCCCAGAAACAGATGCCGCAAATGTCATACGTGCCGGGTGGTTCTTCGTTAAGTGTTTGATAGCCGCAACAAGGGCATGTGTATGTCATCGAATATCACCTCACTTTTCAGTATACCGCACGCCGCGTACAAAAAAACGGCCGACACGAGGTCGACCGCTTCAAGCTCACCACAACATGGACAACAGCGTCAAAATCGCCAATCCGCCTTGCGTGAGGATAATCTTTTTGTTGCTCGTGATACTGCCGTACAACGCGACGAGCACGATATAGATGAGAAGCATCGTGACGATCTCGATTGACTGGCTGACGAACAGACCGTACAGCAAGCCGACGCCAATCAACCCGTTATAGACGCCTTGGTTCTTGAACAGCACCGACACAGAATCACGCGCAAGCTCTTGTTCCGTCATGTTGAAGACACGGGCCGTCGTTTTCGAACGCGTGGCGAACGTCTCTAAATACATAATGTAGAAGAACTCGATGGCGACGAGTGTTCCGATGACGAGGGTGAGGCCGGACATGTTAGTTGGCCGTCGCGACTTCCGTCACATGGAGCACCGGTTTCGCCGTCACGTAGTTGCCTACGTTTTGAGCGAACGCGATGAGGTCCGGGTTTTGGTTGTGTTGTTCGACGGCCGCTTGGTCGGCCCAGTTCTCGATCATGACGAAGCGGTTCTCCGAAGTCGTCGATTGGAACAGTTCATAGCTCAAGCAACCGGCTTCTTGTTTCGACGAGTCGATGAGCTTATTGATGTCTGCCAAGAAGTTTTCAAATTCTGTTTCTTTCACGTCGAAAATAGCATTGATTAAGATCATGTAGGTGTCCTCCGATTATTTGAATGATGTGATTTTTTCAGCGTCGAGGCGTACCGATTGGTAGCCTTCTTCTGCAGCTTTACCGACCGAGAGGATCATGACCGGCACGTAACGGTCTTTATCTAAACCGAACGCTTCCGCGAGTTGGTCTTTCTCGAAACCGCCGATTGGGTTCGTGTCGTAACCGTGGGCACGGGCGACGAGCATGAATTGCATCGCAGCGAGGCTCGAGTCGATTTTGACGATGTCGTTCATCTCTTGTGTCGACAAGTTCTTGTAGTACGGGAGGATGGCGCCGAGCTGTTGGTCGCGCACTTCTTGCGGCATTTTACCTTCCGCGACAGCTTGATCGTAAATCTCTTCACCGAGCTCGTAGCATTCCATGTCGCCGAAGATGAGGACCATCGCAGCCGACGTGTCGTTTTGACGGACGTTGAAGCGGATGAGCGGCTTGAGCGCCTCTTTCGCCTCTGGGCTCTCGACGACGACGAAGCGCCACGGTTGCATGTTGACTGAAGAAGGGGCTGTTGTCGCTTCCTCGATCATTTGAAGCATTTCAAGTTGTGAGATTTTGACGTTCTCGTCGTAGACGCGGATCGATTTGCGACCGAGCATCACGTCAGTGAATGTGTTGTTTTCGAATGTAGTTGCCATGGATATTACCTCTTTCTCTCTTGTTATAGTTGGTTAAGCTTTTGCAGCAGACTCGACAGCTGATTGATTTCTGACTCGGACAGCACTCTCGTAATCAAATGCTTGCCGCGGTCGTGGTCTTGTTCACAGCTCGTCAAGTCATGTTTGGCTTCGTCGGTCAAATGGACGAACACTTCACGATGGTTCGCGGTGTTCCGTTCCCGGCGGACGTAGCCTTTTTCTTCAAGGATCTTCAAATGGCGGGTGATGGCCGCATTGTCGATTTTCATCGCTTGCTGAATCTCGCTTTGCGAACAGACGCCCTTGTCATGCACAATCATGAGCATTTCGTAGCGGGTCAGGCTGAAGCCCGTCTCTTTCTCGAACGAGGTCGCGACGCGTTGGTCCGCCAGTTTGATTTGGTACAGCAGTCGGCTGATGTCTCGTAATTCCATCTGTGGTGTCTCACCCCTCTCATTTGATAAGTCAATTGTTGACTCGTCAAATGTAAAACATTCACGCCGTGCTGTAAAGGAGAATGCTCACAAAAAAACCATCCGCTCGTGCGAATGGTCCTCAGTCTTCATAGTTGGTGCCATCGAAGTGGTAGTCATGGATGAACGTCGTCTCGTCGAAGCCATACAGTCGATCATGGCGATTCAAGTCCTCGATTGTCTGAATTTCATGCATCGCCGGTTCGCCGGGGAACGAGTCGTGTGAGACATTCATGTAGCGTTCTTTGAAGTCGTCATCCTCATACGGTGTCCCGTCGAATGAGAAATGAATCGAGTAGACGTCATCTTCCAAGGCTCGTATCACGCCGAGCATCCGTTGTTTCTGCGCATCGGTGTTGGACCACTTCTCGTGGAACATGATGGACACGTCCAAGAACTCTTTTGACTCGACGTCGAAGACGGACGTCGGGGTAGGGCGTACGGTCGTCGCAACATCCTCATCCACACCGGTCGGTACACTCGCGCGGACCGTTTCCGCCTCCGTCAACAAGTCGAGTTGCTCGAGACGCTCCTTGAACGTGTCTTCGGCTTCTTGCTGCCAGACATGTTCGAGCACGTTGTCATGGATTGTTTGATCAGTCTGATACGTCTCAGCCCAATAGTCACCTTCGAGTATCGGATCGGTCAGGGTGAATTCGGCCGCATAGCCGCCCATCTTCCAGTCGCGCTTGAGCGTGACCTCGACGTCTTCTCCATATGTATCTTCAATATAGGACTCGTATCGTTCTTCCTCGTCTTGTTTTGCGTAAGTCGACCATGTCGTGCCAAGCGCGGTCACGGCGACAGCGGTTGCGACTAACCATCGTTTTCTCATTTTTGATTCACCTCTCTACCAATGTACCTGAAATGGAAGTGTACTACCTCGGTCCAAAGTCGTATTCAATTTATTCCCAAATGCCTGTAAACTGAAAGTGCCCTTTAAGAACTATTGTATTTATGTGTACTAATACATATAATACACTTATACCACGTACACAAGAGAGGGTGTGACCCATGTTATATAAAATTGATATGAAAAGCGCGGAACCTTTGTATGAACAAATCGTAAATCAGACGAAGGCACTCGTCATCCGCGGGATTTTACGGCCGGGCGACAAAGTCATGTCGGTGCGCGAACTTGCGACCGACCTCGTCATCAATCCGAACACGGTCAGTAAGGCGTATCAGGAACTCGAGCGGCTCGGATTGCTCGAGATGCATCGCGGGCGGGGGACGTTCGTCTCCGAGGACTGGATCGACCAGGACTCACCGCGCGCCCCAATCCTTGAGGCGATCAAGAAGCTCGCCATCGATTGCCATTACGCGAACATCGCGCTCACTGAAGCGCTGACGCTATTTGAGACAGAGTATAAGAAAGTAGGGGAGAACCATGCTGACAGTCCAGCAACTGAGTAAGAAAATCGATCGACAGCAAGTGCTAGATGATATCGATTTCACCGTCGGCGCCGGGGAAATCATCGCCCTCGTCGGACGGAACGGGGCCGGCAAGACGACGCTCCTCCGGACGATGGTCGGCATCATCCGACCGGACACGGGCGACGTCCGCTACGGTCCATCGAGCATCTTTGAAAAAGCAGAGTTAAAGCGTGACGTCATCTTCGTCCCGGATTCGGCCGACGCGCTCAAGCATTACACAGTCAACGAGGCGGCAGCGCTCTACGAATCGATTTATCCGACGTTCAACCGTTCAACCTTTAGAGAGACGCTCACACGATATAACATCGACAACAAGAAGATTCGCCAGCTCTCGAAAGGGCAGAAGGCGATGGTGACGCTGTCGCTCGCGTTCGCCGTCCAAGCGAAGTATTATCTGCTCGATGAACCGACGGACGGACTCGACGTCGTCGCTAAATCCGACGTCTTGAAGCTGATGATCGCCCAAGTCGAGGCGCGCAACTGTTCGATTATCGTCTCGAGCCACCAGTTGCACGAGCTCGAACGAATCGCCGACCGCATCATCATGATCGAGAAAGGCCGCGTCAAAGCGATCATGTCGCTCGAGGAGGCGCGTGAGACGAGCGTCAAACTGCAAGTCGTCTTCAACGACCAAGTACCGGTCGAACTGCTTGAACGGAAAGATATCGAAATCATCAACGTCACAGGCCGGGTCGCCTTGTTCATGGCGAAAGAACGGACGAAAGAACTCGATACGTTCGTCGATGCGCATGATCCGATGCTCGTCGAAGAGATTCCGATGTCTCTCGAAGACATCTTCCGGGTCCAATTAGGAGGTGAGGCAAGTGTCTTTTAAAGTGTTGTTAAAGAAAGACTGGAAACAAGTGTCGTTGTTATGGATGTTGCTCGTCTTCCTTGGAATCGTCGCCTACACGCTTCCAGTGTGGACACAGATGCAATCATTCGATGAACAAGTTCGTGAAATTCAAGCGAATCCCGAGGAGTTTGCCGAATGGTATGGCGACAATGTAACCAATCCGTCGGTTGAAGAGTTGTTTAGCCCGCAGTACAGCTACTTTATTGGTGACTTACAGACACTGATCCCGTATGGTGGCGTCATCTTCCTCTACATCATCTTCGGCTTCTTGATGGCATCCGTCTTGATTGGAAGTGAACGCAATAGCCAAATGTCTGACTTTGCGATGTCCCTCCCGTTCAACCGCAACCAGCTATACATATCGAAGTGGTTGATTGGGACGAGCGGGATCATTGTCTCGTCTCTCCTTGGCGGACCGCTCATGCTTTGGGTGATCCACTCATCACGCTATTCTTTTTTGATGGACGGATACACGTTACAAGTCGCGGGGCTTGTTGGGTTTATGTTGTTGACCGGGATTGCCGTTTTCTCGTTGGCGTTATGGATGGGTTCATTCGGCGGGGAGGCTGTCTCGCAAGTGCTCTGGTCGGTCGTCGCCTTATTGTTCCCTGTCGGCATCATCCTGTTGATTCAAGGTTCGATTTACGCGGTCGCTCAAAATACGTCGGGCGTCTACGGTCTGTTCGAACGGGCTATGGAAAGTGTGTTCTTGCGAGTGATTTCACCGCTTGCGAACGTATTTAACGTCGATACGTTCAACATGTTCACGGACAATACGGTGTGGGAAGACTTTATGACGGTGGCGATGCTTAGCGCCATCAGCTTTATCATCCTCTCGTTCGTTCTCGGCTTATGGATGTTCAACCGGGCCCCACAAGAGAACAACGGCCGCTTCTTCATGTTCACGAACTGGCTTTGGCTTGTCCACGTGATCATGGTCGTCTGTTTCGCCATGCTCGGCGGGATCATTCTGGCCAACCTCTCGTACCCGACGAACAGCATCCTTTACGTTGTCGGTTTTGTCATCGGCGGTTTCCTCGCTCATTTACTTGCGAAACGCCTGCTCTATCGCTTGAACTTGAAACTAAAATCTTGATAGGAGGATTTTCATGAAACGGCTCAGTCTGCTCGTCGTCTTGCTCATCGTGCTCGCTGGATGCGGGGACACCGAACAATCGAACGCTTTCCAATACAAAGGGTCTTACGTCGGGGACAACAGCGCCGTCGCCGGCATCGCCCAGACGTTGCCGATGCACGACTGCTACAAGTCGATCGAGCTGCAGACGAAAAAACGTCCTTACGGGCTGACGATTCGTTACAGTGATCCTGAGATTGAACGGATCGAACAGGAGCGGCTCGCGATTCGGAATGCGGCGACGTACTTCACACTCGTGCAAAACACGGAGATTGTCCGCTTCGCTTTCCCGAACCGGACATATTCGTTCTCGCGCCCGGAGATGGAGGCGTGGCTCGACATCGACTTCTCGACGATCAAGTGGGAAAAAGAGTTAAAGGATCACTTGGACGAGAAAATCAGCAACCAAGAGCAGACCGAAGCCTATTTCAAGAGAATCTGAACGTGTGCGGAAACTTTCATCCGCGCACGTTTTTTCGATATTTTCTGAAAATTATCGGGTAAAGGGTAGATGAAAGCGTTTTCTTGGCATTATAATAGAGTTAACTGAATGACTATTCATTCCAAGGAGGAGAATCGATGAACAAACCGTGGTTGCAAGATTATCCAGCTGACATGCCAGAAACGATTGATTACGAGGTGAAGCCGCTCTATGAGGCGCTATCCCGGGCCGCTACCGATTATCCGGACCGGACCGCCGTCTCTTTCATCGGCAAAGAGTTGACGTTCGCCGAGGTCGATGACGCGGCGAAGCGACTCGCGACGATGCTCCAATCGAAAGGCCTGCAAAAAGGGGACCGCGTCAGCCTGATGCTCCCGAACTGTCCGCAATACGTCATTTCATTCTACGCTGTCTTGTACGCTGGTGGAACGGTCGTCCAGACGAACCCGCTCTACACCGAGCATGAGCTCGAGAATTTGATCACCGACTCAGGTGCGAACATCCTCATCACGCTCGACCTCCTCTATCCGAAATCGCTTCGTGTGAAACAGAAGACGGACATCAAGACGATCATCACGACGAGCATCGCCGACTATCTTCCGTTCCCGAAGAACAAGCTGTACCCGATCAAAGTGAAACGTGAGAACAACATCGTCATCGATACGACAGGTTCGGTCGCATTCAAAGATTATAAGAACTTCGGGCCGATTACCCCGATCGCGATCGATCCGAAAGAGGATGTCGCTGTCTTGCAATATACCGGCGGAACGACAGGTTTGCCAAAAGGCGTCATGCTGACCCACTTCAACTTGACGGCGAACGTCGACCAAATCTCGAACTTCTTCTATAGATATAATCGAGGCGACCTAAAGCGTGTCTTGAGCGTCGTGCCGTTCTTCCACGTCTACGGGATGACATGCTGTCTGAACTTCGGGATGGCGAACGGATATGAGCTCGTCCTCGTCCCGCGCTTTGACGTCACTGACGTCTTGAAGACGATCCACAAGAAGAAGCCACACTTCTTCCCAGGTGCACCGACGATGTATGTCGGCATCCTCAACGACCCGAAATTGAAAAAATATGACCTGTCGTCAATCGAGGCGTGTATCTCCGGATCGGCGCCGCTCCCGGTCGAGGTGCAGGAGCAGTTCGAGAGCATCACGGGCGGTCGCATCGTCGAAGGGTACGGGTTATCGGAGACATCACCGGTCACGCACGCGAACTTCCTATGGGATAAACGGATCGTCGGCTCGATCGGCGTGCCGTTGTCGGACACATCTGCTAAAATTGTAAAGGCAGACGGGGAGACGCCGGCGGATGTCGGCGAGATCGGTGAAGTCATGCTTCATGGCCCGCAAGTCATGAAAGGATATTGGCAGAAGCCGGAAGAGACGGCTGCCGTCTTGAAGGATGGATGGCTCGCGACCGGTGACCTCGGCTATATGGGCGAGGACGGGTTCTTCTATATCGTCGACCGGAAGAAGGACATGATCATCGCCGGAGGCTTCAACGTCTATCCGCGTGAGATCGAAGAAGTGCTATACGAACATCCGGCCGTCAAGGAAGCGGTCTGTATCGGCGTACCGGACCCGTATCGCGGTGAGACGGTCAAGGCGTTCATCGTGACGCGTGACGGCGCCAGCGTGACGGAAGAAGAGCTCGACAAGCACTGTCGCGAGAAGCTCGCGGCGTATAAAGTGCCGAAGCTGTATGAGTTCCGGGAAGAGTTGCCGAAGACGTTCGTCGGTAAGATTTTACGTCGTGTCCTCGTCGACGAAGAGAAGGCGAAACAAGTGAAACAAAGCAGTTGACACAACCGTGTCACATGATAGAATAATAAATGAATGAACCATCATTCATTTTTCTGCAGCGGTAAGGAGCTTGGGTGTTTATGACAAAGAATGGATCAAAAAGTGACCGCATTATCGATGCGGCAGTGAAAGTGATTGCGGATCATGGCTATCACGGTGCAAAGGTGACGGCCATCGCCAAAGAGGCGGGCGTCGCCGACGGAACGATTTATCTGTACTTCAAAAACAAGGAGCATCTGTTGATTGAATTGTTCCAAACGAAGATGGGCTTGTTCATCGACTACTCGAAGCAACAGATCGAGCAGGAGACGACGGCCGGCGACAAACTCTATCAGTTGATCGAGTCGCACTTGAAGCAACTGTCGGCCGATTACGACCTCGCCGTCGTGACGCAAATCGAGCTTCGGCAGTCGAACTTGGCGCTTCGTCAAAAGATTAGCGAAGTGTTGAAGCCGTACTTGAACTTGATCGATGCGGTCGTGCAGCACGGGGTCGACACCGGCGAGTTCGACCAAGAACTTGACTATCGCCTCGCCCGGCAGATGATCTTCGGCACGATCGATGAAGTGGTCACGAGCTGGATGGCGAGCGGCTTCAAATATGATTTGATGTCGACGTTACCGAAAGTACACCATATGTTAAAAAAAGGGCTTGCTTAACCGTAAGCCCTCTCGCTAGCTCAAAAAATGAATGGAGATTCATGAATGATGGTGCGAACAACTTAAAGGGGGAACTACGATGAATATTTTTGTATTGCTGAAGCGTACGTTCGATACAGAAGAAGCGATTCAGCTCGAGAATGGGGAAATTCAAGAAGACGGCGCTGAGTTCATCATTAACCCGTACGATGAGTATGCGGTCGAGGAGGCCATTCGCAAGCGTGACGATCTCGGGGGAGAAGTCACGGTCGTGACGGTCGGTCCAGAAGACGCGGACAAAGAACTTCGCACGGCGCTCGCGATGGGTGCGGACAAAGCGGTCCGTATCTCAATCGAAGATGACGTCGAGGACGCCGATCACGTGACGATCTCAAAAGTGCTCGCCACGTACTTGAAGGAACAAGCGCCTGACCTCGTCTTCGCCGGGAACGTCGCCATCGACGGCGGCAGCGGCCAAGTCGCGCCACGCGTCGCAGAACTGTTGGACATGAACTACGTGACGACGATCACGGAACTCAAAATCGATGGCACGATGGCGACGGTCACACGTGACGTCGAAGGGGACACCGAAGTGATCGAAGTGCCGCTCCCGCTCCTCGTGACGGCGCAACAAGGGTTGAACGAACCGCGCTACCCGAGTCTTCCAGGCATCATGAAGGCGAAGAAGAAGCCGCTCGAAGAACTCGAACTGTCGGACATCGACCTCGATGAAGACGAGATCGAAGCGAAGATCGAGACGATTGAACGGTTCTTGCCGGAAGAGAAGAAAGCGGGACGCATCCTTGAAGGGGATACGTCGTCACAAGTGAGCGAGCTCGTTCAATTACTTCGCACGGAAGCAAAAGTCATTTAAGGGGGACACATAGATGAAAGCTCTAGTACTCGCAGAAGCGCGTGAAGGCGCGTTACGGAACGTATCATTCGAAGCCATCGCCGCGGCGAAGCAACTGACGGACGACGTGACGGCGGTCGTCATCGGGGATGATGTCAAAGCACTCGCCAATGAACTCGGGGAATACGGCGCGGGACGCGTCCTCGTCATCGAAGACGAGCGTCTCAAACACTATACGCCAGACGGTTACGGACAAGTGCTCCGCCAAGTCATCGACCAGGAGTCGCCGGACATGATCGTGCTCGGCCATACGGCGCTCGGGAAAGATATCGCACCGAAACTAGCGGCTCGTCTGGACGCCGGTCTCATCAGTGACGTCGTCTCGATTGAAGGATCTGGCAAAGACGCCGAGTTCGTCCGCCCGATCTATTCAGGGAAAGCGTTCGAGAAAGTGAAATTCAAAGACTCGGTCATGCTCTTCACGATCCGTCCGAACAACATCGACGCTCTTCCGCGTACGGCTGGAGCGAGTGTGTCGGTCGAGACACCGAGCGTGGAGCTCAAGGACCTCGCCATGATCGTCAAAGAAGTCGTCCGCAAGGCGACGGGGAAAGTCGATTTGACGGAAGCGAAAGTCATCGTCGCCGGTGGGCGCGGCGTCAAGAGCGAGGACGGCTTCAAGCCGCTCGAAGAGCTCGCGGAATTGCTCGGCGGGGCCGTCGGTGCTTCACGTGGAGCATGTGACGCCGACTACTGTGACTATGCGCTTCAAATCGGGCAGACCGGGAAAGTCGTCACGCCGGACTTGTATATTGCCTGCGGCATCTCTGGGGCGATCCAACACTTGGCCGGGATGAGCAACGCCAAAGTCATCGTCGCCATCAACAAAGACCCGGAAGCGAACATCTTCACCGTGGCCGACTACGGCATTGTCGGTGACTTGTTCGACGTCGTCCCGCTCTTGACGGAAGAGTTCCGCAAACACCTCGTCAATAGCTGATATGCAGAATGTTTGGGGAAACGTACCCTCCGTGGTATACTCTGAACATGAAATGCATGAGAGTTCTTAATCGGCTCTCACATCTTACTGGGGAGGTATTTACCAAATGGCTATTAAACACGCAACGACTCAAACATTCGAACAAGAAGTAAAAGAGGGCGTCGTCCTCGTCGATTTCTGGGCAGCTTGGTGTGGACCGTGCCGCATGATCGCACCGGTACTCGAAGAGCTTGACCAAGAGATGGGCGACCAAGTCCAAATCGTGAAACTTGACGTTGACGAGAACCCAGAAGTAGCGGGTGCTTTCCAAATCCAAAGTATCCCAACACTCATGATGTTCAAAGACGGACAACCTGTTTCGAAAACAATGGGCTTCCAACCAAAAGAAGCACTCAAAGAGTTTATCGCGACAGCAAAATAATGCGTACAGCCGACCGGGGAACTGGTCGGCTGTTTTTTGTTGGGCTCGTTAGGGAAGAAGGAGTTTAGTCGTTTCGCATGGAATAACAACGCTTAAGGTTCGGTCCGGATTTAACGGGGAATCCGGAAAAAGCACCATCTGAAAACGGATACATACGACGCTTGATCAGAATTTTTTTTCGTCGCTTTTTGTCGACTCTCTTCATATTTAACAGTCCGGTATTTTTTGACGAGGCTCTGAAAAGCGGGAAGGTTTTATCATGGAAACAGACTGAAAATTTACGCTATACTCATGAGGAAGACATGATGGCGTCAAGTGACCTTAATAATTGGCCCATCGCTTGTAAGACTCTGTTCGAAGGAGGAATTTTCTTGTCGGTGTTACATTTAGCTATCTTATTGCCGCTTCTCGCGGCACCGTTCATCCCGTTCTTGTTCCGGGCGCTGAAGCGAATCCATACGGGTTGGTTCGTGTTAATCGTTCCGGTCGTCCTGTTCGTGTACTTCTTCCGCTTCATCGGAATCACGAGCGCGGGGGACGTCGTGACGGAGACGGTCGAATGGATGCCATCGCTCGGCATCAACTTCACGGCCTACGTGGACGGGCTCGGACTATTGTTTGCCCTCCTCATTACAGGGATTGGGGCGCTCGTCGTCCTCTATTCGATTTACTATTTGAATAAAGACAAAGAGTCGCTCGGTCATTTTTATGTGTACTTGCTCTTGTTCATGGGTGCGATGCTCGGTGTCGTCCTCTCGGATAACATGGTCGTCATGTACATGTTCTGGGAACTCACATCGATTTCGTCGTTCCTGTTGATCGGGTATTGGTACGAGAAAGAACGCTCACGCTACGGGGCACGTAAGTCGATGCTCATCACCGTGTTCGGGGGCTTGTCGATGCTAGGGGGGATTGTGATCCTCGAGTCGATCGTCGGCTCATTCAGCATCCGTGACATGGTCGCCAATCAGGCACTCATCGCCGATAGCCCGTTCTTTATCGCGGCGATGATTCTCATCTTGCTCGGCGCCTTCACGAAGTCAGCGCAATTCCCGTTCCACATCTGGTTGCCGGATGCGATGGAGGCACCGACCCCGGTCAGTGCGTACCTCCACTCGGCGACGATGGTCAAGGCCGGTCTCTATCTCGTCGCGCGGATGAGCCCGGTGTTCCAGGAGTCGTCACTCTGGCTATGGATCATTGCCTCGGTCGGGACGTTCACGCTCTTCTGGGGTTCGTTCAACGCGGTCAAACAGACCGATTTGAAGGGAATTCTCGCCTTCTCGACCGTCAGTCAGCTAGGTCTCATCATGTCGCTTCTTGGCCTCGGGGCCGCGGCGCTACATTATGACGGCATGGATGACAACATCTATATGGTCGCAACAATCGCGGCAATCTTCCACTTGATCAACCATGCGACGTTCAAAGGGTCGCTGTTCATGATGGTCGGAATCGTCGACCACGAGACGGGGACGCGTGACATCCGTAAGCTCGGCGGTCTGATGACCGTCATGCCGATCACGTTCACGATTGCCGTCATCGGCTCGTTGTCGATGGCAGGGCTGCCGCCGTTCAACGGCTTCCTCAGTAAAGAGATGTTCTTGAAGGCAACCACGAAAGTGTTCTCGATGGACTTCTTCGCGCTCGATACGATCGGCATCTTGATCCCGGTCGTCGCGTTCATCGCGAGCGTGTTCACATTCATCTACAGCTTGATTATCTTCACCCGGACGTTCATGGGCAAAGCCCAGTTCGACCGGTTACCGAAACAGCCGCACGAGGCACCGATCGGGATGCTCATCCCGCCAGCGATTCTCGCTATCCTCGTCGTCGTTCTCGGTTTCGTACCGAACGTGTTGTCGAACTCGCTCATCAAGCCGGCCGTCGAGTCGATCTATCCGACGCTCGTCGCGAGCGGGCAGGACGTGAAGGTCGACATCTACTTCTGGCATGGATTGACACCTGAACTCTATATGACGATTGGGGTCATCCTGCTCGGGACGCTCATGTTCTTCACAATCAACAAGTGGATGGGCATCTACAACCATATCCCGCATCGCTTGACGCTCAATGGCATGTACGACGGGACGCTCGTCTGGTCGAACAAAGCGGCGTACCGCTTTAAAGACAACTATATGACGGGCTTCATCCGCTCGTATTTGGTGTACATCTTCTTGTTCTTGTCAGGCATGATGTTGTTCTCGATGTATCGCTTCGACTTGTTCGACTTCTCGTTCGGCGAGATGGAACCTGTCGCACCGTATGAATACGTCCTCGGGGCGGTCGTCATCTTGGCATCGCTCGCGATTCTGTTCATGCGTTCGCGTCTGCCGTCGATCATCTTGCTCGGTGTCGTCGGCTACTCGGTCGCGTTGTTCTTCGTCTTCTTCAATGCCCCGGACCTCGCCTTGACGCAGCTCGTCATCGAGACGGTATCGGTCGCCTTGTTCTTGCTCGTCTTCTACCATATGCCGGAGATCAGCAAGAAAGAAGTGCGTGTTAAGTTTAAAATCGAGAATGCGATCGTCTCGATTTTCGTCGGGGTGACGGTGACGCTCCTCAGCTTCATGGCGCTGTCGAACCGGTCATTGTCGTCGATCTCCGAGTATTATAAAGAAAACGTCTATGACTTGGCAGCCGGGAAGAACATGGTCAACGTCGTCCTTGTCGACTTCCGTGGCTTTGATACGTTGTTCGAGATCGTCGTCCTTGCCATCGCGGCCATTGGGATCTACACGATGATCAAATTTAGAACGACAGTACGTACGAAAGGAGCGCGCGAACATGAACCGAAAAAATGATCAAGTCAATGACGTCATCTTACAGACGGCCGCGGTGATCATCTTCTTCATCATCATCGTGTTCTCGATCAATTTGTTCTTCGCCGGGCACTACTCGCCGGGCGGAGGTTTCATCGGTGGTTTGATGACAGCGGCGGCGCTCGTCCTCTTGCTTCTCGCCTTTGACTCGAAGACGCTCGCTGACGTGCTCCCGTTCGACTATCGGAAGATGACGGCGCTCGGTCTCGTCATCGCGATGCTGACGTCACTCCATAGCATCTTTTGGGACCGTCCGTTCCTGACGCACGCCTATGACAAATTCGATTTGCCGCTCTTGGGCGAACAGACGCTTCACACGGCGATCGCCTTTGACCTTGGCGTTTACCTTGTGGTCATCGGTGTGACGATGACGATCATTCAAACGATTGGAGAGAGTGAATAATGGAAATCTTCGTTAGCATCATCATCGGTGTCCTGACGATGAGCGCGGTCTATATGATTCTCTCAAAGAGTTTGTTGCGCATCATCATCGGCACCGGGTTGCTCAGCCACGCTGCCCACTTGCTCGTCTTGACGATGGGTGGACTGAAAACCGGAGCGGCACCCGTTCTCGTCGATGGGGTCACGGAATATACCGACCCGCTCCCGCAAGCGCTCGTCTTGACGGCGATCGTTATTAGCTTCGGGGTGACCGCGTTCTTCCTCGTGCTCGCGTATCGGGCTTACCAGGAACTGAACACGGATAATATTGAGGAAATGAAAGGAACGGAATCGAATGATTAACTTACCGATCTTTCCGATTGTCATCCCGGCGCTTGCGGCCATCTTTCTTCTCTTCGCACCGAAGCAAGTTCGTCTGCAACGCGGAGTGGCACTCGGGGCTTTACTTGTAACGTTTGCAGTGACGGTGCTGCTCATCTTCACCGTGTCTCAAGACGGCATCATGACCGTCAACTTAGGGAACTGGCCGGCACCGTTCGGAATCACGCTCGTCTCGGACATGCTGTCAGCACTACTCGTCGCCACGTCGACGTTGCTCGTCTTTTTCATCGTCTGGTTTGCGACCCATTACTTCTCAGACGCCTATGAATCGAACTACGTCTACGTCGCGATGTTGTTCCTCCTCGTCGGGGTGAACGGTGCCTTCACGACAGGCGATATTTTCAACTTGTTCGTCTTCTTTGAAGTCTTCCTCATCTCGTCGTACGTGTTGATCGTGCTCGGCGGGAAGGGTGTCCAGTTACGCGAGTCGATTAAGTACTTGCTCGTGAACGTCATCGCCTCGGCGCTGTTCGTCATGGCCGTCGCGCTTCTTTACGGGACGGTCGGTACGCTCAGTTTGGCGGACCTCGCGCAAAAGATTCCGCTCGTGGGGAATCAAAGCGTCATCACCGTCATCGGTGTGTTCTTCGTCATCGTCTTCGGCTTGAAAGGGGCACTCGTGCCGCTTCATTACTGGCTCCCGGGCTCGTATGTCGTGGCGCCGACACCGATTCTCGCCATGTTCGGGGCGCTGTTGACGAAAGTCGGCGTCTACTCGATCTTACGGACGTATACGCTCCTGTTTGATGGCGGAAGTGCGTTCATGCAGAACTTCTTGATTATCCTTGCCGTGTTGACGATCGTCATCGGGATGATCGGGGCAATCGCCTACAACGACGTCAAGTTGATCATCATCTACAACATCATGATCGCCGTCGGCGTCATCTTGTACGGAATCGCACTCAACACGCAGACGTCGCTTGAAGGGGCGCTCTACTATTTGATTCATGACATGTTGATCAAGGCCGCCTTGTTCATGCTCGTCGGGATGATGATCGGCATTACCAAGTCCGGTCAACTGCGCGACATGGGCGGTTTGATTACCCGCTTCCCATTGTTCGGTTGGACGTTCTTCATCGCAGCGTTGTCGCTCGCCGGGATTCCGCCACTTAGCGGATTCTTCGGGAAACTGTTGATCGTTCAAGGCGGGGTCGGGGAAGGCAGCCTGTTCGGGCCGCTCCTCATTTTACTGTCGAGTCTGTTCGTCCTCTTCTCGGTCATCAAAATCTTCTTGTACGGATTTTGGGGAGAAGAGAAACGAGTCTATGACGGTCCGCTCGTGCCGTATATGAACCGCCTCATCGTGCCGACGTTCTTGCTTGTCGCGGTCGCCGTCGCCTATGGGTTTGGTGCCGAAGCGATACATCCGTTCATTACCCAGGCAATCGAACCGCTCGTGCAACCCGAAATCTATATTGATGCCGTGATTAAGGAGTGATTTAGAGATGGCTTACCAACTACTCATCAACTTTTTCCTGGCGTTCATTTGGATGTTCTTCACGGGTACGTTCACGACGAGCGGATTCATCATCGGTTATTTGCTCGGGTTACTCGTCATCTTCATGATGCGCCGCTTCTTCAAAAACACGGACTTTTATTTCACCCGTGTCTTGAAACTGTTTAAACTGTTCTTGATTTTCTGTCGCGAACTCGTCGTAGCCAACATCGAAGTGCTCCGGCTCGTCTTGAGCCCGAAACTAAAAATCCAACCAGGCATCTTTCGGTACCACACCGAACTCGATGCCGGTTGGAAAGTGAGTTGGTTATCGATGCTCATCACGCTGACACCCGGTACGCTTGTCGTCCAAGTGTCAGACGACAATAAGACGCTCTACATCCATGCGCTCCATATGCCGGATAAAGAGTCGCTCAAACAAGACATTTACGATAACTTTGAGTCGAACATCAAGGAGGCGACCAGCTAATGTTAAATATTATTATTTACGTCGCCCTCGCCATCCTCGTGATCGCCATGCTCGGTATGCTGTACCGGGTCGTCAAAGGGCCGACGACAGCGGACCGAGTCATCGCCCTCGACTCGATCGGCATCGGGTTGATCTCGGTCGTATCGTTGTTATCGATTTTGCTCGATACGACTATGTTCTTCGAGGTCATCCTCTTGCTCGGGATTTTAGCCTTTATCGGAACGGTGGCGTTCTCAAAATTCCTCGAGAAGGGAGAGATCATCCAACATGACCGCAACAATGATTTATGACATCTTGACCGGCGTCTTCACGATCATCGGTGTGTTCTTCACCGTCGTCGCGGCCATCGGTCTGATCCGGCTTCCGGACATCTATTCCCGCGCCCACGCCGCCTCGAAGAGTGCGACGCTCGGCGTCATGTTCGTCCTGTTCGCGGCGCTCTTGCACGTCTGGGTCGACCAGCGCATCTTTGACGCACGGCTTCTGCTCGGACTGTTCTTCGTCTTATTGACGGCGCCGGTCGGCAGTCACTTGGTGGCCCGCGCGGCCCATTCTCAAGGTGTCCCGCTTTGGAAGAAATCGCTCCAAGATGCACTTCGAGAAGATAAGGATAAAGGAATCGAATGACGAAAGGCTCTTCCAAGTCAAATTGGAAGAGCCTTTTTGCGTCACATCAGATACGTCACGTCAGAGGCTGACGTCGGATAGGCGAACTCCAAGTGTTTGATGTGTTGATGGGTGATGTTGTTTTGTATAATAAACGAGAACAAGTTGATCAATTCCGGTGCATGTTGCCCGATCAAGTGGGCCCCGAGCACGTGGCCGTCTTTGCTGAGCAGAATGCGGGAAAACGCCGTCGTGTCGTTGATGCGCTCATACGTCAAGAAATGGGACAAGTCGTTGTCCTTACACTCGTAGTCGATGCCGCGCGCCTTCGCCTCCTCGACCGTCAGTCCGACCTTGGCGATCGGCGGTGTCGTGAAGACGACCGTCGGGGCAGGGCGCTCCGGTAAAGGGCGCGTGTTGTCCCGTAACAGATTGAGAGCGGCGATGCGTCCTTCCTGCCCCGCGAACGGGGTGAGGGCCGGGTTGCGGCTCTTGGCGACGTCCCCGGCTGCATATACGTTCGCATTCGTCGTCTGCAGGAACTCATTGACGAGGACGCCGCCGTGGTCGGACTCGATACCGGCCGCGTCCAAACGGAGCCGTTCGATGCTCGGAATTCGCCCAGTGGCGTTAAGGACGACGCCTTCGAGGGTAGAGTCATCTGATAACGTCAGCACGTCCCCATCCATCCGGACGGGCTCGATGCCGTACCGGACATCGATGCCGATCCGAATCGTCTCATCGACGAGACGTTTGACGACTTTGCGGTCGAATTGTTTAAGTGCCCGCGATCGGATGAGGAGGGTCACCTCGCTCCCGAAGCGGCGGATGATATGAGCGAACTCGAACGCGATATAGCCGGCCCCGATGATGATGACGTGTTTCGGCAAGTCGTCGAGGTCGAAAACGTCGTCGCTCGTGATGGCCAAGTCGCCACCCGGGATGTCGAGCGGTCGCGGAATGAGGCCTGAAGCGATTAAAAACTGATGCGCCGAGATTTCATGCCCATCAATGACAATCGAGTCTTCATCGATGAAATGGGGTTCGCCTTCGAACAAGTCGATGTCGTGCTCTTTCCAATGATGCATCTTCGTCGTCGGGACGGCGAAACGATACTCGTCGATACGCCGTTTAAAGGCGCGCCAATCGAGCGTGAGCTCGCCGTGGACACCTAGTGATTTCATCCGTTCCGCACGGGCAATGAGCTCTGCTCCTTCCGCGAGCATCTTTTTCGGGTCACATCCGCGTTGCGGGCACGTCCCGCCGAACGTCCAGTTCTCGACGATGGCAATTTGTTTACCGGCGTCGCATAATACGTTAGCGGCTTGGCTCGCTGCCGAGCCGCTGCCGATGATGATGACATCGTACCGTTTCATAACAAAACCCTCCCTCTGAGACTTCATCAAATTTTTCCCGTCTGGAAGGAACTTAAACTGAGGTGATTGAATTTGAGTCATTCTGACCACATTAAACATAAATTGGCGCTCCTCCCGGACGAGCCCGGCTGTTACTTGCATAAGAACGAGTACGGCGAGATCATTTACGTCGGGAAAGCGAAAAATTTGAAGAACCGGGTCCGGTCTTATTTTACCGGGGCGCATGACATCAAGACGATGCGCCTCGTCGCTGAGATTCGCGACTTTGAGTATATCGTCACGGCGAGCGAACTCGAGGCGCTTCTGCTCGAGATGACGCTCATCAAAAAGCACGATCCGAAATACAACATCCGTCTCAAAGACGACAAGTCGTACCCGTACATCAAGATCACGAACGAGCCGTACCCGAGGTTACTCACGACGCGGAAGCTGAAGCGGGACGGCGGCTTCTATTTCGGCCCGTACCCGAACGCCTATGCCGCCAACGAGACGAAGCGGTTGCTTGATAAACTGTATCCGCTCCGGAAATGCCAACCGATGCCGCGCAAGCTCTGTCTGTATTACCATATCGGGCAGTGCCTCGGACCTTGCGAGCTCGCCGTTGACACGGACGAGCAAAAAGAGATCGTCCAAGAGATTCGCCGCTTCCTGAACGGGGAGACGAGCGAGACGCTCGCCAAGCTCCAAGTCGACATGGGACGAGCGGCCGAAGATATGCAGTTCGAACGAGCTGCTGAGCTCCGTGACCAAATCCGGGCCGTCGAGTCGATTATGAACAAACAGAACATGATCACGGCCGACCCGACAGCACGCGACGTCTTCGGCTATACGCTCGACCGCGGCTGGATGTGCGTCCAAGTGTTCTATATGCGGGGCGGCAAGATGATCGAGCGCGACGTGTCACTGTTCCCGCTCCACGGCGAGCCGTCCGAGGAGCTCGAGAGTTTCATCGTCCAGTTCTACGAGCAGAACGTTTTGCCGAAGGAAGTGCTCGTCCCCGAGATCGTCCGCATCGATTTGTTGAACGAGGCGATTGGGACGAAAGTGATGCAACCGAAGCGCGGGGCGAAGCGACAGCTGCTCGACTTGGCGACGAAAAATGCGGGCATCGCCTTGAACGAGAAGTTCGAGTTGCTCGCCCGCGACGAAGAGCGGACGCTCCTCGCCATGCGTGAGCTCGGTGAGGCGATTGGCATCCCGAACTTGTCGCGCGTCGACATCATCGACAACGCGAACATCCAAGGGGCGGACGCCGTCTCGGCACTCGTCGTCTTCGAAGACGGGAAGCCGCTCAAGAAGGAATACCGGAAATACAAGATTCGTACCGTCCAAGGACCGGACGACTACGAGACGATGCGAGAGGTCGTCCGTCGTCGGTTCCGTCGCCTGTTGACCGAAGAGAAGCGTCTACCGGACTTGCTGTTGATTGACGGGGGCATCGGGCAATTGAACGCCGCCCTCGACGTCCTGCAGAACGAGTTCGGGCTCGATTTGCCGGTCGGGTCGCTCAAAAAAGATGACCGTCACCGGACGAGCCAGCTCTTGTTCGGGGAAGGCGGCGGAGTCGTCGAACTGAATTCGCGCTCGAGCGCGTTCTACTTGCTCCAACGTATGCAAGACGAGGTCCACCGCTTCGCCATCACGTTCCACCGCAGTTTGCGGACGAAGAAGATGACGAAGTCGGTGCTCGACGATATCCCGGGCGTCGGGCCGAAGCGGCGTCAGCAGTTGATCCGTCATTTCGGGTCGATGAAACAGATCCGCCTCGCCTCGCTCGAACAGTTGAAGGAAGCAGGTCTGCCCGAGAAGTTGGCCGAGACCGTTTTGCAATATGTTCATGAGGAGACGGACGAATGAAGATAAAACAAGAGCCGATGCGGTCAGTTCGCATCGGCTCTTCGTCATTCATACGTATCTTTTCGGTCTAGTTGGACGGTGATTTGGACGGCCTGGCGCGCCACATCGGCGTAGCCCTCGGCGACGCATTGGAAACGACCGGCAATTTGTTCGGCTAAAAAGCCAGCCTCAAGCTGGAAGTAGCCGGTTGCCTTTTCTTGGGTCGCAGGCGGGGGAAGTAGTTCGAACAAGAACTTATTTCCTTTTTCTTTCAAGAGCGTCAATTGCCCCCAGCCAGCCTCCATAAAGAAGGCGCTCAGTTCGTCGTTCGTCATGACCGGGAACTTGCGTGCGACCCGTTTGCCCGACCAATAGATGACTTGGGCGTAGTCGTCCCCGAGCAAATCCGTCAACACATAATCGCGAAGCAGTTCGATCGCGAAAGTGGGTTGGCTCATCGTTTCCATCTTCTTCCATCACTCCATTCTCTCTATACCATTATAACGACGATTCACCTTTTGGTCACCGGGTATTTTGCAAAAGAATGTGGCACAAATCGGTCGGGTTGTCTTGTCATACAAATTTCACAAGAGTAGAATAGGAGACAGAAAGCTATATTTACATTTGAAAACGCTTTTATTTACAAAACGAGCCAAGGGCTCGTGAAAAGGGGGAACTAGAATGGCAGCGCGTCGTGACTATTTCAGTCGTAAAGTCCATTCGCTACTTGGGGTCATCCCAATCGGCTTGTTTTTGATCGTTCACTTGTCGGTCAACTACTATATTGTCGATGGGGTGGAGTCGTTCAACAAGGCAGCAAAATTTATGGAGAGCTTACCGTACTTGTACTTCCTTGAAGTGACCATCATCGCTTTGCCGATGATCTTCCACGGAGTGTATGGCGTGTATTACGCGTTCCTCGGTTCGATTAACACGAACCGTTACTCATACGCCCGTAACTGGATGTACATGCTCCAACGCTTCACGGGCGTCTTCCTCGTCATCTTCATCGCATGGCACGTTTGGGAAACGCGCTTGGCGAAGTTGCGTGGCGTCGAAGTGAACGCGGAGATGATGCAAAACATCGTCGACAATCCGCTCATGCTCATCTTCTACATAGTCGGGATCCTCTCGGCTACGTTCCACTTCGCGAACGGTCTCTGGTCGTTTGCCATCACGTGGGGGATCACACAGTCGCCTCGTTCACAGCGCTTCATGAGCTATGTCTCAGGCGTCGTCTTCTTGGCACTATCTTTTGTCGGCATCCGTTCTATCTTGACGTTCGCGGGCATCTTGTAATTAGGGGGAAAAGTTCATGGCAAATCAAAGTTTGATCGTCATCGGTGGCGGTCTGGCTGGACTCATGGCGACAATCAAGTCGGCTGAGATGGGTGTTCCGGTAAAACTATTCTCGCTTGTACCGGTCAAGCGTTCACATTCAGTTTGTGCACAAGGCGGCATCAACGGTGCCGTCAACACGAAAGGGGAAGGGGATTCTCCTTGGCAACACTTTGATGACACGGTCTATGGGGGCGACTTCCTCGCCAACCAACCGCCGGTCCAAAAGATGGCGGAAGCGGCACCGAAGATCATCCACATGTTCGACCGCATGGGCGTCATGTTCAACCGGACGCCAGAAGGTCTTCTCGACTTCCGTCGTTTCGGCGGTACGCTCCATCACCGTACGGCTTACGCCGGTGCGACGACGGGGCAACAGCTCCTGTACGCACTAGACGAGCAGGTTCGTCGCTACGAGGCGCAAGGTCTCGTCGAGAAGTATGAAGGCTGGGAGTTCCTCCGGGCCATCATCGATGAAGCAGGTGTGTGCCGTGGTGCGGTCTGTCAGGATTTGCGCTCGATGGAAATTAAAGCGTTCCCATCGGACGCGGTCATCCTCGCGACAGGCGGCCCGGGTGTCATCTTCGGCAAATCGACGAACTCGGTCATCAACACCGGCCAAGCGGCTGGAGCGGTCTATCGTCAAGGGGCGGTCTACGCGAACGGTGAGTTCATCCAAATCCACCCGACGGCGATTCCAGGGGACGACAAACTTCGTCTCATGAGTGAATCGGCGCGCGGTGAAGGCGGACGTGTCTGGACGTATAAAGACGGCAAGCCATGGTACTTCCTTGAAGAGAAGTATCCGGCCTACGGAAACCTCGTGCCGCGTGATATCGCGACGCGTGAGATTTTCGATGTCTGTGTCAACCAGAAGCTCGGCGTCAACGGCGAGAACATGGTGTACCTCGACTTGTCGCATAAAGACTCGAAAGAGCTCGACATCAAGCTTGGCGGGATCCTTGAGATTTACGAGAAGTTCGTCGGCGACGATCCACGAAAAGTCCCGATGAAGATCTTCCCGGCCGTTCACTATTCGATGGGCGGACTATGGGTCGACTACGATCAGATGACAAACATCCCAGGCTTGTTCGCAGCCGGTGAGTGCGATTACTCGATGCACGGTGCGAACCGTCTCGGGGCCAACTCGCTCTTGTCTGCCGTATACGGCGGGATGGAAGCCGGTCCGGCGGCCGTTCACTACATGCGCGGTCTCGATCAGGCGACAGAGAGCGTGCCAGAAGCGCTCTTCAACTTCAACGAACGTGAAGAAATCGAGCGGTTTAACGACATCCTCGCGATGGACGGTACGGAAAATGCGTATCAAATCCACCGTGAGCTCGGCGAACTCATGACCGACAACGTCACGGTCGTTCGTTACAACGACAAGCTCGAGGCGACGGACCTCAAACTCCGTGAGCTTCGTGAACGCTATAACAACATCTCCGCGACCGACACGGCTCGCTGGAGCAACCAAGGGGCATCGTTCATTCGACAACTCGACCACATGCTCGACCTCGCGCGCGTCATCACGCTTGGCGCGTTGAAACGCGACGAGAGCCGTGGTGCTCATTACAAACCGGACTTCCCGGAACGTGATGACGACAAGTTCATGAAGACGACGATGGCACGCTACAACGCAGGGGAAGTCGATATCTCGTATGAAGAGATCGACGTTTCGTTAATCCCGCCACGCAAACGGGATTACTCGAAGAAAGGGGCGAAGACGAAATGACGACGCCGATGCAATCTGAACAAAAAGATATTCGTTTTATCATTGAACGCCAGGACGGACCGGACCAAGCCGCTTATACGGAAGAGTTCACCGTCCCGTACCGCCCGAACATGAACGTCATCTCGGCGTTGATGGAAATCCGCCGAAACCCGGTCAATGCGAACGGGGACAAGACGACACCGATCAACTGGGATATGAACTGTCTCGAGGAAGTGTGCGGTGCCTGCTCGATGATCATCAACGGCAAGCCGCGCCAATCGTGTACGGCGCTCGTCGACAAGCTCGAACAGCCGATCCGCCTTGCTCCGATGAAGACGTTCCCGGTCATCCGTGACCTTCAAGTCGACCGTCAGCGCATGTTCGACGCGTTGAAAAAAGTGAAGGCATGGGTCCCGATCGATGGGACGTACGACCTCGGACCTGGACCGCGGATGCCAGAGAACAAACGTCAATGGGCGTATGAATTATCGAAATGTATGACGTGCGGTGTCTGCCTCGAGGCGTGCCCGAACGTCAATGACAAATCGAGCTTCATCGGACCGGCCGCCATCTCGCAAGTCCGTCTCTTCAACTCGCATCCGACTGGCGCCTTCCACGCGGAAGACCGTTTGGAAGCGCTCATGGAAGACGGCGGCCTCGCACAGTGCGGGAACGCGCAAAACTGTGTCGAAGTTTGTCCGAAAGGTATTCCACTCACGACATCAATCGCCGCGATGAACCGTCAGACGACGCTTCACTCGTTCAAATCGTTCTTCGGTAGCGACAAAGGCCGCACCGGTTCTGCGGTCGAGGCGTAAGGGCTACGGATGACGAAGTACTTCCGGGAAGCCGATTGGGAAACACGTGTCAGAGCAGGGGTCGCGCTAAACGTCAAAGTCCGATTCTCGGAGTGCGACCCGTACGGTCACATGAATAACACCATTCCGTTCATCTATTTCGAGGACGCGCGGATCGAGTTGCTTGAAGCGACAGGTTTTTCGTTAAAAGATGGATTTGTCGTCGTGGCAGATGCCCAGTGCGACTACGTTCGCCAAGTGATGCCGCGGCAATCGATCGTGGTGTATGCCAATGTCTTGACGGTCGGAAACACTTCATGTGATATTCATTACGGGGCATATGATGGAGACCAGCTCATGTTTGCGGGGCGTACGAGCCTCGTGCACTTGTCGAAATCCGGTCGTCCGACCGAATGGACTCCAGAATATAAAAATCGCTTGCAGAATTTTTGCGAATCCGCTATCATTTGATAACGAGTTCACAAACAATTATTCTGCGGGTTCGCCTGTAGAATTGAAATTTGAAGGGAGACCTCACGTCATGGAAAAAACGTTCACAGTCGTTGCAGATTCAGGAATTCACGCTCGTCCAGCTACACAGTTGGTAAACACAGCTTCTAAATTCCAATCAGATATCAACCTTGAGTACAACGGTAAGACAGTAAACCTCAAGTCGATCATGGGTGTACTTTCACTCGGAATCGCAAAAGATTCTACAATCAAAATCACTGCAGCTGGTGACGATGCAGAAGAAGCAGTTAACACGCTTTCTGACATGCTCACAAGCGAAGGTCTTGCTCAGTAATTGAGCGACGGACGAGGCGGCCAATCGGCTACCTCGTCTTTTTTGTTTGTCACGAGACCGTTTCTTTTTCAGAATCGGCTTTTTTGGTAAGATAGATGGGAATGGAAGTGATGATCATGAAACGAGCGATTGGAGTACTCGATTCAGGAGTTGGCGGCTTGACCGTGGTCAAAGAACTGATGCGCCAACTACCGAAAGAAGAAATAATTTATATCGGCGACACGGAACGGTGCCCGTATGGCCCGCGCCCGCACGATGAGATTGAAGCCTATACGTGGGAACTGATCGAGTTCCTGTTAAGTAAGAACGTGAAGATGATCGTCATCGCCTGCAACACGGCGACAGCGGTCGTCTTGAAAGAAGCGCGCAAACGCCTCAATATCCCGGTCATCGGTGTCATCGACCCGGGGGCACGGGCGGCCGTCAAAGGGACGCGCAATAAACATATCGGCGTCATCGGAACGAAGATGACGATTGAAAGCAACTCATACGAGACGGCGCTCCGACACGTGGCCGGCGAGATCGATGTATATTCGCTCGCCTGTCCGCCGTTCGTCCCGCTCGTCGAAGCCGGCGAACTTGATGGGGACCGCGTCCGCGACATCGTCGCTGAGACGATTCGTCCGCTTCAGTCTTCCGAGATGGACACGCTCATCCTCGGCTGTACGCACTATCCGCTGCTCGCACCGGTCATTCAAGACGTCGTCGGACCCGACGTCCATTTGATCTCGTCCGGTGACGAGACGGCGCTCGAAGTAGCGGCCATCCTTGACTTTAAAGAGCTCGAGAACGATTTGGATACGGTCCCGGTGCACCAGTTTTATGCGACCGGGGATGTCGTCATCTTTGACCGTTTGGCGACAGAATGGCTCGGTCAACCCGTGAGAGCGGAGAAAGTAGAGGTGTCCGGTGTCGATGCGTAACGAAAGACAACATGACGAGCTCCGGCCCGTCGAAATCGTTCCCCATGTGAATAAACATGCGGAAGGGTCGGTCCTCATCTCGATCGGGGACACGAAAGTCATCTGCACGGCGACCGTCGAAGAACGCGTCCCGAACTTCTTGCGCGGCAAGAAGCAAGGCTGGATCAACGCCGAGTATGCCATGCTTCCGCGTGCGACCGGTAACCGCACGGTCCGCGAATCGGTCCGCGGCAAACAGTCGGGCCGGACGATGGAGATTCAACGGTTGATTTCGCGGTCGCTCCGTTCGGTCGTCGATTTAGAACGGCTCGGTGAACGGACGATTTGGATCGACTGTGACGTCATCCAAGCCGACGGGGGCACCCGTACGGCCTCGATCACAGGCGGCTTCTGCGCGCTCGTCCTCGCGGTCGACGCGCTCATCCGTCAAGGCAAGCTCGACGACACGCCGATCAAAGAAGGTGTCGCTGCCATCTCGGTCGGACGGACCGACGAATTGCTCCTCGACTTGAACTACGAAGAAGATGCCGCGGCCGAGGTCGACATGAACGTCGTCATGACGGCGAGCGGACGTTTCGTCGAAGTGCAAGGGACAGGGGAAGAAGCGACGTTCACGTTGCTCGAGATGAACGAGATGCTCCACATGGCCCAAAGCGGAATCGAGACGCTGTTCAAAGCGGCCGAAGACGCGCTCGGTGCCTCGTGGTGGTATGTCGGGGAACAATTGGAGGAAACAACATGAAACTGATTGTCGCAACACGCAATAAAGGAAAAGTCGCAGAGATCGAAGGGATGCTCACGCCGCTCGGATTCGAAGTCGAATCACTTCTAGATTATCCGGACGCACCAGAGACGGACGAGACTGGGACGACGTTTGAAGCGAACGCCGAGTTGAAGGCGACAGAGGCGGCCCGCTATTTCGGCCACGCCGTCCTAGCGGATGACTCTGGACTCGAAGTCGATGCGCTCGACGGGGCACCCGGTGTCCATTCGGCCCGTTTCGCCGGACCGGAGAAGTCGGATGAAGCGAACAACGCGCTTCTTCTCGAGAAGTTGAACGGAGCGACCGACCGAACGGCTCGTTTCATCTGTGCCCTCTGTCTCGCCAAACCAACAGGGGAGACATTGACGGTACGCGGCACGATCGAAGGGACGATCGGCTACGCGCCTCACGGCGAGAACGGTTTCGGTTACGACCCGCTCTTCATCGTTCCGTCACTTCACAAGACGGCAGCAGAACTTGAACGCGACGAAAAGGCGGCGGTCAGTCACCGCGGCCAAGCACTACGAAAGTTAGAGGCAGAAATTATTCCGTTTATGGAGGGGTGACCTGTATGCGTTTTCTCGTAGTCAGTGACAGTCACGGATTGACAGAAGAACTATCGATCATCTTCAACCGGCACGAACAAGAAATCGATGACGCGTTCCATTGTGGGGATTCCCAGCTCGCGCTCGTCGATGAACATCTGCTCCCGTATCGTACGGTGCGCGGTAATTGCGACTTCGGCGGCGACCTTCCGCTCGAGCGAATCGAGGAGACGGCTGAAGGGACGATTCTCATCGTCCACGGCCATCACCACGACGTGAAGTACGACTTGAACCGGTTACGTTACCGGGCTGAAGAGGTCGGGGCGAACGTTGTCTTGTTCGGCCACTCGCACGTCGCCGGAGCTGTGATTGAGGACGGGGTGCTTTACGTGAACCCGGGTTCGATTCGCATGCCGCGCGGACGGAGTGACAAGACGTATGTACTGATGGATCTCGAGAACGGACAGGCAACGGTCCGCTTTTATCGGTCAGAGGACGGTTCTGCCGTCGAAGATCTCGATGTGAGCGGAAAGCTGTGACGGAATGAAAAGAAGGAATTGACAGCAAACCATTTTTCTATTATAGTTTTCTTGTCAATGTCCCAATAGCTCAGCTGGATAGAGCAACGCCCTTCAAGACAAATAGGAGCCTTTATAGGGAAACAGAAACCTATAGAGTGGACGACACTATATCGGTGAAGCCTTAACAGATGATGCTGATGGTAATACCGAGGAAACTTATTTCCTTTCGGGGACAAGGTGGTTCGAAGGACTAAAGGTCATCCTTTAGAGGTAGAGCCATTGAAGGAGCAGTTTGCTCGTGAGGTTCCGTAGAGACTACACGTGTCGCACCTGAAATGGTGAAGATATAGTCCAGACTACAAACAACACACGTTGGTGGCGAAAGCCATGGTGGTAAGCTAAGGCGTCGGTCGGGGGTTCGAATCCCTCTTGGGACACTTCCATTTAAAATAGAGATAGCCTCCACGGAGGTTGTCTCTTTTTTCGTTTTTCGGGGTATTGATTGACAACGAATCGATTCCTAAAGGAAGATGGAGATGAATGGAAAGGGTGTGGGGAGATGGCAAAAGAGCAAGCGTACCCGTTTCCAGGGAACTGGTCGCGGCTTCAGAAGATGATTCAAGAGGCAGACACGGCCGGGGAACGGCAACGGGTCGAACCGATTCTGTGGGATTGGTACGAGGCAGTGCCCGGCGATCCATTTATTTTCATGGAAATATTCCAATGTCTGATGGAACGACCGGAAGAACCGGAGACGCTCGAGAAACTCGAAGAGCTCGTCACGACACAGATGACGGTGGCAGAAGAACCTGCAGCCGGCGGGCTTCAAATCGCCCAGTATTACATCATGCGTGACCAACCGTTCGAGGCGGCCCATTGGATCAACCTGTATCTCGAGTGGCAAGAAAAGACCGATCATGTCAACACGCAAGCACATCAAGTGCTCCAAGTGTTGAAGTTGACCGAGTTCCCGGCCGCAATCGCCAAAGTGAAGCGAATCCTTAACCGGGGCGGGATCGGCGAACAAATCGAGACGCTCGAACACGTTCATTTCAATATCGATGACGTCCTCGACAATGTCTTGAGAGAGCTTCTCGTCGCGGAACGGCCGAAGTTGATGAAGTTGATCGTGCTCCAAAAGGCGTTCGACGAGCTGCCGGTCATCGAATGGACCGACCTCGGGACGCGGCACCGATTGACGCATGACGAAGCGAAAATCCACACGGAAGCGTGGGAGACGATGGTTAACGGGTTGCAGCGAGCGGTATATGGTGACGAGATCGCGACGCAGCTGCTCATGAACTACATGTATACGCACTACCCGTTCACGCCTGAGGAAGCGTCTGCCGTGGAGACAGCGATTGCTCAAGCGAAAACGGCCATCCTGCAACATGAGGAAACGGACGGCCTCGCCGCCGAAATTCTTGAGGCGGACATGCGTTTCACCGAGGCGTTTCTAGACTAAATCCTTGTGTGCAGTCGTCGGATTTATGCTATAATACGGATTGTTGTACATTTTTGTACGTATAAACGAATTGTTGGAGGGACTTAGCATGACAGCAAAATGGGAAAAAACATCAGGTAGCCAAGGCGTACTCACGTACGAAGCACCTGCAGAAGCTTTTGATAAAGCAGTTGACGCCGCATTCAAAGATGTCGTCAAAACTTTGAACGTGCCTGGCTTCCGTAAAGGGAAATTGCCACGCCCAATGTTCAACAAAATGTACGGAGAAGAAGCACTCTATCAAGATGCGCTCGATATCCTCTACCGTGACACAGTTCAAGGTGCGGTCGAAGAAGCTGGTTTCGAACCAATCGCTCTCGAAAACATCGATGTAGACGGCACGCTCGAAAAAGGCCAACCTGTAACGTTCAAAGTAACGTTTGTTGTTGAGCCAGAAGCTGAGCTTGGCGAATACAAAGGTCTCGAGTACGAAGCTGTTGAAACAACAGTCACTGACGAAGAAGTTACAGCTGAACTTGACGCGCTTCAACAGCAAGGCGCAGAGCTTGCTGTCAAAGAAGGCGCAATCGAAAACGGCGATACAGCTGTCTTTGATTTCGCAGGTTTCGCTGACGGAGAGCAATTCGAAGGCGGCACGGCTGAAAACTACACACTCGAAATCGGTTCAGGCCAATTCATCCCTGGATTCGAAGAGCAAATGGTTGGCATGACGGCTGGCGAAGAAAAAGACGTTGAAGTAACATTCCCTGAAGAGTACCACGCTGACAACTTGGCGGGTAAACCAGCGACATTCAAAGTCAAACTTCACGAAGTCAAAGCGAAGCAAGTTCCTGAGCTCGACGACGAGTTCGCAAAAGACATCGACGAGTCAGTTTCATCACTCGACGAGTTGAAAGCGAAAATCCGTGAGCGCTTAGAAACTGCGAAGAAACAAGAAGCGGAAGGCACAATGCGCGACCAACTCGTCGAGCAAGCAACAGCTAACGCAACAATCGACGTACCTGCAGTACTCGTTGACCAAGAAGTAGACCGCATGGTTCAAGAGTTCGGCACACGTGTTTCTTCACAAGGAATCGACCTCAACATGTACTTCGAACTCACTGGTACTTCTGAAGAAGCGATGCGCGAAGAGATGAAAGAGCAAGCTGAAGAGCGCGTTAAAGCTCGTCTCGTCTTGAAAGCAATCGCTGAGAAAGAAGCGATCGAAGTGTCTGACGAAGATGCTGAGAAAGAACTCGAAGAAATGTCTAAACTTTACAACATTGCACCGGATCAACTCCGTACAATGCTCGCACCACAAGGCGGAATCGAGACACTTAAAGGTGACCTCAAATTCCGTAAAGCGATCGACGTTCTCGTTGAAAACGGGAAAGCGAAGTAATCGGATGACAGAAGGACGGCTGCTCAGCAGTCGTCCTTTTTTTCGTCACGACACTTTGCATGTGTTTATCTTTGATGAAGTGATTTGTTCATGCTACAATTATTGCAACGCAGAGATGTAAATGTTTTTTCGAGAGTGCTTTGCACCTGAAAATACAAATAGGCGATTTATCGCACTTACATCCATTTTCATTCAGAAGGGGTGTACCGAATGTTCAAATTTAACGAGGAAAAGGGACAACTTAAATGCTCGTTTTGCGGGAAATCGCAAGAACAAGTCCGTAAACTAGTCGCCGGTCCTGGCGTATACATTTGTGACGAATGTATCGAGCTTTGCAATGAAATCGTTGAGGAAGAGCTCGGTGTCGAAGAAGAAGTAGAATTCAAAGACATTCCAAAACCACAAGAGATTCGTAACATCTTAGACGAGTATGTCATTGGTCAAGACCGGGCGAAACGTGCGCTTTCGGTAGCCGTCTACAACCACTATAAACGCATCAACGCCGGTGGCCGTTCTGATGATGTCGAACTTTCGAAATCGAACATCGTCATGATTGGACCAACTGGTAGCGGTAAGACGCTTCTCGCTCAAACGATGGCTCGCGTCTTGAACGTCCCATTCGCAATCGCGGATGCGACGAGCTTGACGGAAGCCGGTTACGTCGGGGAAGACGTCGAGAACATCTTGCTCAAGCTGATCCAATCGGCGGACTACGATGTCGAGAAGGCTGAAAAAGGGATCATCTATATCGATGAGATCGATAAGATTGCCCGTAAGTCGGAAAACCCATCGATCACGCGTGACGTATCTGGTGAAGGTGTCCAACAAGCACTTCTCAAAATCTTGGAAGGTACGGTCGCAAGCGTACCGCCGCAAGGTGGACGGAAGCATCCGCATCAAGAGTTCATCCAAATCGATACGACGAACATTTTGTTCATCGTCGGCGGCGCGTTCGCTGGCATCGAAGCGGTCGTCAAACGCCGTATCGGGAAAAAAGTTATCGGATTTGGGAACGACCAAGAAAACCGCGAGATGACGCAAGAAGACTTGCTCGCCCGCGCGCTTCCGGAAGACCTTCAGAAATTCGGATTGATTCCGGAGTTCATTGGTCGTCTACCGGTCATGGCGACGCTCACGACGCTTGACGAGGAAGCACTCGTCGAGATCTTGACGAAGCCGAAGAACGCCCTCGTTCGTCAGTACGAGAAAATGCTCGAACTCGACGATGTCGAACTCACGTTCACAGACGAGGCGTTGGTTGAAATCGCCAAGCTTGCGATCAAACGTAAGACAGGCGCACGCGGTCTCCGCTCGATTATCGAAGAAATGATGCTCGATGTGATGTTCACTGTCCCATCGCGCGACGATATCGAGAAAGTCATCATCACGGATGAAACGATTACGGGTCTTGCCGGTCCGAAATACGTGCTTCGCGATGGTACTGTCGAACAGACAGGCGACAATAAAGAGACAGCATAATTTTTAACGAAAAAGGCTCAAACACTCGGCACATCCGAGTTTTGGGCCTTTTTGCACAGGAGGCGTTGTAATGGAACAGTTACCTATCCTTCCTTTGCGTGGAGTCGTCGTGTATCCGCTCATCGGCGTGACGATCGACGTAGGGCGTCCGCTCTCTCTGCGGGCACTCCTTGCCGCAAAGGAACACGAGACAGATTTGATTGTCGTGACACAAAAAGAGACAGGCAAAGAATCACCTGAACCGGAAGACTTATATGCGATTGGGACACGCGTTCATATCGCCAAGATGAGCGAGCTGTCGAACGAGACGGTCCGTGTTCGTCTTGTCGGGAAAGAGCGCGTCAAGATCAACTCGATTGAAGAGACGAAAGAAGGCTGGTTCGCCGACGTCGAGACGCTTGACCTCGTCGAAGGGGAAGAAGTCGAACGGACTGCACTCGTCCGCCTATTGAAAGAACAGTTTGGCAAACTCGTCGGGACGATCAAAGGGTTGTCTCCGGACGAACGGCGCCGCTTTGAGATGTATGAGCGACTCGAGTCGTTGACCGATTATATCTCTTCGAAACTTGATGTCGACGTCGACATTCGCCAAGCGATGCTCGAAGAAGCCGACGCGGTCAAACGCGGCTTAGAGCTGCTCGAAATCATGACGCATGAAGTCGAAATCATCGAGCTCGAGCAAGAGTTGCGCGAACGGACGAAAAAGACGATCGAGCAGGCGCAGAAAGAGTATTATTTGCGCGAACAGATGAAAACGATTCAGCAAGAGCTCGGCGACCAGTCGCAAGAGTCTGAACCGAATCGTCTCCGTGAGAAGCTCGAGGCACTTGACTTGCCTGAGACGACACGGAAGAACGTCATGCGCGAAGCCGAACGGTTGAACGTCGTCCCGGCGACGTCACCGGAATACGCGGTCATCCGCAACTATCTCGACTGGATCGCTTCGCTCCCATGGGGCATCGAGACGGAAGATAAACTCGACGTCAAGCATGCGGCCGACGTCCTAGACGACGACCACTACGGCCTCGAGTCGGTGAAAGATCGAATCCTTGAGTATTTGGCCGTCCGCCAATTGACGAACTCGCTCCGTGGACCGATCCTTTGTCTCGCCGGACCTCCAGGGGTCGGGAAGACGTCGCTCGCCCGGTCAATCGCGTCGGCACTTGAACGTCACTTCGTCCGCGTCTCGCTCGGCGGGGTGCGTGATGAAGCTGAGATTCGAGGACACCGTCGCACGTACATCGGGGCGATGCCAGGCCGCATCATCCGCGGATTGAAGCAGGCCGAAAGCAAAAACCCGGTCTTCTTGCTCGATGAGATCGACAAGATGGCGTCTGACTTCCGGGGCGACCCGGCGTCGGCCATGCTCGAAGTGCTCGACCCGGAACAAAACGTCTCGTTCTCGGACCACTATATTGAAGAACCGTTCGACTTATCGAACGTGCTCTTCATCGCGACGGCGAACGATGTCTCGCAAATCCCGGCTCCGCTGCTCGACCGGATGGAACTCATCCAAATCGGCGGCTACACGGAACTCGAGAAAGTCGAAATCGCCAAACGTCACTTGGTGCCGAAGCAGTATAAAGAGCACGGCTTGAAAAAGAGCCAGCTCACGATCAAAGAAGACGCGCTTTACGAGGTCGTCCGCCGTTACACGCGTGAGGCCGGCGTCCGTAACTTGGAACGCGTCATCGGGTCGCTTTGCCGGAAGGCGGCGAAGCAAATCGCGATCGGCGAGAAGAAGCGCGTCACTGTCTCGTTGAAGAGCCTCGGCGACTACCTCGGGAAACCGAAGTACCGCTACGGCAAAGGCGAGACGGAAGACTCGATCGGTGCCGTCACTGGACTCGCCTACACGGCGTTCGGGGGCGACACGCTCACGATCGAAGTGGCACTCGCACCTGGTAAGGGCAAGCTCCAGTTGACCGGGAAACTCGGAGACGTCATGCAAGAGTCGGCGCAGACGGCGTATAGCTATGTCCGTTCGAACGCGGAACGGTTCGGGATTGACCCGACGTTCTACGAGCGCCAAGACGTGCATATCCACGTCCCGGAAGGTGCCGTTCCGAAAGACGGTCCATCGGCCGGCATCACCATCGCGACGGCGCTCATCTCGGCATTGACCGGTAAGAAAGTCCGCCGTGATATCGGTATGACCGGTGAGATTACGCTCCGAGGCCGCGTCCTGCCAATCGGTGGATTGAAAGAGAAAGCGCTCGCCGCACACCGCGCCGGTTTGACGACCATCGTCATCCCGAAAGACAACGAGCGGGACATCGATGACATCCAAGACACCGTCCGTGAGAAATTGACGTTCGTCCCGGTCACGACGCTCGATCAAGTATTAGAAGTAGCATTTGGAGGAAATTAAATAATGAAAATCACTAAAGCAGAATTTGTCACGAGTGCCGTCGCACCGGACCATTATCCGATTCACGAGTTGCCGGAAGTCGCACTCGCTGGACGTTCGAACGTCGGGAAATCGTCGTTCATCAACAAGATTTGTCAGCGGAAAGCGCTCGCGCGCACGTCTTCAAAGCCAGGGAAGACGCAGACGCTGAACTTCTTCAACATCAACGATGAGATCATGTTCGTCGACGTTCCAGGTTACGGCTACGCGAAAGTCTCGAAGACGGAGCGCGAGAAGTGGGGCGTCATGATGGAGCAGTACTTGACATCGCAAAGCGCCCTCCGTGGCGTCGTCCTCTTGGTCGATATCCGTCATGAACCGTCGGGCGACGACGTGACGATGTACAACTTCTTGAAGCATTACGAAATTCCGGTCATCGTCGTGGCGACGAAGCTCGATAAGATCAAGAAAGCGCAACGTCAAAAACATGAGGCGGCCGTCAAACGGAAGCTACAGTTCGAATCGACGGATCGGTTCGTCGCCTTCTCGGCTGAGACAGCCGAAGGGAAAGACGAGGCGTGGAAAGCGATTTACGATTTGTTGACGCAAGACGAAGATTGAGCGAAGACGAGGGAACCCCCTCGTCTTTTTTGTTTTCAGGGTTACGCGAGCGGGTAAGTATCGTATAATTGTCCTAATTACATAAGACAAGAGAATCTAGAACGAGGTGGAAAGATGCAAATCATGTTTCAAAACAAATGGTACCGCTTCTTATTTTGGACGCTAACGATTTTCTTGGTCATCTGGGTCGGGACGGAAATTTCTTTCGTATTCCAACCAGTCCAAGTCATTTTGGCGCTCGTCACGGTACCGCTCATCATTGCTGGACTTTTCTATTATTTCTTAGTCGGGATTGTCGACTTCTTAGAAAAACGGTTGAACGGCAAACGGCCGCTCGCTGTCGGCATCACGCTCGGGGGACTCGTGCTGATCTTTACGCTCGTCTTCAGCATCCTCGGACCGGTGCTCGGCGAGCAGGTCACGTCGCTCGTCAACGCGATGCCGAGTATCGCCAAAGAGTTGCAGGTACAGGCGTTCGCTGTCCGTGACTCGCTCATGCAAAACGAGTTCTTGTCACGCTTCATCGCCGAGAACGATGATATGTTCACCGATTTCACGAACAACGTCACGACGTACCTCGGTGACATCTTCGGGAACATCGCCTCATCGCTCGGCCAATTTGTCGGCTTTATCACATCGGCCGTCATCACGATCGTCGTCATTCCGTTCATGCTTTTGTATATGCTCTTGGACGGGAAACGACTTCCGGATTCGATCGTCAAGCTGTTGCCGTCGAGTTATGAGAAGGAGACGCGCAACATCTTGCATGACATGCATACGACGGTTAAAAACTACGTCCATGCCCAGTTGATCGTAGCATTCTTCGTCGGGATCACGTCGCTCATCGGATTGTGGATTATCGGACTCGACTATGCCATCCTGCTCGCGCTCTTCATGATGGTGACGAACATCATCCCGTACGTCGGACCGTTCCTCGGTGCGGCACCGGCCGTCGTCGTCGCCTTCATCCAAGACCCGATCAAAGTACTCTGGGTCATCGTCGTCATCATCATCGTCCAACAGATCGAATCGAACGTCATCTCGCCGCTCATCCAAGGCAAGTCGCTCAAGGTGCACCCATTGACGATTATCATCGTCTTGCTCGTCGCCGGAAACTTGGCCGGGATTATCGGGATGCTCATCGCGGTGCCGTTCTATGCGGTGGCAAAAGTCGTCGTTCAAAACATCGTCCGGATTTACAAGCTGAGGGAGCGAAAACATTACCTCGAAGCGGAAGAGGAAGATGAGAAGCCAGAGAGCCAAATCATCACCGATCCGTCGTCTCTGAAATGATTAAACAAGTAGAAATGGTCTCCATGTCCGTTTCTACTTTTTTCTGTCACAAAAAGTTCTTAAATTATTTCACAAAAATCGAACAGAAGATTATAGTTCCTAAATAAAAATTGTTATAATGTACGGTAGAGATGTGAAAAAGAAGAGACAACCGTCGGTGGATTTTGGATGAGGGGAAGAGGTACATGCATATTGTCGTCGTTGGACTAAATAACAAGACAGCCCCTGTCGCGATTCGGGAGCAGTTCTCGTTTGGGGAGCAAGAAATCGTGGACGCGATGATTGCACTTCGCGAAGAGAAGAGCATATTTGAATCGGTTATTTTGTCGACTTGTAACCGGACGGAGCTATACGTCGTCACAGACCAGCTCCACACCGGACGTTATTATACAAAACGCTTTTTAGCGAACTGGTTTGATTTAGAGATGGACCAATTCACCCCTTATTTATCGATTCGTGAAGGAGAAGAGGCAATTCGCCACTTGTTCCGCGTCACGTCTGGACTCGATTCGATGATCATTGGGGAAACACAGATTTTAGGACAAGTGAAATCAAGCTTCTTCCGCGCCCAAGAGAACGGGACGACGGGAACGGTGTTCAATAAACTGTTCAAAGAGGCCGTGACGCTCGCCAAACGCGCCCATACCGACACACAAATTGGGGAAATGTCGGTATCGGTCAGCTCGGCAGCGGTCACGCTCGCTCAAGGGATGTACAACCGTCTCGATGACAAACAAGTCGTCGTCGTCGGTGCCGGTGAGACGGGCGAATTGACGACGCTCAACTTGTTCGAGGCCGGTGCGAAACAGATTGCCGTCTTTAACCGGACCGAGAGCAAAGCAAAAGCGGTCGCCGACAAGTTCCAAGGCCGGGCCCACTCGATCCGTGAGATCGCCTGTGGATTGCTCGACGCTGATATTTTGATCAGCTCGACCGGCGCCAAAGAAGCGGTCATCGCCTATGACGATGTCGCCGCCGCACAACTGCTTCGCCGTGAACGTCCACTTTTGTTAATCGACATTGCCGTGCCGCGAGATATCGATCCAGCGGTCCGGGCGCTTCCGGGCGTCCATTTGTTCGATGTGGATGACCTGAACGGGATCGTCAACAAAAACTTGGCGGCCCGTCTCGTCGAAGCGGAAAAGATTGAAATCAAAATCGACGAAGCGATTCAAGAGTTCCAAACGTGGCTCGTCACACTCGGTGTCGTCCCGATCATGAACGAGTTGCGCGCCCGCGCCCTCACTGTTCAAGAAGAGACGATGGAAAGCCTCGAGCGTAAGCTTGACCATCTATCGGACCGGGATAAAAAAGTCATCGGTAAACATATGAAGTCGATCATCAATCAGATGCTTCGTGAACCGATCGACTACATCAAAGACGCCGCGGCGCAACCGGATGCGAACACACGCATCAACCAGTTCGTCGAGACGTTCGGCCTTGATGTCGACGTTCCTGACGTCGAGCCGGAAATGGAAGAGACAGAAGCGATGTCAGCGAAAGCACCACTCCGCGCTTTGATGCGCTAATACAAAATCAAAAAAGGCGGCGGATCTCGTCGCCTTTTTCTATGAAGGGGATATGGACTATGCGTAAAATTATCGTCGGCTCACGCCGTTCACAACTTGCGATGACACAGACGAAATGGGTCATCGAGCAATTGAAGAAAGCCGGGGCTCAAAACGAGTTCGAGATCAAGGAAATCGTGACGAAAGGTGACCAAATCGTCGATGTCCAGTTATCGAAAGTCGGCGGCAAAGGGTTGTTCGTCAAAGAGATTCAGCAACAAATGATTGCCGGGGAAATCGATTTCGCCGTCCATAGCATGAAAGACGTGCCGGCCGAGTTGCCTGAAGAGCTCTTTATCAGCTGCATGCCGAAACGCGTTGACGCCCGTGACGTGCTCATCTGCGAGAACGGATATACGCTCGAGACGCTCCCGGAAGGTGCTGTCATCGGGACGAGTTCACTTCGTCGCGGTGCGCAGATGCTCGCCGCCCGTCCTGACTTCGAGATTCAATGGATCCGCGGAAACATCGACACACGCCTCAAAAAACTTGAGACGGAAAACTTCAACGCCATCTTGCTCGCCAAAGCCGGGCTCGAACGCATGGGGTGGACGGACCGCGTCGACTTCGAAGCGCTTGACGCTGACATGATGGTCCCGGCGGTCGGCCAAGGTGTACTTGCCATCGAAAGCCGGAAAGACGACGCTGAAGTGACGAATGTTTTGCAACTCCTGCATCACGACGTGACGGCGAAAGCGGCGACGGCGGAGCGGACGTTCCTCAAGGCGATCGAAGGAAGTTGCCACGTGCCGGTCGGCGGTTATGCGACGGTCAACGGGGACGACGTGACACTGACAGGCCTCATCGCCTCGGTCGACGGCAAAGAAGTGCTCCGCGTGACGAAGACGTCGTCTGACGCGGTCGCACTCGGGAACGAGGTAGCAGACGATCTTCTCGGACGCGGCGGGCGCGAAATTCTCGCCTCGGTCAATGCGTGACGTCTGGTACACAGGGACAAAACGACTGACCGCTACGCAACGAGCCCGGCTCGCCGCGAGCGGTCTTTCCGTGCATCACGTCCCGCTCATCGAGACGAGATTGACGCACAACCAGATGCCGATTCACCGGTTCGATTGGCTCATCGTGACGAGCCAGACGGCGGTGCCGGCGCTCCGTGACGTCCCGCGCGACGTCCGGGTCGCGGCCGTCGGGGAAAAGACGAAACAAGCACTCGAGGCCGAGGGCTTCACCGTCTCGCTCATGCCGAAGACGTATACGGGCGAGGCGCTATTCCGTGACCTCGCGGACGTCGTAACAGCAGGCGAGGTCGTCCTGTTCGCCCGGGGCGACTTGGCGAACACGGACCATATGAAGCAACTCGAAAACGTCCATGACTGGGTCGTCTATGAGACGATCGGCCGTGAACTGACAGAGGCAGAAGTCGAGGCGCTCATGAACGTGGACGCGCTCCTCGTCCTCAGCCCGTCCGCCGTTCAGGCGATCACGCCGTACCTTGAACACTTCCACGGGACGTGGTACGCCATCGGTGAAGTGACCGAGCGCGCCGTCCGGGAAGTGTCGACGTTACCGGTCCGAGTGCCTGAGTGTTATACTATGGATGCATTAATACAGTGTATAGGGGAGGATTTTTCATGAACCAGTTTGACCGTCACCGTCGCCTTCGTTCATCGAAGTCGATGCGTGCACTCGTACGTGAAAATCATGTTCGGAAAGAAGATTTGATTTACCCGCTCTTCATCATCGAAGGGACAGACATTAAACGTGAAGTCAGCTCGATGCCTGGCGTCTTCAACTTCTCGCTCGACCGTCTCGAGGACGAGATCAAGGAAATCGTCGACCTCGGCATTCAATCAGTGCTCTTGTTCGGCGTGCCGGAACATAAAGATCCGGAAGGTACGGAAGCGTATCACGACCACGGCATCGTCCAAGAAGCGATTCGCAAAGTGAAAGAGTGGGCGCCACAGCTCACGGTCATCGCCGACACGTGCCTATGTGAATACACGTCGACGGGCCACTGCGGCATCGTGAAGAACGGTGACGTCGATAACGACGCGTCGCTACCGCTTCACGTCCAGACGGCGATCACGCAAGCGCAAGCAGGCGCTGACATCATCGCACCGAGCTCGATGATGGACGGCTTCGTCGTCGCCATCCGTGAAGGGCTCGACCAGAACGGGTTCAACCATATCCCGATCATGAGTTACGGCGTCAAGTACGCATCGGCGTACTACGGACCGTTCCGTGACGCGGCGCAATCGGCACCTGGCGAAGGTGACCGTAAAGGCTATCAGATGGACCCGGCCAACCGCCGTGAAGCGTTCCGTGAATCACAATCGGACGTCGAGCAAGGTGCCGACTTCATGATCGTCAAACCGGCGCTCGCGTTCATGGACATCATCCGTGACATGCGCGACTCGCTCGATATGCCGATTGTGGCGTATAACGTGAGCGGAGAGTACGCCATGGTCAAAGCGGCTGCCTTGAACGACTGGGTCGATGAGCAACGCATCGTCATGGAGACGATGGTCGGCTTCAAACGGGCCGGTGCGGACCTCATCGTCACGTATTTCGCAAAAGACGTCTGTCGCTATTTGGAAGGAGACTATTCATGACCTACAAACAAACACGCTCAGAAGCAGCGTTCGAACAAGCACGTCCGCTCATGCCGGGCGGGGTAAACAGCCCGGTCCGTGCCTATAAATCAGTCGGCATGACGCCAATCTTCGCTGAACGCGGTGAAGGCTCACGCGTCTACGATATCGATGGCAACGAGTATATCGATTACGTCCTCTCATGGGGACCACTCATCCTCGGTCACCGCGACCCGGTCGTCACGAAGGCGATTCAAGAGCAAGCCGAGAAAGGCTGGACGTTCGGGACGCCGACCGAGCTGGAAACGAAAATGGCCGAGCTCGTCATCGAGCGCGTCCCATCGATCGAGATGGTGCGCATGGTCAACTCGGGTACGGAAGCGACGATGGCGGCACTTCGCCTCGCACGCGGCTACACGGGCAAGACGAAAATCTTGAAGTTCGAAGGCTGCTACCACGGTCACGGCGACTCGCTCCTCATCAAGGCCGGTTCGGGCGTCGCGACGCTCGGCCTTCCGGACTCACCGGGCGTGCCGAAAGACTTGGCGAGCCAGACGCTCACGGTACCGTACAACGACTTGGATGCCCTCCGCGTCGCGTTCGAGAAGTTCGGCGACGACATCGCTGGGGTCATCGTCGAACCGGCGGCCGGCAACATGGGCTTCGTGCCACCGCAACCTGGATTCCTTGAAGGGCTCCGCGAGATCACGGAACAATACGGCGCGCTCCTCATCTTTGACGAGGTCATGACCGGGTTCCGGGTCGGCTACAACTGTGCCCAAGGTTACTTCGGCGTGACTCCGGATTTGACGTGCCTCGGAAAAGTCATCGGCGGCGGCCTTCCGGTCGGTGCCTATGGCGGGAAACGCGAGATTATGGAACAAATCGCGCCACAAGGACCGATTTACCAGGCGGGGACGCTCTCAGGGAACCCGCTCGCGATGATCGCCGGCTACACGACGCTGTCGCAACTCAAGCCTGAGCACTACGCCGAGTTCGAACGCAAAGCGGACCGTCTCGCCGAAGGCTACACGAAAGCGGCCGAAAAGTATAACATCCCGCACGACACGAACCGGGCCGGCTCGATGTTCGGATTCTTCTTCACGAACGAGAAAGTAACGAACTTCGAGAAGGCGAAGACGGCGAACCTCGACTTGTTCCGCGCTTACTATCAGAAGATGGCGGGGCGCGGTGTGTTCTTGCCACCGTCACAGTTCGAAGGATTGTTCCTCTCGACCGTGCACACGGACGAAGATATCGACCAGACGCTCGCAGCGGTCGACGCGACGTTCAAAGAGCTGCAACAAGAGTTTTCACTGTAATCTTGACGGAAACAGCTTCTGTCGCTACAATTGTTTAACAGATACGAACAAAAGCTACGATGAGGAATAGTACGCAATCAACATCCTTTTTCAGAGACGCGGCCACTTGGTGCGAGGCCGCGAAGGATGGTGCGGAAGTCGCCTCGGAGCTGACCTTTTGAACGAAGTAGGAAGGTCCGGTCCATCGACCGTTATTCGATTTTGAGGGCGCCACCTGTTGGCGAACTAAGGTGGTACCGCGGAAGATACGGCTTCTTTCGTCCTTAGCGTTAAGGACGAGAGTAGCCGTTTTTTTGTCCACATTATTAGAGGAGGTTGGGCATATGGCCAACGAGACAAACGAAATCACCATGCCGACGAAGTACGATCCAAGTGCGACGGAAGCGAAATGGTATGACTACTGGTTAGAGAACGACGTATTCAAAGCAGACGAGGACGATTCAAAACAGCCGTACACGATCGTCATCCCGCCACCGAACGTAACAGGGAAACTTCACCTCGGACACGCGTGGGACACGACGCTCCAAGATTTATTGACGCGCCTTAAGCGCATGCAAGGTTATGACGTCCTCTGGCTCCCAGGAATGGACCACGCCGGTATCGCGACGCAAGCGAAAGTCGAACAGAAGCTCCGTGAGGACGGCATCATGCGTTACGACCTCGGACGCGAGAAGTTCCTCGAGAAGACGTGGGAATGGAAAGACGAGTACGCCGACACGATTCGGGCCCAATGGTCAAAACTTGGCCTCGGTCTCGACTACTCACGTGAGCGTTTCACGCTCGACGAAGGACTTTCGAAAGCAGTCCAGGAAGTGTTCGTCCGTCTCTATGAGAAGGGCTTGATTTACCGCGGCGAATATATCGTCAACTGGGACCCGGCGCAAAAGACGGCCGTCTCGGATATCGAAGTCATCTATCAAGAAGTCGAAGGAGCATTCTACCACATGAAGTATCCGCTCGCTGACGGCTCAGGCCACATCGAGATCGCGACGACACGTCCGGAGACGATGCTCGGCGATACAGCCGTTGCCGTCAACCCGAAAGATGAGCGTTACGCGCACCTCGTCGGCAAGACGATCATGCTTCCGGTCATGAACCGTGAGATCCCGATTGTCGCTGACGACTACGTCGACATGGAGTTCGGTACAGGTTGCGTCAAGATCACACCGGCGCACGACCCGAACGACTTCGAGATCGGGAACCGCCACGAGCTCCCGCGTATCCTCGTCATGGACGAAGGAGGCAAGATGAACGAGAACGCAGGCAAGTACGAAGGGCTCGACCGCTTCGAATGCCGCAAGCAACTCGTCAAAGACCTAGAAGCGGACGGCACGCTCGTCAAGATCGAGCCGCACACGCACTCGGTCGGCCACTCGGAACGTTCAGGCGCAGTCATCGAGCCGTATCTTTCGAAACAGTGGTTCGTCGACATGGAGCCGCTCGCGAAAGCAGCGCTCGAAGCTCAAGGACATGACGATACGAAAGTCAACTTCGTCCCAGAGCGGTTCGAAGGCACATACCTCCGTTGGATGGAGAACATCCGCGATTGGTGTATCAGCCGTCAACTCTGGTGGGGCCACCGCATCCCGGCTTGGTACCACAATGAGACAGGAGAGATCTATGTAGGGAAAGAAGCACCGGCTGACAGTGAGAACTGGCACCAAGACGAAGACGTGCTCGACACATGGTTCTCGTCAGCGCTCTGGCCGTTCTCGACGATGGGCTGGCCGGACACGGACTCAGCAGACTTCAAACGTTACTTCCCGACGAGCGCGCTCGTCACGGGTTACGACATCATCTTCTTCTGGGTATCGCGCATGATCTTCCAATCGCTCGAGTTCACTGGGAAGCAGCCGTTCAACGACGTGCTCATCCACGGTCTCATCCGCGACTCGGAAGGCCGCAAAATGTCGAAATCGCTCGGAAACGGCGTCGACCCGATGGAAGTCATCGACCAATACGGCGCGGACTCGCTCCGCTGGTTCCTCCTTACAGGATCGACACCAGGGAACGACCTTCGCTTCTATTGGGAGAAGATCGAATCGACATGGAACTTCGCGAACAAGATTTGGAACGCGAGCCGTTTCGCCCTCATGAACATGGACGGCATGAAGTATGAGGATATCGATTTGTCAGGTGAGAAGACGCTCGCCGACAAGTGGATTCTCACACGCTTGAACGACACGATCGACCAAGTGACGCGTCTCGTCGACAAGTATGAGTTCGGCGAAGCCGGTCGTTACTTGTACAACTTCATCTGGGAAGAGTTCTGTAACTGGTACATCGAGATGGCGAAACTCACGCTCTACGGTGAGGACGAGGCGGCGAAAGCGACGACGCGTTCTGTGCTCGCCTACACGCTCGACTCGATCATGCGTCTCATGCATCCGTTCATGCCGTTCCTCACAGAGGAAATCTGGCAGCACTTGCCGCACGAAGGCGACTCGATCGTCCGTGCGAGCTACCCGACACGTCGCGACGAGCTCCACTTCGCGGACTCGGTACCAGCGTTCGAAGCGGTCATGAACGTCATCCGTTCGGTCCGTAACATCCGTTCGGAAGTGAACGCCCCGATGTCGAAACCGATTCAGCTCTTCATCGCGACAAGTGACGACACGACACAAGGGTACTTGAGCGAAAACGAAGCGACGATCGGCAAGTTCACGAACGCGACCGAGCTCGAAATCGGACGCGGCTTGGCGGCTCCTGATAAGTCGATGTCGGCCATCATGACGGGTGCGGAACTGTTCATCCCACTCGCCGACCTCATCAACTTCGAGGAAGAAATCGCCCGTCTTGAGAAAGAAGTGGCGAAGTACGAGAAGGAAGTCGAGCGTGTTCAGAAGAAACTCGGCAACCCAGGCTTCACTGGCAAGGCGCCGGCTCACGTCATCGACGAAGAGAAGGCGAAAGAGAAAGACTACCTCGACAAGCGTGACGCAGTCCGTGCCCGTTTGGAAGAGTTGCGTAAATAATGAATCAACCTTCTTTGGAGAGCTGTTCTCCGAAGAAGGTTTTTTTGTCGTTTGGTGGAATTTAGGAGAGGAGACGATATAAAGGTGGAGTGACATGAGACGAATCGGAATGATGTTAGGTTTGGCTGTGATGGGATTGAGTGGGTGTGTGGCGGAACGAGCGGAACGAGCTGAACCGAGCGAACCGATGGAATCAGGAGTGACAATTAATGAAAGTGCAGAAGAGACGTCTTCCAAAGATATTCCCGTAACGACGGACAAAGAAGTGTTCGGCTCGATGATTGAGGACGTGCCAAAAGGGACCGTTCGATTAGTTGATGCGGTCACGGCCCAATACACACTTCAATATACAGATGGTACGTCCGAGCGACCAGCGAGAGACGGTGTAATCTATGAAACCGTCATCGATGATCTCGGGCTCATTGCCATTAAGTTACCAAACCGCGACGATTCGTTCGGCGTATTCAACTATTCACGGGACGAGGAGTGGGGGTTGCACGGGATTCAAAACTTTACGATTCCCGAGGCGGCCGAAAAAGTCCGACACGGGTTGGACTTGCCTGAAGAAGAGCTGTTTGTCGCCAACTTCGAGATGAGTCAGCTCGAGCGGCCGGTGGAGATGTGGACGTTGTATGATGAGACGCAATGCATCACGATTTTAGTGACCGATGCGTCCAGTGTGGCAGACGGAGAATTGATTGACCGGCGAGACGATTCAAATGAACGGTATCGCTTGAATCAACCGGAAGGGAACGGCTTGTTTTACGTAGACCAGGGCAAGCTCATCGTCGTGACGGGCAATGTGTCGGAAGAGGTGTTGCTCGACCTCTCGGACTCGCTACCAGAGGCGTGGTCGGTGGATTTTCCGATGAACTGATCATACTTGTGACATCAACTATTCAAGAGGAGGGAATGCCATGCCGTACACACACGAATTCGGTGTATTGGATTCAACAAATCGTCAATCATCATATGATACGTATACACCTGAACACTTCGATTGTGTCTCGGTGGATGGGGAGTGGGTGGATGAGTTTATCGAGGAGCTGAACGAGATGCGCACGTATTTCCACTCCTATGACCGTCCTGGATTCGGATTAGACGAATGCGGGATCACGCTCATTCCATATGAGTCACTGGCGCTGTTCTATCAAGTCGTCAAAGCGATGATGTACACGCATGAGTCGGAACAACTGAATCGACTTATTTCCAAAATCACACAAGCCCAAGTAGACAAGAAGGACATGATTCATTTCGGACTATGAGTCTATAGAAAAGAACGACCCCGAGCATCGTCATCGATGTTCGGGGTTTCGTTTGCGTTCGATGTAGATTATGCCAAATACAGTGGCGGCAAACAAAACATGCAAGAGGGGCGGTTGAGGATAACCAATGCGGAGTAGATGAATGACATAGACGACATAAAGGATGCTGCCGAATACTAGCGAGATGGAATAAAAAACCTTCATACGTCCTCTTCCTCCGGTTCTGTCCAAAACGGAAGGCGACCGGTTGTCACGAAGTAAGACGACGTGAGCAGAACACCAATCGCAAGGCCAGTCAATTGCGACTGAATCGGCTGACTTGTCAACGACAGATAAAAACCGTAGACGAGGTAGGATGTTGACACGACGATAAGTGTCATGAGCAAGAGTGTCGTTTTCATTTTGTTTCACTCCATTCGAGCTCGTTCAAATGCTTCATGAACTGGACGAACGAGACACCTAGGAAGAAAGCCGGCATTGTCCAGACCCAATTGCTTAGAAACGGACCTTGCCAGAGCTCGAGCGAAATCATGCAGGCAAAGCCTAAAGAAATAAGTGAAGCGAGTAGTCGCATTATAAAACCTCCAAACAGATTTTGTCTATTCTACGTGGTGAATAGCCAAAAGGTTCCAAAAAAACCATCCCGCGAAAGCGAGATGGTTCATGTGCCGCAGAACGTCTGATACGGATAAGTCCGTGGCGGTCCAGGTGAGACATAGCGTCCATAGTCGGCTTCGTAATCGTACGGCTTCCGCAATACGTCGAGTAATGCATGCGTCGGTTCAAAGTCACCGCGTTCGGCTGCCATGAGGGCGGCCTCGACGTGATGGTTGCGCGGGATGACGGCCGGGTTATGCTGACGCATGAGCCGAGTGACGTCTTCGTCCGGGAGACCTTGTTCTCCAAGACGTTTCTGCCAAGCGGCGAGCCACGCCTTGCCGTCATCTCGATTGGCGAACGCAAGGGAATCTGTATCGCCGAGCGTGAGGGCGCGGAACGTGTTCGTGAAGTCGGCCTCGGTTTCCATCATGAGCCGGAGCAATTCGTCCGTCAGTGCGTCGTCTCCGTCTTTTCGCACGTAGAGTCCGATTTTATGGGCGAGCCCAGTGAAATACGTCTCTTTATACGTTTCCGTGTAGTCGTTCAACAGCTTGTTGGCGATATCGACGGCCTTTTCTTGTGTGTCAGCGAGGAGCGGGAGCAACGTCTCGGCGAGGCGGGCCAAGTTCCATGACCCGATATACGGCTGATTCGCATAGGCGTAGCGTCCCTCGCGGTCGATCGAGCTGAAGACGGTATTCGGGTGATACGTATCCATGAACGCACACGGGCCATAATCAAGCCCTTCACCGCTGATGAACGTATTGTCCGTGTTCATGACGCCGTGGATGAACCCGACGAGCTGCCAATCCGCGATCAGTTTCGCCTGCCGGGTAATGACGCGGCCGAGGAACTGTTCATAGCGGTCCGGTTGTCCTGCAAGGTCAGGGTCGTGGCGCTGAATCGCATAATCAGCGAGCGCAACGACGTCATCAATTGATCCGGCCGCGGCGGCGTATTGGAACGTACCGACACGTAAATGGCTTGCCGCGACGCGCGTCAGAACGGCGCCGTGCTTCGGTCCTTGGCGCATGATCGGCTCACCGGTCGTGACGACGGCGAGCGCCCGGTTCGTCGGGATGCCGAGCGCGTGCATCGCCTCACTGATGAGGAATTCACGCACCATCGGACCGACGGCGGCTCGGCCATCACCGCCACGCGAGTACTCGGTCGGACCCGAACCTTTCAATTGAACGTCGACACGCTTTCCATTTGGGGCAACGTGTTCTCCGAGCACGAGCGCCCGTCCGTCACCGAGCATCGTGAAATGGCCAAATTGGTGGCCGGCATACGCTTGCGAGAACGACGTGTCGGTCTGACGATTCCCGGCGAAGAGTGCGACGTCTTGAGACGTTTCGGCGTCGAGACCGAGCGTCTTGGCGAGTGCTTCGTTCCACAGGACGAGTTCGGGCTTGTCGACCGGATGGACCGGTCCCCGGTCGTAAAAAATGTCACGGAGATCGAGGTAGGTCGCCTCGAAGTTCCAACTGTTGGTCATAGTAATTCCCCCTTCTTCGCCTCGAGTATAGCACAGCCGATTCCTTGCGTAGCGCTTCGCGAATTTTGGTAAGATGAGAGGGAAGTGTGAAAACAGGAGTGATGGAAGATGGAGACGAGACAAGACGTATTGGAATGGCTGAACGGGCAGCTGCGGTTCGGGATCAAGCCCGGGCTCGAACGCATCGAGTGGATGTTGAACGCACTACAAATCGAGGAGTTGCCGTCGATTCACGTGGCAGGGACGAACGGAAAAGGGTCGACGGTCGCTTTCTTGCGGGCGATGGCGCACGCGGAGGGGTTGAACGTCGGGACGTTCATCTCGCCATACATCATCCAGTTCGAGGAACGGATCATGTTGAACGGGGAGCCGATTCGGGAAGACGACCTCGTCCGAATTGCTAATCGGGTTCGTGACTGTGCGAGTGCGTCACCGGAGACGTTGACGGAGTTCGAACTGCTGACGGTCATGGCGTGGCTCTATTTCCATGAGCAACAGCCTGACCTCGTCATTTGGGAAGTCGGTCTCGGCGGCCGCCTTGATTCGACGAACGTGTTGACGCGACCGCTCGCGACAATCGTGACGTCGATCGGGCACGACCATCAAGGGATTCTCGGCGACACGCTCGAAGAGATCGCGCTCGAGAAGTTCGGCATCATGAAGCGGGGCGTGCCGATGTTCCACAGTTTGACGGATGAACAGTTGGTCACGTTGCTCAAGCGACAAGGGGAGACGATGGACGTATCGATTCACGACGTCACTCCACTCGTCACATCAATTGAGGACGGGACCGACACGGTCGTCACATATGATGGATTGGATCCAGTGACGCTCGGGTTGACCGGACACCATCAAGCTTATAACGGGGCGTGTGCCGTCGCCGTCGCGCGCCACCTCGGCTGGAAGGCGGAAGCCATTCGAGCGGGGCTCGAGGCGGCACAACACCCGGGTCGCTATGAGCTCATCTCGAGACAGCCCCGCATCGTGCTCGATGGGGCACATAATGCGGAAGGGGTCGCCGCGCTCGTTGAACAGTTGAAGCTCGAGCGTGACGTGACCGTCCTCGCGGCCATTCTTGCCGACAAGGACCGAGAAGCGATGATCGCGTCGCTCCAGATGGTGGCGGATGTCTATGAGACGACGTTCGATTTCCCACGTACCCGGACGAAAGAAAGTCTAATTGCCGACGGGGCCCGTTACGTGGACTGGCAAGAATGGTTGGCCGCATGGCTCGAAGCGCCGAAATCCGAGACGCTTGTCGTGACCGGGTCGCTCTACTTTATCAGTGCGGTCAGAAATCATTTAGCTAAAGATATTCAAAAAATGTAAGAAAAAGATTATAGGTGTGGGATAATAGGCTTAGATTGGGATAAACTGAATGGGAATCCACTTTGAGGAGTAGTGAGGTGCAATATGGAGAGTGAGAAAGGTTTCACATTAGTAGAAGTATTAGTTTCTATTGTTCTCCTCGGTATTATTTTTACAAGTTTTTATGGACTTCTCGTTCAAAGTGCCCAAACGAATACGGTTTCTCGGACGATGATGGATTTATCTTACGTTGCTCAAAATGAATTCGAGCTGATGAAAGCAAAAGGGCAGGAGACTAGTGCCAAGACGAGAATTCAAATAATTGAAGAACTCGGCTATACCTATCGACAAACGTCCTTAATAAATGGGACGGTATGGCTGGAATTCTCAAAACCGATTCCACTTGATAATCGGCGCATCGTTTTAAGGGTGGAGAATAGTCCCTCAGCTTTAAATCGAATCATTATCGAAGTGTTTGAAGAGGCAACGATTGACTCTAATACAAAACTGGAGGGCGTCTTGAGGTGGGGATGAAGCAATTTGTTATCAAAATCCGTAATGAATCAAAAGGCGTTACTTTAGTCGAACTACTGGTGACAATAGTCATTAGCTCAATTGTTGTAATCGTATTGGCAAATATTTTGACTGGTCTTGTTCAATTCAATCAATCCGAAAAAGTACGAGATCATCAGACGGCAGAGATGCGATTAGTCATTAAGATGATTACTACTGATGTTCGCAGAAGCAGCACGTTTGAAATGAATTCCTCAGCTTTGACTGTGAATAGTCGTACATACAAAGAGAGTAATGGAGTCATTTATCGAAACAATGAAGTGATTGCGCGAGGCATCGAATCGTTGACGTTTAATTTCAAGGATCAAATGTTAACAATCGATTTAAAACTTGAGGGTGTTAATCAACCTTCAAAAGTCGTAACGACAAAACTGTTTATCGGGGAAGGTGTGGCAGTTGAAAACTTGGAATAATTGGCGCCTCGCCAAAGAAGAAAAAGGGAATACTCTCATCTTAGTCTTGATAGTGATCTTACTGTTTTCTTCAATTGGTTTAAGCATGATTCAGTCTAGTTTGAATTCTGTGTCGCTTTCGGATGGGGAAGTCAAAGAACAATCTGCCTACTACATCGCTGAAAGTGGCATCACGTATACACTTGATCAGATTCAACAAGCGCTCGACGAGGTGGAAGATTTAAACAAAATGACGGATGAACAGTACTACAACTATGTAAATGCCAACATTTTAACTGGTACTCAACCTCGAGTGTTTTCTTCGTTTGAGAAACAGAAAGGCATTCAACCGATGGCTATGGTAACTGTAAAGATGAGTAATGTTTCATCTGATCGAACGGTTAGAGACTACATCATCACATCGACTGGTCAGGTCGGTGAGCGAAAAAAAACGTTGCAAACAAGTTACTCGTTGGATCTCGAGCGGACGCCAGGACCAACCCTTCCTTCCAACTTAGGAATATACTCCAAAGGAAAAATGAAGCTCGCTAACGGAGTTGTGACAGGTAATATCCTCCTAGAATCGAACGCTCAAAATATGTTAGAGGTTACTGGAAATCCGACAATCAACGGAGCTGTCTACACGTTACCCTCGTCTCATTCCAAAACTATTTTGGCGCCGAATTGGTGGCTGGATCAAAAGAGACCTACAATTTACAAAGAAGACTTTAATTTAGGTGTAACACTTCCTGACTTTCCGTCAGCAAATGATTTCAATTATAAGATGATTCCCGATACTACTTTTAAAGCGGGCAGCAGTCAATACCAAGTGATTTCAAAAGGTAACATCAATATTTCGAACTGGATTGTCAGTGATTATGAGCTCATTTTGGATCAAGATTATAAAGTGAACGACATTAACTTGAGTAGTAACTATCGTTTGACGATTAACGTGAAAGATAAGGATGTGTCCTTATATGTTAATTCGATTCAAGGAACCGGACATTTAGATGTGAAGAGTCAACCGGGTGGGAGTTTGACGATGTACCTAGCTGACAACATTTCATTAAACGGTCATGTGAACGAAAGCGATGGGAATGATTTGTTCATGTATATCGGACCTTCTAATGGTCAAACGAAACTAGTAAAGAGTTCTGGTTATGGGAAATTTAATGCCTCGATTTATGCGAAAGATGCCAACTTAGAGTTCGTTGGTTCGGCCTCCCTGAATGGAAGTATTTTGTCAGGTGGGGAAAATGTGAAAGTTACCGGTGGGACTCAAATCAATGTACCAAAAAAATTAATTTTTGCTCCGAACGCCCATGTCGAGATTATTGAAGGCGGTACGGTAAACGGTGGTATTGTTTCCGACACGTTTACAATTAGCGGTGGAGCGAAAGTCAATGCAGCATCAATTGAATTAGACGACTTACCCTTCTTCGGAGAGGCAAGTTCAGAAACAAACTTGATTGTAAAGAAAGGGACTGTTAGAGAAATTGCTAACCCATGAGAACTTTTACAAAGTGGAGGAATTTAAATGAAACAGTTTGGAATGCATGTCTCCATCCTCATCGGACTTGTCTTACTCGTATCGCTGCCAACGATTGGTCTTGTCAATTATCTCGAAGCATCAGCGAAGACAAATGCTACATATAAAGAGACAACGGTTGCCGGTATCGATGTATCAGGGATGACGAGAGAAGAGGCGATCATTCGACTTGATAATGCAATCAAAGATTTTAATAATACACCATTCGCATTGACACTAGTCGATGGAACGGTACTCGAGGTCGGTAAGGATACCGTCGCTTATAATGTCGAGGCAACCCTCGACGGAGTAACAGAGTCCGGTACTTATTCACTCGTTACGACGGTTGATGAAGAACGACTTACTCCGTACCTCAATAATCAACCGGTGACGCTCACCATGGTCACGCCCCCCCTCGTTGAAGCAGCTTCGAACTTTAATTCAGATGTTATTTTAGAGATGACGGCTACCGAGAGCGAAGTTGTCTCATCCATAACTATAAGTCCGACGCCTGCGATGCGTTCAGCAGTTGAACGAATGAATGGTTTCGAGATGGAGGCTGGAGATATTTTCAGTCTGAAGACGTTCGGAGAAGACTTTGACGCACTCAGTACGCTTGGTTCGTCTATGTATCAACTGTTCGCAGCGACACCGTTCCAAATCCTTGAACGTGTGCAACATGAGACGCTACCGGCCGGCGTTGAGCTCGGCTACGATGTCAAAATCGACGATCGTTCGAACTTCGCTGTGCAGAATACGGAACAAACTTCATATGCGCTGATCGTATTAGAAGAAGGGAACACAATGACAATTCAATTGCTCGGTAAAGCATTCGTTGGAGCTTATGAGTCACGTGTCGAAGACGTGACAAGCGTACCGTTCCAGAATGTCGTTCGCTTCTCATCTGCACTCACAGCAGGCAGTTCATCTGTCACTCAGTCTGGACAGACGGGTGAGTCGGGCAAGTTATATCGTGTCCGTATTACGGAGACTGGTGAGTCATTAGAACTTCTCGGTTTTGATTTCTACGAACCAATTCCGGAAATCGTGACAAAGAGTTCTGTACCGGTTCCTGAGCCCGAGCCTGAACCAGAACCGACTGAACCGATTATTATTCCAATTTTGCCGGATAATCCGGAAGAATGGCTAAATGAATGGCTACTAAATGACGATGTACAAGATAACAACGACGACGGATATGAACAACAGCCGCCGGTTCAACAAGAAGATCCAACCGCGGTACCAAATGAGGGGGCAGTCGGATGATTGGATATTTGATATTGGTTGCCTTTTGGGTACTCGCAACTCTGACCGTGTTCGCCTTATCCATTCCACACACACGAAAGCGTGAGACGAAAGGTATTATTTCACTTTTTGTGGCTTTGCTTTCACTTGGAGTATACAGCGTTTATAACGAAGGGCTCGAGCGAACGTGGTGGATTTGGGCCCTCCTTGCACTCGTTTTAATTAGCGGTGCGGCGCTCAGTTCGTTCGTTGAACAACGAGGCTCCGCACAGGTGGTGCCTCAGGAGGAACCACAGAGGATGGTGAAGTAAGGTGAGACGAACGAAAAAACGACTTGGCGAGATGCTCGTCGAGGCGGGGTTAATTACGCAAGAACAACTCGACGAAGCGCTCGTTCAAAAGCGGACCGGGGAAAAGCTCGGGGATGCGCTCATGCGATTGAACTATTTGACCGAGACACAATTGATTCAAGTACTGCACGAACAATTAAATGTACCAGTCATTTCTTTATACGCGCAAGACATCAATGTGACGGTGACGAAACTCGTCCCGAAAGTTATTGCTCAAAAACATGACATTATGCCAATTGAGTTACAAGGGAACACGCTGTTCATCGCAACGGCGGACCCGCTCGACTTGATCGCCATCGATGACGTCCGGCTTCAGACGGGAATGAACATCGAGGTCGGGATCGCCACGCGCGAACAGATTCGTAAAACGATCAGCCGCTATTATGAGATGGATGCGTCACTCATCGAGATTCTGAAAGAAGAAGCGCCTGAACTCGAGCGCGAGGAGACGGCGTCGCGCGATGACGCCCCGGTCATCCGGCTCGTCAATCAGCTCTTCTTGAGTGCGATCGACCAGCGCGCCTCGGATATTCACTTCGACCCGCACGAGAAGCAGTTGCACGTCCGCTTCCGGGTCGACGGTGATCTTCGGACCGAAACGATTTATCCGAAGAAGATTCAAAGCGTCATGCTGACGCGCCTTAAGGTCATGAGTAACTTAGATATCACCGAGAGCCGTTTGCCGCAGGATGGACGTATCAAATATACGCTCCGGGGCCGCCCGTACGACTTCCGCGTCTCGACGCTCCCAACGATGTATGGCGAGAAAATCGTCATCCGGGTGCTCGACTCGTCGGAAGGATTGACCGATTTGACGAAGCTCGGCTTCGGCGACCAGAACGAGGCGGTGTACCGCGACATGTTGAAACGGCCGAACGGGATAATTCTCATCACCGGGCCGACGGGATCAGGGAAGTCGTCGACGCTCTATGCGTCGCTACGCGAACTGAACGAGGAATCGAAGAACATCATCACGGTCGAGGACCCGGTCGAGTATCAACTCGACGGCATTAACCAAGTCCAGGTCAACGCCAAGGTCGGCTTGACGTTCGCGTCGGGTCTGCGTTCGATTTTGCGACAAGACCCGAACATCGTCATGGTCGGGGAGATTCGGGACACCGAGACGGCCGAGATTGCCATTCGAGCGTCGTTGACCGGTCACTTGGTGTTGTCGACACTACATACGAACTCGGCCATCAGCTCGATCACCCGCTTGATTGACATGGGAGTCGAACCGTTCCTTGTCGCCGCCTCGACATCCGGGCTCGTCGCCCAGCGGCTCGTCCGGCGCGTCTGTCGCGACTGCGGTCATGAACAGCCGGTCTCGAAGCGCGAGCAGGAACTGTTTGCCGCTGAAGGGATTCCGGTTGAACGAATCATGCGCGGCAACGGTTGTGCCTCATGTAGCTTCACAGGTTATCGTGGACGGCTCGCCATCCATGAGGTCGTGCCAATCGATGAAGGGTTGCGCCGATTGATTATGAACCAGGCGACGGAAGCCGAGATGGTCGCCTACGCGAAAGCGCAAGGTGCCCGCTTCCTCCTTGCCGATGGGCTCGAGAAAGTCGCGTTCGGACTGACGAATACCGAGGAAATATTGAGAACAGTGATAACGGAGTGAGTCTATGATCCATCAGTCGATTGAAGTGATTTTAACGAAAGCGGTCGAACAACGCGCCTCGGACATCCATTTGACCGCCGGCTCACCGCCGATCATCCGGGTTGACGGGAGCCTCATCACGATGGGTGATGAGAAAGTGTTGCCGCTCCATATCGAAAGCTATTTGAAAGACATCATGACCGAGGAGATGCGGGGGCGGCTCGAGATGCAGCGCGACCTCGACTTCTCGTTCGGGGTCCCGAGCGTATCGCGGTTCCGCGTCAACGCCTATTACCAGCGGGGCACGGTCGCGATCGCGTTCCGTTCTATTTCCGGGGAAATCCCGACGATGAACGAGCTCGATTTGCCGCAAGTGCTGAAACGTTTGATTGAAAAGCCGTACGGGCTCATCCTCGTCACCGGACCAACGGGGTCGGGGAAATCGACGACGCTTGCCGCGATGATTCATGAAATCAACCGCACACAGCGGAAACGCATCATCACGCTCGAAGACCCGATCGAGTATTTGCATTCGCACGACCAAAGCATCGTCGACCAGCGTGAGATTGGCTCCGACGTCATGAAGTTCGTCGACGGTCTTCGGGCCGCGCTCCGTCAAGACCCGGATGTCATTTTGCTCGGGGAGATGCGTGACCTTGAGACGATTTCGACGGCGATGACGGCCGCTGAGACGGGGCATCTCGTCATGGCGACCCTCCATACGTCGAGCGCGATGTCGACCGTCAGTCGGGTCATCGACGCGTTTCCGGCCGAGCAACAGGATCAGATTCGGACCCAGCTCGCCAACGTCCTGCTCGGTGTCGTCAGTCAGCGCTTGTTCCCTCGCGTCGACGTCCCGAAAGGTCGTGTCGCCGCGATGGAGATTATGATTGGCAATCCGGCCGTCGCCAACTTGATTCGGAACGAGAAGGAGTTCCAACTCCCGACCGTCATCCAGACGAACCGGCAGAACGGGATGCAGACGATGGACATGGCGATTGAACAGCTCGTCCGTCAAGGCGTCATCAACCCGAACGCCGTACCAAATGAAGAGAGGTGACTGAATGGCCATCTTCCAATACGAAGGTAAACTGCTGAACGGGAAGCGTAAGAAAGGGCGGGTCACTGCCGTCTCGCTCCGCGAAGCGAAAGAAAAGCTGCGCCAAGAATCGATTCTCGTCACCGAGCTCGCTGAACTCGAGTCGACGGGATTGAATAAAGAAGTCAACCTGCTCCCTGAGCGGGTCAAGATTGAACATTTGATTATGTACGTGCGCCAGTTCGCGACGCTCATCCGGGCCGGTGTGCCGATTGTCCGGGCGACGTCCATCTTACGCGTCCAGACCGAATCGAAAGTGTTGAAGAAGACGCTCAGCCAAGTCGAGGACGATTTGCGCGAAGGGATCGCGTTCTCGGAGGCGATCAAGAAACATCCGCGCGTGTTCTCGAACTTCTTCAGCTCGATGGCGCTCGCGGGTGAGGCGAGCGGGAATTTGGAGGAGGCGCTCGACCAAATCGGGCTCCAACTCCAAAAACAATATGACGTCAAACGGAAAGTCATCTCGGCGTTGACGTATCCGCTCGTCGTGTCGATCGTCGCCATCGGCGTCGTCGCGTTCCTCATGGTGAACGTCGTCCCGACGTTTGCGAGCATCTTCGGACAGCTCGGTGGGGAACTCCCGCTCATCACGCGTATCGTCGTCGCCGTCTCCGATTTCGTTGCCGCCTATTGGTGGCTCATCTTCGGTGGGGCGCTTCTCGCCCTGCTCGTATTCACATGGATGTTGAAGCGCGATAAGGAACGGTATGTGATCGATGGATTGTTGTTGAAGATGCCGATTTTCGGGCCGATCGTCCTAAAGTCGCAAATCGCCTTATTGACCCGAAGTTTGGCCGTCTTGCTGCAAGCGGCGGTCCCGATTTTATCGGCGATCGAGATCACCGAGAAAATCGTCTCGAACCGGGTCATCCGCAAAGGTCTTGCTCAAGCACGTAAGATGATGGCGCAAGGGATCCCGCTCCATGAACCGCTCGAACGGAACGATAGCTTCCCGCCGCTCATGACGCAAATGATTGCGGTAGGCGAGGAGAGCGGGGATTTGGACTCGATGCTGAACGAAGTCGCGGAGTTTTATGAGACCGAAGTCGAGACGACGACAGACCGTTTGAAGTCGATCATCGAGCCGCTGTTAATTGTCGTCTTGGCGAGTATCGTCGGCGTCATCGTCATCGCGATTGTCGTCCCGATGTTCCAAATTTATGGCGATATCCAAAATCAGTAGAAACTTTTTATTTATTTGCAGATTTGCATCTTTTCAATCCTAAATTTTGAATGTATAGTAAAATTGTTCTACTAGTATTAGGTCAAAGGTAATGAATCTAGCTTACATCACAGCAAAACACACAAAAGGGGAGAATGAATCATGTTAGAAAAAATGAAAATGATTTGGCAAGATGCCAAACAATTGAAAGATGAGCGCGGACTCACACTCGTCGAGTTGCTCGTCGTCGTCGTTATCTTGGGGATTATCGCAGCGATCGCCGTTGTCGCAATCGGTGGGATTATCGAGAACTCGAAGAAGGACGCGATGGTTGCCGATGCGAAACAAATGGTAAGTGCGGCGAAGTTGTATACTGTTTCTAACAGTGTAGAAACAACTGAAGCTCTTGATTTTAAAACTACTGATGGTAAAGAATTTATTGCATCTATGAACGATCCTTTTAATACAGATAATGAATACGGCACAGCAGTTGTCGATATTACTAACACAGACGGTAAATATTCATACACAGTTCATTTAGTTGGTTCGAAATTCCAATTCGCGGACAATACTTCAGAAAGTTCATTGAAGAAAGATAATCTGGCAAAAGTAACTGCAAAATAATAATAAGTTCATCTCCGGCTGGCGCTGGGCACTCGCTCAGCCTAGCCGGTTTTCTGTTTTTGGCATATACTTACAAGTAAGGGAAGTGACCTTGATTGGTTGAACTTATTGGACTCATTTACAGCCTCGTCCTCGGGGCCGTCATCACGTCATTCACGAACGTCGTCGGGCTCCGCGTGCCACGCAAACAGTCCATCGTCACGCCGCGCTCGCACTGTCCGTCATGCGGACACGTCCTCTCCGCTGGGGAACTGATTCCGGTCTTCGGTTACGTGTTCCTGCGCGGGAAATGCCGCGGCTGTGGCGGGCGGATCGCGCCGACGTACCCGCTCTTTGAATTACTTGGAGCGGTCGGTTACGCCTATAGCTTCTGGTTGTATGGCTTCAGCCTCACGACGCTCCTCGCCTTCGTCTTCTTGTCGACGCTCCTTGCTTTGGCAATGTCGGATCTGTCGACGATGCTCGTCCCGAACGTCATCTTGCTGTTCACGGCACCGGTCCTCCTCTTGCTCGCGTATAGCGCGGGTATGGCCTGGTGGAGCCCGCTTGCAGGAGCGGCGCTCGGCTTTTCCGTCCTCGCCACCGTTTTTTTCGTTTCCAAGGGGGGACTTGGGGCCGGCGATGTCAAACTATTTACAGTAATCGGGCTCGTCCTCGGGCCACGCGACGTACTCGTCGCACTCTTTTTATCGAGCTTGATCGGCGCGATCGTCGGCTTGACGCTGATCGGCTTGAAACGGATGGATCGCAAACAGCCGATCCCGTTCGTGCCGTCAATCGCACTCGGCACGATGCTGACGTTTTGGTTCAGCGAAAACTTCTTTGAATGGTATTTTGATTTGATGTAGGGGGAAACCAGCATGAGCCGGTCTATAGAGAAAGGAACGGTCGCGTATTTCTCGTTTGATGCACTCAGCATCCACGGGGCCGTGATTAAACAAGGCGTGTTCAAGCGCAGCGCCTCCGTCCAATTGGCGAAAGGCGCCTATACAGGGGGACGCATCGAAGACGAGAACGCATTCGGTCTCGCCTTCGATGAACTGTGCCGTAAACTGAAAGTACGAAAAGGGATGGTCTGTGCCGTCGATATGGCCGAGACCGAGGTGTTGTCCCGTAAAGTCGAGATTCCATCGACGATCCCGAAAGATGAGATCCGGGGTTATCTGTTCATGGAAATCGGTAGCTCGATCATCTTGCCGTTCGACGACGTCGCCTTCGACTACGAGGTGCTCGGCGAGACGGAGACGAAGACCGAGGTCATGCTCCACGCCGTCTCGGTCGATTTGACAAAAGCCATCCGCGCTTACATGAAAAAACGCGGGTTCCAATTGAAGAAAATCGTTCCACGCCCGGTCGCGATCGCGAACGGCGTGAGCCGACTCGAGACGCTCGACCCGCTCAAATCGACGCTCCTCTGGCACGTGACGCCGTTCGCGCACCAGTTGCTCGTGCTTGAGGAAGGGCAGGTCCGCTTTATCCGCGCCATCGAGACGGACCTCTCGTATCGCGCCGAGACGACGGACGGACTTGTCACATATACATATAGTGGCTCGAAGGAGACGCTCGCGAACCAGACGGACGAGTGGCTGAACGAACTGGCCCGCTTCCTCGACTTCTATCGCTACTCGCTCCGGACGGACGGTCGTCCGATTGACGAGTTGCTCGTCTCGGGGACGGTCCCGAACCTTGACGATCTCGTCCAGACGATTGAAAGTGAGGCGATGGTGCCGGTCAAACGGATCGCCGACCCGCTTCCACTGTCTCACGCGACGCCATTGTCGCATCAGATGTTGCCGCTCCTCGGGATGGCGACGCTCGACAAAGAGCACGACGCCAACTTCATCAACTCGACCGATGTGACGCTCCGCTGGCCAATCATCGCGAGCCTGCTCGCACTCTTGATCGGCGGCGGGGCGACCGGTTACTTGTTCTATGAAGTGAACGAGTTAAAGCGGAACGAGGCCCAGGTCGAGGAGCAGTTGCAGCTCGTCCGCATCTATCAGACCGAGCAAGTGAACTCGAAAGGTCAGCAAGTCCTATCGCTCGACCAGACGGTGACTGCGCTCACAGCTGAAGAACGATGGGCCGTGCCAGCGCTCCGGGCGTTGACCGAGCAATTGCCGCCGACGGGCTACGTATTGACGTATAACTACGCCGACGGTTCGCTCATGAGCGTGCGTACTCAGTTCGAGACGCTCGCCGATTTGAATGCGTTCCAACGCTCGCTCTTGAACGACCCACGGTTTGAGAACGTCAAACTGCTCGGCGTGACGACCGAGACGAAAGCGGAGACCGAGCAGGATGAGACGGACACCGATGAGCCGCTCAGTCCGAGCGTGCTCGATTCGACGAACGAACCGCTCCCACGCTACATCGGCGAGTTCACTTTCACGTTCATCGATGCCGAACCGGAGACGCCGGAAGGGGAGACCCCAGATGGTGAGACACCGGACGGCGAGACGGAAGAGACGACCGATGAGGAGGTGGTGAGCGAATGAAACGCTCGACGATTTATTTGATTTTTACAATCTGTTTGTTCGCGGCCATCGCCGTACCGTCTTATTTCGGCTACCAATACTTCATCCACCAAGGCAACGTCAAGTCACTCGAGCGGGAACTGTCGCTCGAGCAGACGAAGCTCGAACTGTTGCGCCAAGAAGGGGAAGTCGTCGACGTCGCCGACTCGCAGCGCCTCCAGACGCGTGTCCCGACCGAGGCAGCCCTCGACACGGTCGTCGAGACGTTATCGCAGGCGAGCCAACTGTCTGACGTGCGCGTCACGAGCATCGCTTTCGACGACGGTGTCATCGCCGAATCGGAAGTGCCGGAAGACATCGACGAGCCGGAACCGAACGATGTGAGCGCGACGGCTGAACCGGCCGAACCGGTCGAAATCACGCCGGTCAACGCCTCGTCAATCCGCTCGACGGTGTCGCTTCAAGCCGACACGTACGAGTCGCTCGTCCTGTTCCTCGAGTCGGTCGAATCGATGAACCGGATTCACATCTTGCGCACGGTCCAATTCACTGGACCGACGGAGACGGGGCCGAACACGACCGAGACGGCCCAGCCGCTCGACTTCACGGTCGAACTCGATGCGTTCTATCGTCCGGACCTCGATCAACTCACAGACGATCGTTACGTACCGGCGCAGACGTTCACCCCGAAAGACATCCCGGTGTACGACTATACGACGCCATGATGCAAACGTCCCTTCAAAAAGAAGGGGCGTTTTTTTGAGGCGTCTTGGATTGTAAACGCCTGCCCGTTTGCCTACAATCGACAGTGAAGTGTGATACGGAAAAGAAGCCCGTTACGCACATATGGAAGGAGTCGTTACAATGAAACCAACACAGAAACGTGTCATCCTCGCCTCGATGTCGCCACGGCGGACTGAGCTGTTGAGCCAGGCCGGCATCACGCATGAGGTCATCCCATCGAACGTCATCGAAGGGACGAACGGTCGGGAACATCCGGACGAGTACGTCGGACGCCTCGCTCGCGAGAAAGCGATGGACGTCGCCCGTGACAACCGTGACGCCATCGTCATCGGCTCGGATACGGTCGTCGTCTTAGACGGGACGATCTTAGAGAAACCGAAAGACCGGGACGACGCGCGAGATATGCTACAGCGCTTATCGGGGGCGACCCACGAAGTGCTCACCGGCGTCAGCATCATCGGGCCCGAGCGGCAAGACTTGTTCGTCACGACGACGCACGTCACGTTCATCGACATCCCGAACGCTTGGCTCGACGGCTACCTCGATTCGACGGAGCCGTACGATAAAGCTGGCGCCTATGGCATCCAAGGGTCGGGCGGTCTGTTCGTCGAACGGCTCGAAGGGGACTTTTATAATGTCGTCGGTCTGCCGATTCGTCCGCTCGTCGAGACGCTCGAGCGACACGGGGTAGCGCCGCGCTTTCTGTGAATGAAGCGAAAGTTGGTGAAGGAATGACCATGGTGCTCGACCGAAGTGTTGAATCCGCGATCGCCCGGCTGCTCCAAATCGGGGGCAGGGGCGGCGACCCGCATGAGACGGCCCGACGGCTGTCCGATGTGTATCCGACGCTCCGGGCGCTGTCGCAAGCGTCCGTGAGCGACCTCTGTCAAATCGAGGGTATGACGAAGAAGAAAGCCGAGCAGTTGCTCGCGGCGTTCGCAATCGGTCTCCGTTACGTCGAGGAACCGAAAGTGGAGACGCCGACGATCCGTTCGCCACAGGACGCCTATGAACTGCTCCGTGATGAACTCCGGCTGTTGAATCAGGAACATTTCATCTGTCTGTATTTGAACACGAAGAACCAGCTCATCGCCCGGAAGACGCTGTTCGTCGGTGGGCTCAATTCGTCGATTGTCCATCCGCGCGACGTGTTCCGGGAAGCGCTCAAACTGTCGGCGGCGTGTTTCATCGCTGTCCATAACCACCCGAGCGGCGACGCGACTCCGAGCCGGGAAGACATCGAGGTGTCAGAGCGTCTCGTCGAGGCGGGCCACATCGTCGGTATCGCTTGCCTCGACCACGTCATCATCGGGGAGGACCATTACGTCAGTATGAAACAGCGGGGCTATATGAACGGTTGAAACTGGGATTTATTTTCCAAATGAGACATCCGTTTGTTATACTGACAGACGAGGTGTTCATATGGAAAAATTGATTTGGTTATTGATGCTTGTTGTCGCGCTCGTCGCCAGTTTCGTCCCGCTCGAGCCACTCGTGTTGTCGCTTCTCGTATTCGCGATGTTCGTCTTCATCAGTGTGGCGCTGTTTCAACGGTTCCAACGTGAGGATCATTGGCTCGACCGCGTCTCACCGCTCGTCGGTGTCGGCATCGGGATTGGCGCATTGATCGCGTATGCTGCTCTATTTGTCGCCTGGTTCAATTCATCGATCGACCTTCAGGCGTGGCAAGTCATCCCGCAACTCGTCTTCATGTATATCGGAATTTACTTATTCGTGGTGACGGTGTCGAGTTTTTTGGCAGGGGCGACCCGCGTCCGTCCGTCCCGATTCTTTCGGCCGGTGCTCATCTTCTCGGTCGTTTTTTATGGGTCGATGCTTTTGCTCCCGCTCCAACCAGGTCTCTAATCTTCAACTTGTCATTCGAACGAAGCAGGCGCATCCGTGCCTGCTTTTTGTCTGTTTAGAGGAGTCATCAAACGCGGCGTCGAACACGGAGAGTATACGGTTCTATACGACCTACGAAGAGGGAATGTGATCAGATATGAATGAGGAAACCATCTATCAGGCACGGGATTTGAAGTTGATGTTGACGGACATCAAGGACGGGATGGTTCGGTTACAGGAATTAGATGAGGAGCGGGTCATCCAATCGATGCTCCATCATATTGGCTCGACGGATGCGGAGCTCCGAGATCAGTTGATTTACACGCTCTTTTATCGGTTCATCATCGAAGACGAACACCTGACGAACGAACAACTGACTAATCTATCCAATACGACGCTCAAATACCACTTGTTTCATGGTATCGGGGAGACGTCATCAGATACCGTCTTCACGCGGGCGTTCTCGACGCTATTGATCGCCTTGATTTTGTACCAAGACCGTCAACAAGGATTTTTATCGGAAACGAATCTCGAGATGTTGAAAGCGAAGCTCCTGGCATATCTCGATTGTGAAATCGATACGAGAGGGTACGTGCCCACAAAAGGTTGGGCCCATGCGATCGCCCATGTGGCCGATGCCTTCGACGAGCTCGTCCTGCATCCGCACCTCGACGAGACGGAGTTCGTTGAGATCCTCGAGGCGTTGTGGGACAAAGTGATGTTTCCGACCGTTTATTTGCACGATGAGGATGAGCGCTTGCTGAATCCCATCTTCGCCTTGCTAGAGCGCGGAATGGACGAGCACGAAATCGTCGTTCTATTAGACGGCCTGCCGGCTCAACTGAGCGCACAAAAACAGCAACTCGAGCCCGAGCAGTATTGGCACGTCGTCCACAACATGAAAACGTTTCTAAAGAGCTTCTTCGTGAAATTGTACGATGCAAACCGACCGATGCTTCAAACCGCAGTATTCGAGACGTTAAAGCAGATTTGACGAGAACCTATAAAAATCTAGGCAGGCGCTTTCACGCGCTTGCTTTTTGATTTGCGTTTTTGTCGAAAAGAAGGCACACTAATATACGGTGAGACAGGACTGAGATGAACGTTATTGTAAATAACCTGTAATCGAATGAACGTTTTCAAACATGATTTTTCCGTTATAATAAAAAATAGTGTAACCAAGAGAGGAGCAGCACGTATGTTTCGTAGTTTTAACCGAGAAATCGGAATCGACCTTGGAACGGCAAATACGCTCGTTTATGTAAAAGGTCAAGGCATCGTTGTTCGTGAACCGTCCGTAGTGGCGTTCCGTACAGATACAGGTAGAATTGAGGCCGTGGGTAACCAGGCCAAGGATATGATTGGACGTACGCCGGGTAACGTCACGGCACGCCGTCCAATGAAAGATGGGGTTATCGCTGATTTTGAAACGACAGCGACGATGATCAAATACTTCATGGAGCAAGCTCAGAAGTCGAAGAGCGGTTTGTTCTCATCGAAGACGAACGTCATGATCTGTGTGCCAAGCGGCATCACGTCAGTCGAAAAACGTGCCGTGGAAGACGCAGCCAAGCAAGCGGGCGCGCGTGAAGCGTACACGATTGAAGAACCGTTCGCGGCAGCAATCGGTGCCGGTCTCCCAGTTTGGGAACCGACAGGCTCGATGGTCGTCGATATCGGTGGCGGTACGACCGAAGTCGCAGTGATTTCACTCGGCGGCATCGTGACGAGCCAATCGATTCGTGTCGGCGGTGACGAAATGGATGACGCCATTATTCGTTACATCAAAAACAAATACAACCTCATGATCGGGGAGCGGACGTCAGAGACGCTCAAGATGGAAGTCGGTTCGGCTCGCATCGACGCTTCGAACGAAAATGAGAAAATGGAAATCCGTGGTCGCGATCTCGTGACAGGTCTTCCGAAACAAATCGAAGTCTCGGCTGCTGAAGTGTGTGAAGCACTCTCGGATACGGTCGAAGCGATCCTCGCTGGCGTGAAACAAACACTCGAGCAGACGCCACCGGAACTTGCGGCTGACGTCATGGACCGCGGTATCGTCCTCACAGGCGGTGGAGCACTCCTTAAAAACTTGGATGACGTGATCTCGGACGAGACACACATCCCGACACTCGTCGCGGATGAGCCGCTCGATTGCGTCGCTATCGGGACAGGAAAATCTCTTGAAATGATGGACGTCCTCCGTTCAAAATCAGGCATCTCGTCGCGTCGATGAGTGGTGACACACGATGAGCCGGTTCGTACGGAATAAAAAGCTCATCATCACGCTGATCGGTATCATCTTATTCGTTGTGATTTTAGGGGTTTCGATTCGAGGACGGTCGGAATCCGCCTGGTACCAAGACGTCACGCGTGATGTGGTCGGAACGTTCCAACGGGTGTTCACGGTGCCGATCGGCTGGATGGACAGTACCGTGTCCTCGATTTCGAACGTACGAGATATTTATGAAGAGAACCGTCAATTGAAACAACATTTGACGAAATACGCGGAAGTGTCGGTCGAAGCCGATGACCTGCGCCGTGAGAACGAAGAATTGCGGCAAATGGTCGAGGCGTCCGACACGTCGCTCCGTGACTTCGACTTGATTCCCGCCGAAGTGATCGGGCGTACGCCGAACGACTGGCAGCGCTACGTAACGGTCAACGTCGGGGAAGAGCGCGGTGTCGAGAAAGGCATGGCCGTCACGGCCGCCGGCGGTATGGTCGGTCGTGTCATCCAGACGAGCGCCTATACGTCGCAAGTGCAACTCCTCTCTGACAACAACCGGACGAACAACGTCTCGGCCGTCGTCAAGGACGCGGACGGCAAAGCGACGTACGGGACGATCGACGGCTTCGACAGCGAGACGAACGAGCTCTTCTTCACGAAGGTCTCGAACAGCGTCAAGTTGAAAGAAGGCGAGATCGTATCGACGTCAGGTCTCGGTGGGCGCTATCCGGCCGGTCTCGTCATCGGTACGGTCGAGTCGATCGAAACCGACGAATACGGCGTGTCTCAAGTCGCCCGCATCAAACCTGAGGCGGACTTCAACGAGTTCTCGCAAATGTTTGTCATCGATCGAACGCTAGACGAACCGTTCTTGACGGGTCCCGAGGAAGGAGGAGCAGCGGGTGAGTAACATGAAAGTGTTCATCGCCCTGTTCCTCCTCTTTCTTATTGAAGGGACATGGGCCGCCATCTTCTCATGGCACTATGTGACGCCGTTCTTGTATTTGACGTTGATCGGCTTGATGTACGTCAGTTTGTATGGCCGCTGGGAGTCGGCGCTCGGATTCGGTCTCGTCTTCGGGCTATTGTATGACATCGTCTACACCGACTTGCTCGGAATTTACTTATTTACTTTTTCACTCATTCCTCTCTTAGTCAGCTTCGTGTTAAAATATATAGGTGAGAACTTCTTCTCGGTCGTCATCACGTTCACATTCATGATCCTCGTGTTTTCTTTCGGGATTTTCAGTGTCATGACGGCGGTCGGTGGGACGACCATGACCATTCAAACACTATTAGTTGAACAGATTCCAGGGACGCTCGCCGTCAATGCTGTCGCCATCGCACTGTTATACGTGCCGATGACACGATACGTGGCGCCGCGGCCTGTAGCGAAAAGAGGGTAGCCATGATGGAGCGTAAACGACATATTACGATAAAAGGACATCGCAACGGTATTGCAATCCACTTCAATCCACGGAGTGGCATCGATGAGGTGCTCGGAGAGCTTGAGGCCACGTTACAAGAAATGGAGCCGCCCTCTGGGAAGATTGCACTCAAATTGCACGCGGGTACTCGTTACATCGACGAGGAGCTGTCACGTCAAATTCGTGAAGTCGTCGCTCGTCATGGCGTTTTTTATATCGAGGAGCTGTCGAGCGAGGTCATGTTGACCGAAGAGGCGAAAGCGACCTACGGCAAAAAGACGTTCCACTACCATAGCGGGACGATTCGAAGCGGGCAAATGCTCGATTTCGATGGCTCGGTGCTCATTATCGGAGACATCAACCCGGGGTCCGAGGTTCGGGCAACGGGCAGCATATATTGTTTAGGGACGATACGAGGAAATGTGCGTGCCGGTGTCGAAGGATGGGAGGAAGCGGTCATCACCGCCAGTCTGCTCCATCCGAAGTTTTTAGCGATCGGTGAACATGTGCTCGCGTCGGACGACGACGAAGAGCTTCCGGAGATCGAGATGGGATGCGCGTATCAGACGAATCAGGGCATTGAAATGACGCGTCTTCGTCAAGTCATGACTGGGCTGAAAGACGCATATGCAATGGAATTACAGAGAGGGTGAGTTTGATGGAGCAAGTAGTAGAGCCTGTACATACAGCTAAAGAAGTGAAGAAAGGTCGGGCCATCGTCGTGACGTCGGGGAAAGGTGGCGTCGGGAAGACGACCACGACCGCGAACCTCGGGACGGGCCTCGCATTGTCTGGCCACTCGGTCTGTCTCGTCGATACGGATATCGGTCTACGGAACTTGGATATCATCTTAGGACTCGACAACCGGAGCATCTATAACCTCGTTGACGTCATCAACGGGCAGTGCAAGCTGCATCAGGCGCTCGTCCGTGACAAGCGGTTCGAAGAGATGTATCTCTTGCCTGCGGCCCAGTCGAAAGACAAGACGTCGGTCCAACCGGAGCAAGTGAAAGAGATCATCGACCAGTTGAAGACCGAATACGACTTCGTGTTGATCGACTGCCCGGCCGGTATCGAGCAAGGTTTCATGAACGCCATCGCCGGCGCCGACGAGGCTGTTGTCGTGACGACGCCTGAGAAGGCTGCCGTTCAAGACGCGGACCGCATCATCGGCATGCTCGAGCAAGCGGAACACGTCGCGGCACCGAAACTGATCGTCAACCGCGTCAAGAACCATCTCGTCGAATCAGGCGACATGCTCGACATCGATGACATCATGCGTATCTTGTCGATCGACTTGCTCGGCGTCGTCGTCGACGATGAAGAAGTCATCGCCGCTGCGAACCGCGGAGTGCCGGTCACGATGAACCCGGACAATAACGCCGGACAAGCGTATCGCAACATCACGCGCCGCATTCTCGGCGAGTCGGTGCCGCTCATGTCGATCCAGACCGAACAAAAACCGGTCGGCTTCTGGACGCGGCTCATGATGAAGTTTGGAATGAAAAAAGCCTAAGGCAACGAAAGTTGCCTTTTTGTGTCGAAAGGAGAGATACGTGTGCGATTGATCTATGAACGGACCCCGTCCATCGAACGGGCCATGCTCGTCGATGGGGAACGCCTCCTCGAGGTCGAGGAACGCTTCATCGACCAACTGTCGGTCGGGACGATTCTCGAGGCCGCGATCGAACGGATTCACCCGTCGCTCGGCGCCGCGTTTTTGACGACCGGCGAGACGACGTTCTTCCTGCCGATTGCCGAGACGCTCAAAGCGCTCGAGGCGTATCCGAACGTGCCGGGCATCGGCCAGGCGGCCGTCGTCGGTGACAAACGCCTCGTCCAAGTGACGAAAGAAGGCATCAACGGCAAACATCATAAAGTGACGGAGAACATCCGCTTCGGCGGACGCTACATCGTCTACTTCCCATACGGCCGGCGTAAGCTGTATAGCCGGAAGCTCGACCTCGTCACCCAGGACCGGTTATCAAAAGTGTTCGAGCTCGAAGAAGCGGAAGGTGTCTTGTTTCGGACGGAGTCAGGGCAAGCGAGCCCGGACGTCCTTCAAGAAGAACTTGCCTTGCTTCGGCGTCGCGCCGCGGACGTCGTGACGGCACGACGCGGGCAGGATGAGCTGCTGTGTGAACAGTTCGTGCGCCGCCATGCGGTCGAGTCGGTCATGTTGAACGACAAGGAAGCACAAGAGCGGTTATCACGGCTCGAGGTCAACGTCGAACGCCATGTCGGTAAAGGCCGGATGAAAGAAGCGGCCCGGCTCGACGGGGCGATCGAAAAGCTCGGGCAGCGCGTCGTCTGGCTTGAAGGTGGTTCTTACGTCTTGGTCGAACAAGTTGAGACGATGACCGTCATCGACGTCAACAGCGGCAAGAACGTCGCCGTCAAGGACAAGGGACGGGCGGCCGACACAATCAACGAGGCCGCACTCTACGCGGTCATGGAGCAGCTCCGGCTGCGCAATATCGGCGGCATGGTCGTCATCGACTTCTTACGCGGGTCAAAAGACGGGCAGAACCGGCTCTTGAAAAAGATGAAAGAGCTCGGCGCCCGTGATCCACGCCGCGTCGAAGTGTACGGTTTCACGCGTATGGGCTTGTTCGAGCTGTCCCGGGAACGCACGGGACGTTCGATTCAAGACCGGATGACGCACGACGGGAAGCCGTCGAAGCTCGCCGTCTTCTCTCGGATTGAACGTGCTTTGATGGAGCTCGCGCCGGAAGTCGAAGCGGTCGTCTTGACGCTCCCGGGCAAGTGGCACGACGCGTCGTGGGATGGGTTTGCCTGCACGGTCCTCCTCGTCGAGGGAGAACCGGATGTGGCGTTCTACGGGACGCTCGAGGAATGTCAGAATTTCGTATCTCGTCATTGACAACGATGAAACGAGAGTGGTATTATCTATAACGTTAGTTCGTTTGGAAGCACCCAAATGGCTACAACCGCACAGAACGGGTTGAAACGGTTTCGCCCTGCCCTGGATGGCGAGTCTGAGTTTAATAAGGAGGTGCACGTATATGTACGCAATCATCAAAACTGGTGGTAAGCAAATCAAAGTTGAAGCAGGTCAAGAGATCTACATCGAAAAACTCGATGCTGATGTCGAGGGTACTGTAGAATTCGGTGAAGTTCTTTTCGTTGGTGGTGACGATGTTAAAGTCGGAGCTCCACTCGTAGAGGGCGCTAAAGTTGTCGGTACTGTGGTAAAACACGGCCGCGCTAAGAAGATCACTGTCTTCAAAATGAAAGCTAAGAAAAACTACCGTCGTAAGCAAGGTCACCGTCAGCCTTACACGAAAGTTCGCATCGAGAAAATCGAAGCGTAAGCTATGATTCGAGTAACGGTCAGACGAGACGAGACGAAGTCGATTCGTTCCGTCGAAGTGACAGGTCACGCCAACTTTGCCGAACCCGGTTCTGACTTGGTATGTGCCGGCGTTTCTGCCATCATCTTTGGGGCATACAACGCTGTCGAGGTACTCGCCGGTCAGTCGCTTCTTGTAGAAATGGCAGACAAAACAGAGGGTGGCTACTTTTATGTCGAGACGTATCCTGACCTATCACCGGAGGATATGACTCGCACCCAATTGTTATTAGAAGGGATGCTCGTGCAACTAGACACGATCGCCCAGAGTTACGGTGATTATATCCAAATTGAACAATAGGAGGTGGACCTCATGTTACAATTGAACCTTCAGTTCTTCGCATCGAAAAAGGGAGTAGGATCGACTAAAAACGGTCGTGACTCGATTTCGAAACGCCTCGGCGCTAAACGCGCTGACGGACAAACGGTTTCAGCTGGATCGATTCTCTACCGTCAACGCGGTACGAAAATTCACCCAGGTGAAAACGTCGGCCGTGGTGGCGACGACACATTGTTTGCTAAAGTTGACGGCGTAGTACGCTTCGAGCGTCTTGGTCGCGACAAGAAACAAGTGAGCGTTTACCCAGTTGCGTAAGTAGAACCACGCAGAAGACTCTAGCCACTTATTTGGTTAGAGTCTTTTTTACTAGTTTTACCTAGGAGAGGATTGCATGAACTCACAGGCAGCACTGAAACTATTATCGACCGTCCGTCACGAATGGATGAATCGGCTTCAGATGATCTCCTTGTATGCGGCGCTCGAGCCTGAAAAACTCGAGGAGCTGTACGAGCGATATCGTCAGCACGCCGACGAGGAGAGTGCGCTCATTCGTTTGGATTTGCCGATGACGAGTCTCGTCATCATACAAGCGAATTGGGAAGGACGGTTGACCTACAAGGTATCGGCCGACCGTGTGTCGCTCGACGACGCGCGTGTGGCGGACAAACTTGTCCGTCTTCTGTCAGGAACGGATGGACCGATTCATGTGACGTTCACGGACGGACTGATGGTCCGCGTCTTCGGTCATGTGCCGGACGACGTGTTCACGTCAGACGAAGTGTACGAGCAGACAGTAGAATGTTCTACGTTCGTTATAAAGGAGGGGAATTAAATGTTTGTCGATCAGGTTAATATTTTTGTAAAAGCTGGAGACGGCGGTAAAGGGATGGTCGCGTTCCGCCGCGAGAAGTATGTTCCAGACGGTGGACCAGCAGGAGGAGACGGCGGTCACGGTGGTGACGTCGTATTCGAAGTAGAAGAAGGATTGCGCACGCTCGTAGATTTCCGCTTCTCGAAAAAGTTCATCGCCCATGACGGTGAAAAAGGGATGTCGAAAGGCATGCACGGACGAAAAGCGAAGCCGCTCGTCGTCAAAGTCCCACCAGGTACGATCGTATTTGATGCATCGACCGATACGGTCATCGCCGACCTTACCGAGCACGGCCAACGGGCCACGATCGCCAAAGGCGGACGCGGTGGCCGCGGGAACTGTCGTTTTGCGACGCCAGCCAACCCGGCACCAGAGATTGCCGAGAACGGGGAGCCAGGTCAAGAGCGCGAATTGCGTCTTGAGTTGAAATTGCTCGCTGACGTCGGTCTCGTCGGATTCCCGTCAGTCGGGAAATCGACGCTCTTGTCAGTCGTCTCGTCGGCACGCCCGAAAATCGGTGCGTACCACTTCACGACGATCACACCGAACCTCGGTGTCGTCAAGACGGCGGACGATCGTGACTTTGTCATGGCCGATCTTCCAGGACTCATCGAAGGGGCGAGCCAAGGCGTCGGTCTCGGTCACCAGTTCCTTCGTCACATCGAGCGGACGAAAGTTATCGTCCACATGATCGATATGAGCGGCATGGAAGGGCGCGACCCGTTCGAAGACTACACGACGATCAACCGCGAGCTCGAGTCGTATAACTTACGCCTCCTCGAGCGTCCGCAAATCGTTGTCGCCAACAAGATGGACATGCCGGATGCGCCGGAATTATTGGAAGAGTTCCAAAAGAAAATCGGAGACGACGTCAAAGTCTTCCCGATCTCGGCACTCGCCAAAGAAGGACTCCGCAACCTGCTCATCGAAGTAGCTAATCTCGTGGACTCGACACCTGAGTTCCCACTCGAAGAGCTCGAAGAGAAGACGGCCACACCACGTGTCGTTTATCGTTACGAGAAGGAAGAGAAAGGGTATCAGATTCATGTCGATGAATACGAACGCTTCGTGATCACGGGGCCGCGCATCGAGAAGCTCTTCAAGATGACGAACTTCGATCACGACGAGTCGATCAAACGCTTCGCGCGTCAAATGCGTCAAATGGGCGTCGATGACGACCTTCGCAAGTTGGGTGCCGAAGACGGTAGCGTCGTCGCTATCTTGGATTTTGAATTCGAATTTGTCGAATAATCTTTTATTAATGAAATGGAGTGTGAAGTAAACGTGGACCCTGTGCCCTCGTCTAGTTTAATTCTTTATGCAGTTTTAGTTATGTTGTCAGCCTTTTTCTCTTCTGCCGAGACCGCGCTCTCGAGTGTGAACCGCGTCCGGATGATTCGTATGAGTGAAGACGGGGACAAGGGCGCCAAGCGCGTCCTCCACCTCGTCGACCGCTTCGATGACACGCTCTCGACGATTCTCGTCGGGAACAACATCGTCAACATCGGTGCCGCGACGGTGTCGACGGCCATCGCCACGAGTATTTACTCGGGTGGGGCCGGACTCGTCATCTCGACGTTCGCGACGACGATTGTCATCTTGATTTTCGGTGAGATTTTACCGAAGTCGCTCGCGAAAGAGTTCGCGGAGAAGTATTCGCTTCTCATCAGCGGCATTTTGTTGTTCCTCGTCAAAGTCTTGAAACCGGTGACGATGATCTTTACCGGATTGAAGAAGTTGGTGCTCCGCATGATTGGGATGAACGACAAAGAGCCGTCGGTGACGGAAGAAGAGTTGAAAGTGCTCGTCGATATGGGAGAAGAAGAAGGGGTGCTCGGCGAGACCGAAGCGGAACTCGTGCATAGCGCCTTCGCCTTCAACGACATTACCGTCGACGATGTGTTGACGCCGCGGATCGATATCCTCGCCGTCGACATTGACGATACGCTTGAAGAGATCAAAGACACGATCTTTAGCGGTGGACATTCTCGTCTGCCGGTGTATAAAGACTCGATTGACAACGTCATCGGGGTGTTGTCAGAGCGTGATTTCCTTCGTTCGATGATGCGTGATGAAGTGACGGACGTCCGTTCGCTCATTCGTCCGCTCACGTACGTATCGCCGCAGACAAAATTGATTGAGCTGCTTCCTGTACTCCAGCAAAAACAATCGCACATGGCCGTCGTCCTCGACGAATTCGGCGGGACGGCCGGTCTGATCACACTCGAAGATATGCTCGAGGAGCTCGTCGGAGACATTTGGGACGAGCACGACGAATCGATCGTCTATTTGAGACGACTCCGTGACGGCGTCTACGAGTGTATGGCCGACATGGATGTCGATGAGTTCGCTGATGAGATGGGAATTAAAGAACCTGAAGTAGATGCCAACACGATGGGTGGTTGGATCGTCGAACTATTAGGAGACATTCCAGAGAAAGGTGCGCGTGTCACGTACGATGACATGACGTTCACCGTTCTACACGTCGAAAAGCGTCGGATTCGCAAATTGCTCGTCGAGACGGGTCAATCCGAACCGGTCGAACAAGCGTAAACGAACTGAAGGAGGGACCGCCAACTGGCGGTCCCTCCTTTTGTTTAGACGGTATGATGGCGCTCGACGCGTTCGAGCAGCTCGTATGGCCGAACTTTATAGATGGCGTGCGGCATATACGTCGGGTCGATCGCATCAACGAGACGCATTTGGAAGTGCTCCCGTTTGATGTAGTCGCCGACGTTCGACGCATCGACCTTGAAGAAGCCGACCTCTTGCGTCTCGCCTTCCTGCGGTTGCAGGTCGCCGGAGACGTAGCGGGCACGGAACGTGACGCAGAGCACGCGCGAGGAGACGTTTTGATAAATACCGGTGATGCCTTCGACTTCAATATCGACACCGGTCTCTTCTTTTACTTCACGATGCACGGCGTCGACAATCGATTCATGCTCCTCGACTTGTCCGCCCGGCATCTCATACGTGTCGCTCCGGTGCGTGTTTTGAACGAGCAACACTTCACCGGCCTCGTTCGTGACATAGGCGGTCACGGAGACAATTGTGCGCGGTGGCGTATAGTGACCGGTCGGCATCATGAACTCCTCACTCGACTTGATATATAAATCTTTCCCGAGACGGGCTCGCTTCTTCATCGCCTCGCGGCGCAAGCCGCTCGAACGGTAATCGCGTTCGACTTGCTCGTAGTGCTCGCGGTCGCGGTATTCCCACAGGGCCATGACCTCGCTCTTGTCTTCGGTCACCCAACGACCGACGAGCCGTGCGCCGTGCGATACCTGAATCGGATACAGGTATGTATGGAAAAATTCGGTGAATTCATCTAAGCGTTCAGGACGGATGGTGTACGTTTTTCGACGATGGAACATGGTAATTCCTCCTTTGAAGGTGGCTGTCTCTATTCCGAGAAAAAAACGCTTTCCTCATAACTCTATATTCGTCATCACGATCCGTTTTCCCTCTATATCAAAAAAAGTCAGCTCGAGCGCATCTGCTCAGGCTGACTTTTTAAATAGGCGCGGATTCGCACGGATATAGCGGATGAGAAAGAACAGCACGATGGTGATGCCGACGTACGGCAAGAACCCGTGTGTGACTTCACCGATGTGACGCCAATTGTCGCCGAGCATCATCCCGAGTTTGACGAAGATGAACGACCAGACGGCGAAGATGAGGACGGTCACCGTCAAAAACTTCCGGAACGATAACCGCATGACCCCGGCGCTGACGGCGAACAGTTGGCGCCAAATGACGCTCAGACAGACGATCCAAGCGCCGTACGTCTCGAACCAAGTCTCGGCCCGGCGTTGCTTCGCCTCGCTGATGCGGAACGACCGATAGAGGCGAAGGGCGACAGGGCGTCCTCCGTAGCGGCCGATCCCATATAAGACGATTTGACTGATGACGAACGCCGCCCAGGCGAGCAGGAAGACGAACAGGAACGAGGTGTCGAGAGATCCGGTCAGGTAGCCGCCGTAGGCGAGCACGAGCTCGTTCGGGATGAGTTGGATGAAGATGCCGAGCGGGACGCTAAAAACGCCACACCCGAGCAACAGTTGCTCGAGAAAGTGCCACATGACCGTTTCCCCCTTTCCAAATTTTGTACAGGATGCATTCCATCCATCAGTATAACGAACATGAGTCGAAAGCAAAAGAAAAGATGTCACGTATTTGTGACATCTTAGTCGAGCTCGGAGACGAGGACGCCGAGCCGTTCAAGTTCTGAGACGGCGGCATCGATGGCGTCTTCACTATCGGCCTCGAGCGTATGAATGTGGAGACCACCCGTCAAATGCGACAGCGGGGCGGCTTGGTTCGCCTCGACCCGTTCGAGGAAAGCACGGACGTCGCGACGGCTCTTCACCATCAATTGCCCCGTCAATGAACCGTAGACCGGATGGTCGATGATGACGTCGCGAATCGTGACACCCTCGTCGACGATGGCGTTCATCTCCGCATCCATGTCCTCGGCCTCGTGGCGACAGACGATTTTACGGGTATAGGCGGACGGTGACGCCTCACCTGGTAAATAGACGTACCCGCGGGCGGTCGCGACGATCTGATGGCCCTTCGCCTTCAAGAGCGACAAGTCTTGGACGACGACTTGTCGGCTGACGGCGACGCGACGGGCGAGCTCGGAGCCGGTGATCGGCTCTGAACTCTGTTCAATCATTTCCAGTAACGTGCGCCGGCGTTCTTCACCGGCTAAGCGTTTGTTCATAAGATCCAACTCTCCTTGCTAAAGTGACGATGGCTTCGGCGAGTGCCGTCGTGGCCTCGACGGTCGTGTCTTCGCCGAAAGAAATGCGGACGAGCCCGTGACAGGCGCTCGTCTCATAGCCGAGCGACTCGAGCATTCGGTTCGGTCCGTTCTGGCCGGCCCGACAGGCCGACCCTGCCGACACTTGGAACCCGAGCCCGTCGAGTTCGGTCATCCACCATTGCCCGTCCCGCTGTTTCGAGACGAACGAGAAGATGGCGGGGCTCTGCTGGTCGAACTCGAGCCAATCCACGTAAGACGATGTCTTCTCTTTCAAGATAGCACGAAACGCCAAGAAATTTCTTTCATGACGTGTCCGTTGCTCGTGACGGTCGGTGAACGCTTTGACGAAAGCGCAGATGCCGGGCACGTCGATGGTGCCGGGACGGATGCCGTATTGATGGTGTCCCGGATAATAGGGCGGGGGCAACAGCCGTTCCATATAGAGGCCGCCGACGCCTTTCGGGCCCCCGACTTTATGGGCGCTGAACGAATAGGCGTCAATCCCGTCGACGGAGACCGGGATCTTGCCGAGCGCCTGGACGCCGTCGACGTGGAACAACACTTTCTTATATTTCAATTGGCAGAGGATGTTGTGGAGCGGTAGCGTCCAGCCGGTGTCCGAGTTGACGTGTTGAAACGTGACGAGCCCGATGTCACGGTCGAGCAAATGCGTGAACGTCTCGTGGTCGAACCGTCCGTCCTTCAGCTTCAAGCGGTGAACGATCACGCCTTCTGCTTCCCACTCGTCAAGCAGAAGCGCGACCGAGTCGTGCTCTTGCCACGACGTGATGACTTCACTGCCTTTCATGCGCTTCCTGAGACTCGTGAGGGCGATGTAGTTGCTCTCGGAGCCGCTTCCGGTGAAGAGGAGCTTGCCGCGGAGCATGTCGAGCCCGAGCGCCTGCTTCAACAACCGTCGGGATTCGGTCAAGTAATCTTCCGCCATATAGCCGTGCGTGTGGAGGGAAGACGGGTTACCGTATACGCTTCGTGCCATGGCCACGTAATGGTCGAGAGCGGATTTTGTCATCGGGTGCGTCGCCGCATAATCAAAGTAACGGTTCATCGTAAGTTCCCCTTTTCTCATGTTGTCTTCTTCACAAAATTATGCGAAACTAGTTTACAAGTCAACATTACATATGAAAAACAGGTGATATACAGATGTCTTTACAGTTTGAACGGGTCGATGTGTTGATCGTTGGGGCTGGCTTGGCCGCCGTGACGGTGGCACTCCATTTGCCTCATTCATTGAACGTCCTTGTCGTCTCTAAGCATGAAGTGACAAGCGCGAACTCAGATCTGGCCCAAGGCGGGATTGCGAGCTCGTATTTGGAGCCGTCGAGTGTCGACCATGAGCGGGATACGCTCGTCGCCTCGAAACTCGCAGCCGTGCCCGACCGTGTCTATACACTCGTCGAAGAAGGACGGAGCGCGATCCGCGATTTGGAGCGCTTCGGTGTCGTCTTCGACCGGGAGGGTGCTGAGTACGCCGTCGGACGTGAAGGGGCGCATGGCATGAATCGAATCTTTCACGTCGGCGGGGACGAGACCGGACGTCACGTGATGGCTACGCTTCGTCGTCAATTGCCGGATAACGTGACCGTCATGGAACACGTATTGATCGATTCGTTGGTGAAGACCGACGACCGCGTGACCGGGGCGACCGGATTCAACGGAGAGACACGTCTTCACGTCCAGGCCGGAGCCGTCGTCTTGGCGACCGGGGGAATCGGTGGACTCATCGATTGGACGTCGAACTGTCGCTCGGTCACGGGGGACGGGCTCGTCTTGGCGGATGAGATCGGAGCGAGACTCACGAACTTGTCTCGTATCCAATTCCACCCGACGTTACTCGCGGTCGATTCGCCCCACCTCGTCACGGAAGCGTTAAGAGGAGCAGGCGCGACGCTCGTCGATGCGTCAGGACGTCACGTGATGGCCCACCATCCGCTCGGAAGCCTCGCCCCTAGGGACGAGGTCGCTCGGTCACTCACGCGTCATGACGGCACCGTCTACTTGGATACGAGTCGCGTCGAGCGAATTGATGAACGGTTCCCGAAACTCGTCGAGACGTGCCGGATGTATGGGCTCGACTCGACGCGAATCCCAGTGCGGCCCGGGCTACATTTTCATATGGGCGGTGTGGACGTCGACGTAGACGGGCGGACGACCGTCGCTGGGTTATATGCGGTTGGTGAGGTCGCCGATTCGGGCGTCCACGGGAAAAATCGACTGGCGTCAAATTCGTTACTCGAATGCTGGGTGTTCGGAAAGCGGGTGGCGGCAGCGGTGATGGTGGAGGAGAAGCCGTTCACGGTGAACGAGACGACCGTGTATGAGGTTTCGGATGATCTGTTCAGCCGCTATCGGCAACAGATTGGGGAATGGTTGACAATCTCGCCTCAGATTGGCGAAATCGTAAGTTTCTTAGAAAATACCCAACAACTGGCACAGACGAAACACGTGTCAAGACAATTAAGTGAACAGACGTTGAGTCTGAAAGCGGCACGCCTGTTGGCCAGTGCCGTCATAAGAACGGAGGATTCAGATGAACAAAATCGCCTTGCGCGAACAGCTGACAGCATTTTTACATGAGGACATCGGGTTTGGGGACGCCTCGAGTGCCTTGATTGACCACCGCGAGACGTCGCTCGCCACGGTCAGCGCCAAGGCAGACGGCGTCTTCTGCGGCATGGACGTCGTCCTCGAGCTGGCGCAGTTGCAACGTCTCGTCGTCGAATCGTGCCAACCGGACGGCACGAACGTCACGGCAGGTGACACGCTCTTTATTTTGCGAGGCAAGACGCGGACGCTCCTTGAGACGGAACGGGTGCTGTTGAACCTCGTCCAGCACTTGAGCGGGATCGCGACGATGACGCGGCGCTGCGTCGAACGGCTCGACGACCCGACGATCGCCGTCACGGACACCCGAAAGACGACGCCCGGGCTTCGTATGCTTGAGAAACATGCCGTCCGTTCGGGTGGTGGGAAGAACCATCGGCTCCGTCTCGACGATGCCATCATGATCAAAGACAACCACATCACGGCACTCGGCGGGATCACGAACGCGGTCGCACGGGCTCGGATGCTTGCCGGCCACACGACGCCGATTGAAGTCGAGGTCGAGACGCTCGAACAATTGCATGAGGCGATCGCGGCGAACGCCGACATCATCATGTTCGACAACCGGGCGCCCGAAGAACTGAAGGCGTGGCGTGCGCTCGTGCCAGAGCATATTAAAACGGAGGCGTCAGGAGGCATCACTGTCGAAACGATTGCAGCGTATCGCGGTACGGGTGTCGACGTCATCTCGATCGGACAGTTGACGCATTCGGTGACGGCGCTCGATTGCAGTCTAAATCTTGTAGGAGGAATCAAACATGCAATTACTCGGAACGATGCCAGCGCAGTACGCTGAGTTGACGATTGAACAGATGGAACAACGGATTGAAGCCATCAAATCCAGGCTCGGCAGCCGCCTGTTTTTACCGGCCCACCACTATCAAAAAGATGAGGTCGTCCAGTTCGCGGACGCGACCGGAGATTCGCTCCAGCTCGCACGGCTCGCCGAACAGATGAGCGAGGCGGAGTTCATCGTCTTCTGTGGCGTCCACTTCATGGCTGAGACGGCCGACATGCTGACGCGTGACGACCAGCTCGTCATTTTGCCGGACATGCGGGCCGGATGCTCGATGGCCGACATGGCTGATATTGATCAGACGGAGGTCGCTTGGGAAGAGCTGACCGATACGTTCGGCGATGATATCATTCCAATCACGTACGTCAATTCGACGGCGGCGATCAAGGCGTTCGTCGGCAAGAACGGGGGCGCGACGGTCACATCTTCCAATGCCCATGATATCGTGCGCTGGGCACTCGAGGCGGGCGAACGGATTCTGTTTTTACCGGACCAGCATCTCGGGCGGAACACGGCGTTTGATTTGGGCGTGCCACTCGAGGCGATGGCCGTCTGGGACCCGCTCCGGGAACGACTCGTCTATGAGGGTGACATCGAGGACGTGCGGGTCATTCTGTGGAAAGGGCACTGCTCGGTCCATGAGAAGTTCAACGTCGCCCAAATTGAGGCGTTACGGAAGAACGACCCGGAACGACGCATCATCGTCCATCCCGAGTGCACGTTCGACGTCGTGCAGGCGGCGGACGAGGCCGGGTCGACGTCATATATCATCGACCAAATCGAAGCGAGCGCGCCGGGGACGAAGTGGGCCGTCGGCACCGAGATGAACTTGGTCAACCGTCTCGCGGCGACGCACCCCGAGCTCGATATCATCTCGCTCAATCCGTACATGTGTCCGTGCTTGACGATGAACCGCATCGATTTGCCGCATCTGCTCTGGGCGCTCGAGTCGCTCGAGACCGATCCGGTCAACGTCATCCGTGTCGATCTAGAGACGACGAAGTGGGCGACACTCGCCCTCGAGCGGATGCTCGCGCACTGAGGACAGGCAATCGCCTGTCCTTTTTTCGTGGCGGTGGTTATGGTACAATGAATGCAGTTTTCCCATGAAGAGGAGATATGACCGTGATTGAATTCGTAAAAGGCTCCGTCGCCTATGTGTGCGCGGAATATATAACGTTGGATGTTTCGGGCGTCGGCTACAAAGTACATGTGCCTAACCCGTTTTTTTATCGTGAACAAGACGAACATGTAATCGTGTTTACGCATCATTATGTACGTGAAGATCAACAGACACTGTACGGTTTCCGCTCACGTCGGGAACGCGAACTGTTCAATAAACTGCTCGGCGTCAACGGGATCGGACCGAAAGGCGCACTCGCCATCGTCGCCTCAGGCGATATGGACGCGCTCATCGACGCAATCGAGACTGAGAACGAGAAGTATTTGACGAAGTTCCCGGGTGTCGGTAAGAAGACGGCGAAGCAGATGGCGCTCGATTTGAAAGGCAAGCTGTCCGAGCTCGCTCCGGATTACGTACCGAACACCGGACTGTTCGCTCAAGGCGCTTCCGAACTCGACGAGGCGTGCGAAGCGCTCGTCGCGCTCGGTTATTCAGAGCGTGAGATCACCCGTGTCCGCAAGGAACTGAATTCAGAAATATTGACGACAGACGCTTACATAAAGCGCGCCCTGCAATTGCTATTGAAATAAGGAGGAGACCATGGACGAACGATTGTTGTCACAATCCCATCAACAATATGAAGACTCTGAAGAGTGGAGCTTGCGTCCGCAAAAGTTCGAGCAGTACATCGGACAGGAGAAGGCGAAAGGCAACTTGTCGATCTTCATCCAAGCCGCGAAGCTCCGCAGCGAGACGCTCGACCACGTCCTCCTTTACGGTCCTCCGGGACTCGGAAAGACGACGCTTGCCCAAATCATTGCCAACGAGATGGGTGTCGGCATCAAGACGACGGCCGGCCCAGCCATCGAACGCCCAGGTGACCTCGCGGCGATCCTGTCGACGCTCGAACCGGGCGACGTCCTGTTCATCGACGAGATTCATCGCTTGAGCCGCACGATCGAAGAGATTCTCTATCCGGCGATGGAAGACTACTGTCTCGACATCGTCTACGGACAAGGCGAGATGGCGCGAAGCGTCCGTATCGATTTGCCACCGTTCACGCTCGTCGGCGCGACGACGCGGGCCGGCATGTTGTCGGCGCCGCTCCGTGACCGTTTCGGTGTGACGTTGAAGCTCGAATACTACGAGCCGCATGAGCTCGCCGCCATCGTCAGTCGGACGGCCCAGCTGTTCCGCCTGTCGATCTCACCAGAGGCGAGCGGTGCCATCGCGAAACGTGCACGCGGTACGCCGCGGATCGCCAACCGACTGTTACGCCGGGTTCGTGATTTCGCCCAAGTGGCAGGAACGAAAGAAATCGATCCGGTGCTCGCCTCAGACGCGCTCGACCGGTTGCATGTCGACGCCCTCGGGCTCGACGAAGTCGACCATCGGCTGTTACGGGCGATGGTCGAACGGTTCGGCGGTGGTCCGGTTGGACTTGAGACGCTCGCCGCGACGATTGGGGAAGATGCCCAAACGATCGAGGACGTGTATGAGCCGTACTTGTTGCAACAAGGTTTTCTGCAACGGACGCCGCGCGGCCGGATGATCACCCAGTACGCAAAGACGCATTTTGGCTATGAAGAGGAGTAACGATATGCAAGACATTCAATTGAACGTAAACGACTATGATTTTGACTTACCGGAAGAACTGATCGCCCAAGTACCGCTCCTTGACCGGACGAGCTCACGACTGCTCGTCCTCGACCGCGACACTGGCGATATCGAGCACCGTCATTTCCGTGACGTGCTCGACTACTTGCAGGCAGGCGACGCTCTCGTCGTCAACGACTCGCGCGTGCTCCCGGCCCGATTGTTCGGGGCGAAGCAGGAGACGGGCGGGAAAGTCGAACTGCTCTTACTCAAACAGACGGAAGACGATGTCTGGGAAGCGCTCGTCAAACCGGCGAAGAAAGTGCGCGTCGGCGCCATCGTCGAGTTCGGCAACGGGTTGCTCCGGGCTGAATGTGTCGAAGAACTCCCGGAAGGTGGCCGCCGCTTCAAGTTCGACTACGACGGCATCTTCTATGAGATTTTAGATGAGCTCGGCACGATGCCGCTTCCGCCATACATCCGTGAACAGCTCGACGACCAAGACCGTTATCAGACGGTGTACGCCCGTGAACGCGGGAGTGCGGCCGCACCGACGGCAGGCCTCCACTTCACGGAAGAACTGCTCGTAGCGGCAGAGGAGAAAGGCGTCAAGCTGATCCCGCTCACGCTCCACGTCGGTCTCGGTACGTTCCGTCCCGTCACGGCCGATACGATCGAAGAGCACACGATGCATAGCGAGTATTTCGAACTATCGGCCACTTCGGCCGAGGCGCTCCGCGACGTCCGTGCAAGCGGCGGCCGCGTCTTTGCCGTCGGGACGACGTCGACCCGGACGCTCGAGACGATCGTGCGCGACCATGGGAATTTCGTCGAGTCATCGGGCTGGACGGATATCTTTATTTACCCGGGCGTCGAGTTGAAGGCGATCGATGGACTGATCACGAACTTCCATCTGCCGAAGTCAACGCTCGTCATGCTCGTCTCGGCGTTCGCGTCGCGCGACATCATCTTGAACGCGTACCGCACGGCGGTACAAGAACGTTACCGCTTCTTCAGCTTTGGGGACGCGATGCTCATCACGAGGAAGGAAGAGAACAAATGACCAAACACGCAGTCACATACGAACATATCCACACATGTAAACAGACGGGAGCGCGGCACGGAATCGTCCATACGCCGCACGGCTCGTTCGAGACACCTGTCTTCATGCCGGTCGGCACGCAGGCAACCGTCAAGACGATGGCCCCGGAACAAGTCAAGGCGATGGGAGCGAACATTATCCTCTCGAACACGTACCACCTTTGGATTCGTCCAGGACATGAGGTCGTCAAACAAGCCGGCGGCCTTCATAAGTTCATGAACTGGGACGGCGCGATTTTGACGGACTCGGGCGGCTTCCAAGTCTTCTCGCTCGCCGACCTTCGCAACATCCAAGAAGAAGGCGTCCATTTCCGCAACCACTTGAACGGCGACAAGTTGTTCTTGTCACCGGAGAAGGCGATGGAGATTCAAAACGCGCTCGGTTCGGATATCATGATGGCGTTCGACGAATGCCCGCCATTCCCGGCGACGCATGAATACATGAAGAAATCGGTCGAGCGGACGAGCCGTTGGGCAGAGCGTTGCCTCGCGGCACACGAACGTCCGGAAGACCAGGCATTGTTCGGTATCATCCAAGGCGGCGAGTACGAAGATCTCCGTCGTCAAAGTGCGGCCGACCTCGTCTCGCTTGATTTCCCAGGTTATGCCGTCGGTGGATTATCGGTCGGTGAACCGAAAGACGTCATGTACCGCGCACTCGAGTTCACGACACCGTTCATGCCGGAGAACAAGCCGCGCTACTTGATGGGCGTCGGTTCACCGGATGCGTTGATTGAAGGCTCGATTCGCGGCATCGACATGTTCGACTGCGTCTTGCCGACCCGGATCGCTCGCAATGGGACGCTCATGACATCGAAAGGCCGTGTCACGATCAAACATGCGAAACATAAGACGGACTTCGGACCAATCGACGAGAAGTGCGATTGCTACACATGTAAGAACTATTCGCGCGCGTACGTGCACCACTTGATTCGCGCCGACGAGATGTTCGGGCTTCACCTCTGTTCGACACACAACCTTCACTTCCTCGTGAACTTGATGAGTCAAGTACGTCAAGCCATCCGCGAAGACCGTCTCTTGGACTTCAAGGAAGAGTTTTTCGAAGAATATGGGTATAACAAACCAAACGCCAAGAATTTCTAAATTGTTCTGACAGCGATTATGTGACAACGTTTCAGTTTCACGGTATAATGAACCTGATATTGAAGGAAAGGGTGAATTTTACGCATGGAAACTCTCGTAGCACTATTACCGATGATCCTTATTTTCGTCGTGTTCTACTTCTTGTTGATCCGTCCGCAGACGAAACGTCAGAAGGAAGTACAATCGATGCAAAACGCGCTTGAGCGTGGGGATCACGTCGTAACAATCGGCGGCCTTCACGGCGTCGTCCACCAAATCGAAGACACGCAAGTCACATTGAAATGTGACCAGTCACTCCTTAAGTTCAATCGCAGTGCGATTGCTGAAGTGACGAAAAAAGGCAACTCATCATTCGCTGAGTAACCAAACAACGCCTGGCCATCACTGGTCAGGCGTCTTTTTTTGTCATACTTTGAAAAATGATTTATTTTTGACAAACTTCGTCAATCCGACGAATCATCCACCTTATTTCCAAAAATCAAATTGAATCGTGAAAACGTTTGCATTATCGTCAAGTTGAGAAGAATTGGAAAGAAGGAGAAGAGGACATGGATGTGAAACGATTGCTACGCCCACTCAAAAATTGGAAGGTACGACGTCGCCCTGACCGCGTGAAAGGACGCTCGTCGATGCGCCGTAAGATGGCGATGGCGCTCGTGCCGACACTGATCGCCTTATTGATCGTCGGTGCGCTCGGCTCGTATCAATTACACAACGCGACGTCTGAGTACGACCGCGTCTTGAACGAGCGGCTCCAAGATATGCTCGTCGCTGAAGATTTGGCGTTGACCGTGACCGATGCCGAGCGTTATTTGAACTACTACCTGCTCGTCTCGAACCCGAAAACGTTGATTAGCCTTGAGGCTTCCCAAACGAAACGGGACGAATTGATGAATACGCTCCAACAGTCGACAGAAGATCCGAAAGTGCTCGCCTGGCTTGATGATCTCGAGAAGTTCAATCAACATCTCGACACGGAGATGGCGCGCGTCATCGACCTCCGTCAACAACAAGACGAGATCGGCTATAAGACCGTGCTCAATACGAGCGTGACACCGACGACGGATCGCGTCCGAATGACGGTGACCGACCTCGTCACGTATCAGGGCGAAGCGCTCGCCGCTGAGTCGGAAGCGGTCCAGGCGAGTGCCGGGCAATCAATCATCTGGATGGTCGTCATCAGCATCATCGGCGTCGCTGTCGGTCTACTTTCACTAGTAGCCCTCCAAAAGCTGTTCTTGAAGCCGATCAATCGACTCGTCAGCGAAGCGCGCGTCGTTGCCGAGGGAGACTTGACCGGAGACGATATCGAGGTTGGTTCAAACGATGAGCTCGGTGACCTCGTCACGGCGTTCAACGATATGAAACGGAACCTCGTCGGTCTGATTCGCCAAGTCGGTGCAGCCTCGGATAAAGTGACGGCCTATTCGGAAGAGCTGTACGCCAGTACGGACCATGTCGCCACGACGACGCAAGGCGTGGCCGGTCTGTTCGAACAGATGAACCTCGCCGCCCAAGCCTCGGCGAAACGGGCCGAGGAAGGGACGTCCGGCGTCAACCAAGCCGTCGTCGGCTTGAGCCAAATTGCTGCGGCCTCGCAAGGCGTGAATGAACAGACGATTCATACGCTCGAAGCGGCAAGTGGAGGACTCGAGACGATCCAGTTGGCGGAACGGCAAATGCGTGAGATTCAGCAAGCGAATGATTTGACCCAACAAATGGTCGAGCGTTTGTCGAATCAGTCGCTCGAGATCGAGAAAATCACGCGCTCGATCACCGCCATCACGGAACAGACGAACTTGCTCGCCTTGAATGCTGCGATTGAGGCGGCCCGGGCCGGTGAACACGGGAAAGGGTTTGCCGTCGTCGCGGCCGAGGTCCGAAAACTGGCCGAAGAGTCGAAACAGTCGGCGAAACAAATCCAAGCGGTCGTCGCCGATATCCAGCGCGATACGTCCGAAGTCGAATCCGCGTTTGACGTCACGAGTCAACACGTGACGAGCGGTGTCACCCAAATGGGAGAAGTCGCGGGCGCATTCCGCGAAATCGTATCGGTCATTCAAGAGACGTCCCGCCAAATGAGTGAGATCGCGGCGGCGACAGAAGAAGTGAGCGCGAACACGACCGAGGTCGCGGTCTCGGTCGAAGACATGTCGACGAATGCCGTGTCGACGCAACGAAGCGTGGAAGAAGCAGGCGCGAACGTTGAAGAACAACTCGCCGCCATTCAAGAGATCAACGGCATCGCCGAGACGATGAGCCATATGTCCGTCGAATTGAAAGATCTTGTTCATTTATTCAAGACTTCTGCCCCGCCATCTAACGAGGTATAAAGATGGACCCTCTTACATTGATTGAAATATTGCTCGATAAAACAGCGAGTGACGCGGAGCGGGATGACGCTGCAATGGACTTAGGGTTTATTTTGAATGACGAGACAGTGGAAGTCGCTTTGCTGACCGTTGCGAATGACAAGAAAACGGATGAAATGATCCGAGCTAGTTGCGGAGAATCGTTGGCCCAAATCTGGATTGGACATAACCAGGTAAGCCGTGAAAAATTGGCGTTACTTACTGGAATCGCTATGGATGAAGCAATGGCGGTAATCAAGAAGGAAAATATGGAATATATGCTAGAGTAGACAACTGTTACGCATGTTTAGTACAAACAAAAAGAGGCCGTGGAAACGAATTGTTCCTACGGCCTCTTCCTATTATGCGAGCGTTCGGTTCATTACATTAACAAAATCAGACTGGCTGCCATGACCATCATACCGGCGACCATGCCGTACACCGCATGGTGGGCCCGTCCGTATTCACGAGCAGCTGGGAGTAACTCGTCGAGCGAGATGAACACCATGATGCCGCCGACGCCTGCGAACAAGAGGCCGAACACCGTGTCACTCAAGAATGGCATCAAAAGAAGGAAACCGACGACCGCTCCGAGCGGTTCGGCAAGTCCGGACAAGAAGGACAGTTTCAGCGCCTTCTTCCGAGAACCGGTCGCATAATAAATCGGGACCGAGACGGCGATGCCTTCCGGAATGTTGTGTAACGCGATCGCGATCGCGATAGCGAGACCGACCGCTGGGTCATCGAGGGCCGAGATAAACGTCGCTAAACCTTCCGGAAAGTTATGGATGGTGATGGCGAGCGCCATGAACAGACCCATTTTATGAAGCCGCTGTTTCGTCTCTTGGTTCAACGGGACACGTTCGGTCGCCGTCGTCGCAAGTTCCTGGGACGACGGGTCGTTTTGCATCGTCTCGACGAATTTGACTTCGTGTGGGTTTTCCGGAGACGGGATGAACTTGTCGATCAAGGCGATCAACAACATCCCGCCGAAGAAGGCGAGGACGGTATAGAGCGTCCCAGCCTGCTCTCCGTGGGCCCCGACGAGTTCATCGAGCGCTTTCGGAAAAATCTCGATAAAGGATACGTAAATCATGACCCCACCTGAGAAGCCAAGGGATACCGACAAGAATGCCGTGTTGGTCCGTTTGGCGAAGAAGGCGATCATACTTCCGATCCCCGTCGCGAGTCCAGCGAACAGCGTCAGTAAAAAGGCATAGAGTATCGTACTATCCATTAGAAAGGACTCCTTTGCATGTAGTGTGTAAGTTGATAATCACATCATAGCTCAAGTTTTGCCCTAATGCAACTTTTAGTCGCGAGTGCAAAAAAGCGTGGGAAATCAACGTGTGGGTGTTACAATTTCAGGAAAACGATTGATAAATGTTTAGAATATTTGTAATGTTAACGAGAGAAGTTTTTTTACGAGAACATGTGTTTAGAAAGGAAATAGTCGTATGTACAAAAAAGGGAATATCGCGATTTTTGCGGTCATCATGATTGCAACGATCCTGCTCGCCGCCTTGTCGACGCCATGGGTCGTCAAGAACACGAACCTCGGCCTCGATCTTAAAGGCGGGTTCGAAGTGCTGTACGAAGTCCAGCCGCTCGAAGACGGCGATGTCATCGATCAATCAGCGATGAATGCAACCGTTCGCGCCATTAACAACCGTGTCAACGTCCTCGGTGTCTCGGAACCGGACATCCGGATTGAAGACGAGAATCGCATCCGCGTCCAACTCGCTGGCGTAGAGAATCAAAACGACGCCCGTGAAGTGCTCTCGTCGACCGCCCAGCTCACGTTCCGCGATGTGGATGATAACGTCCTACTCGACGGGAAAGACCTCGCTCCGCGTGGCGCAGCACTCAGCTATGACCCACAAGGCAACCCGGTCGTTGAACTGACGTTGCAATCGGCGGACCAGTTCGGTGAAGTCACGTCGCAAGTTGCCCAGCGTCCGGCACCGGAAAACCGGCTCGTCATCTGGCTTGATTATGAAGAAGGCGACACGTACGCCGAAGAGATTCAAAAAGAGAACTCGAAGATCGTGTCGGATGCATCCGTCACGTCTCCGATCCTATCGGATAAAGCCATCATCTCAGGTGGCGGCATCGATGCCGAGAGTGGTCAACGTCTCGCTGACATCTTGAACGCCGGGGCGCTCCCGGTCAAACTTGAAGAAATCTATTCGACGTCGGTCTCGGCCCAGTTCGGTCAAGACGCGCTCGACAAGACCGTGTTCGCGTCTCTCATCGGGATTGCAGCCATCTTCTTGTTCATGTTGTTCTTCTATCGTTTACCCGGTCTCGTCTCGATCATCACGCTCATTTTGTATATCAATTTGATTATGTTGTTCTTTAACGGCATTAACGCCGTCTTGACGCTCCCTGGTATTGCCGCTCTCGTCCTCGGTGTCGGGATGGCGGTCGATGCGAACATCATCACGGCCGAGCGCATCAAGGATGAACTCCGGTCAGGGAAATCGGTCCTCTCGGCATTCCGTGCCGGGAACCGGCGCTCGCTCAGTACGATCATCGATGCCAACTTGACGACCCTCATCTCGGCAGCGGTCTTGTTCTATTTCGGGACGAGCTCGGTCCGTGGGTTCGCCATCATGCTCATGATCTCGATTGCGATGACGTTCATCTCGAACGTCTTCATCTCGCGTTATTTGATGCACCTCCTCGTCTCGAGTCGTCTGTTCGACAAACGAAAAGGCTGGTTTGGTGTGAAGGAGAGTGAAATCCGTGAACTTTAAGCTCACTGAATTAAACTATGTGAAACATATGCGCACGATGTTCATCGTCTCGTGTGCCATCGTCATCATCGGTCTCGGCATCTTGTTCTTCCGTGGCTTGAACCTCGGGATTGACTTCGCATCCGGTACCCGGGTCGAAGTGTTGACCGAATCACAAGTATCGCAAGAAGAATTGGCGTCGGCATTTGAAGAAGCCGGTGTCGATGAAGAGATTTCGTCGGTCCAATACGCGGAAGGCGGAACGCTCGCCAACGTGACGTTCGTCGGCCAGCTCGCTCAAGACGAAGTCGCGTCGGTGAAGACCGTGTTCACGGAAACGTTCGGGAACGACCCGAACATCAGCACCGTGTCGGCCGAAGTCGGCCGTGATATCGCTCGGAATGCCATCTATGCGGTCGCACTCGCGTCGCTCGGGATTATCCTCTATATCACGTTCCGCTTCCAATTCTCGTATGCGGTCGCAACGGTCGTCGCCATGCTTCACGATGCGTTCTTCATGATCGTGGCGTTCTCGATTTTCGGTATCGAGGTCAACTTGTACTTCGTCGCCGCCATCTTGACGATCATCGGTTACTCGGTCAACGATACGATCGTCACGTTCGACCGCGTCCGTGAGAACATCCAAGCGTATGAGAAAGAACGGAAAATCAAATCGATGGACGTGTATCGTGACATCGTCAACACGTCGATTCAAGAGACGATTGTCCGCTCGGTCAACACGGTCGTCACCGTGCTCTTGACGGTCATCGCCTTGTACGTGTTCGGTGCCGAGTCAATCCGTGGCTTCTCAATCGCGTTGCTCATCGGTCTCGTCATGGGGATGTACTCATCGATTTTCATCGCCTCGTACTTGTGGATGCTCCTCAAAGGCATGTCGCTCAACAAAAAGAAAGAAACCGCCCCAGAGGCGTAACAGCAGGTCTCCCGCATCGTTCGGGGGACCTTTTTTGAATGTCAAGACGGCACTTCACTCGCTCGTTCTGATATAATCAACAATTGATTGGAGTGAAGGACTATGTATCATGCAAAGAAACGATGGGTGTATCCGGAGACGGATACGGCCGCGGTTGAACAGCTACAGACAGAATTGAATATATCGGAGCAGCTCGCGACGCTCCTCATGCAGCGGGGGCACCGTGACGTCGATGCGGCGAAAGCGTTCCTGCACATCGAGGACGAGTTGACGTTCCACGATCCGTACTTATTTGAACAGATGAACAAAGTCGTTGACCGTTTGAAACGCGCGGCCGATGACGGGGAGATGGTGCTCATTTACGGCGACTATGACGTCGATGGTGTCAGCGCCTCGGCCGTCATGTGGCACGCCTTGACCGAGATTGGTGTCATGGCGGAATGTTATATCCCGAACCGGTTCACGGAAGGATACGGTCCGAACAAAGAGGCGTTCAGCTGGGCCGCGGGTGAAGGGTTCACGCTCATCATCACGGTCGACTGTGGGATCTCAGGAATCGAAGAGGCGGCGCTCTTAAAAGAGCTCGGTGTCGATTTGATCATCACCGACCACCACGAACCGAAAGAGACGCTCCCAGATGCGTTCGCCATCATCCATCCTCACATCGATCCGTCATATCCGTATGACAAGCTCGCTGGGGCGGGCGTCGCACTCAAAGTAGCTCATGCCGTGCTCGGACGGATGCCGGAAGAGTTGCTCGACTTGGCCGTGCTCGGCACGATTGCCGACCTTGTCCCGCTCGACGGGGAGAACCGTTTGCTCGCGAAGCTTGGTCTGAAGGCGCTCGATGACTCAAAACGTCCAGGCATTCTCGCGCTCCGCGAAGTGTGCGCGTTGACGGACGGGACATTGAACGAAGAGTCGGTCGGTTTTGCGTTTGGACCGCGCATCAACGCTGCCGGTCGTCTTGACTCGGCGATGCCGGCGCTCCAAATGTTGCTCGCCGAGAGCGTCGAGGAGGCACTCGAACTGGCTCAAAAGCTCGACAAACAGAACAAAGAACGTCAAGACATCGTCAAGACGATCGCCAAAGAAGCGACGGAACTCGTCGAGGCATCGATGACGGACGACCGCGTTCTCGTCGTCGCCAGCGAACGATGGAATCCGGGTGTCGTCGGGATCGTCGCCTCAAGACTCGTCGAGGCGTACTATCGTCCGGTCATCCTATTGTGCCACGACCCGAAAACAGGGAAGGCGAAGGGGTCGGGCCGTTCGATCGACGGTTTCGACTTGTTCAAAGAACTGTCGAAAAATGAAGACATCTTGCCGCACTTCGGCGGACACCCGGCCGCAGCCGGGATGACCTTGTTATCGGAGAACGTGGCCGAACTGCGCCGGCGTCTGAACGAACAAGCCGAATCGATTCCGGACGAGACGTTCGTCGCCCGCGTCAACGTCGACTTGAAGCTCGACGTGAACGACGTGTCGCTCGACTTGATCTCAGAGATTGGCAAGCTCGCCCCGTTCGGGATGGGTAATCCGTCACCGCGTGTCGTCGTGGCAGACGCTAGACTTCGCGATATCCGTCAAATCGGGCGCGACAACACCCATTTGAAGGTTCAGCTCGCCGGGGATAAGCGGGAACTTGATGGCATCGGCTTCGGTTTCGGTCACGTCGTCTCTGAAATCTCGAAGATGGCCCACGTCTCGGTCATGGGCAGTCTGCAAGTAAATGAATGGAACGGGATGCGCAAGCCGCAGCTCATGATTCAAGACATCCGTGTCGACGGGTTCCAAGTGTTCGATTATCGGGGCAAGAAAAATTCGCTCGACGAATTGAAACAGCTCCCGGGCGACACGACGTCGTTCATATCGTTCCAAGGCCGGGACGACTTCCCGCTCCACGATCTCAGCACGCCGCTCAAACCGTTCGTCGTCCTGCTCGATTTGCCGGACGAGGAAGATGTGCTCGCAGACATGTTGACCGAGGATGTCGAGCGCGTGTACTGTGCGTTCGGACAAGGCGGCTCATTTTTTGAGAAGTTGCCGACGCGAGAAGATTTCCGAACATATTACGTCCATATGGCGACGTGCGAACGGAAAAACCTGCGCGAAAACTTGATTCGTTTGTCAATCGAGCGAAAATGGTCAAAAAATACGATTCAATTTATGCATCAAGTATTCTCTGAACTCGAATTTCTTGTTACAATGGAAGACGGACTGCCTGGAGTGAATCCAGAAGCGCCGAAACGTGATTTGACCGAAGCGCCATGTTATAAGCGCCGGGTCGGACGAGTCCAACTCGAGGAGCGTTTCATCTATGCGTCGTTGGCAGAACTGAAAGAGCGGTTACAATCATTGCGATCGAACAAGATGCAGGAGGCTTACACATAAAATGGATTTCAAACAGCATATTAAAGAAGTAGCGGATTACCCGAAAGAAGGGATCAGCTTCAAGGACATCACGTCACTCATGCAAGACGGCCCGGCCTATAAAAAAGCGGTCGACGAGCTCATCGCTTACGCACAGGAGCGCGGTGCTGAACTCATCGCCGGCCCTGAGGCACGCGGCTTCGTCGTCGGTTGCCCGGCAGCGTACGCACTTGAGCTCGGGTTCGTCCCGGTCCGTAAAGAAGGCAAGTTGCCACGTGAGACGGTTCGCGTCTCTTACGGACTCGAATACGGCACAGACATTTTGACGATGCACAAAGACTCGATCAAACCGGGCCAACAAGTCGTCATCTTGGATGACTTGCTCGCAACAGGCGGAACGATCGAAGCGACAATCAAAATGATTGAACAGCTCGGCGGCGTCGTCGCTGGGATCGGATTCTTAATCGAGCTTGATGGACTTGGTGGACGTGAGCGTCTCGAAGGATACGACGTGTTCTCACTCATCCGTTACGAAGATTAATCAAAGGGAAGCGATGGCTTCCCTTTTTTAAATAGTTTTTTAAGTAAAACAACCCACAACCTTTGACAGGTCGTCAGATTTTTTCGATAATAGTAAGTAAAATTAGAACAACCACGTACGTTAACTACTACCATGCTGCGACTTGTCCGAGTCGATTGGAGCGGTAAGAAAAAGGGTGTCGAATGTTATGACCAAAAAACAAATCGTAAGTATTGAGGACCTTCTCGACGCGCTCGGGGAGTATATGGGTGAAGACGAGATTGCCGAAGTGAGACGCGCTTACGAATACGCCAAACTGCATCATACCGGTCAGTTCCGACGTTCAGGCGAACCCTACATTCTGCATCCGGTCCAAGTGGCCGGTATTCTCGTTGATATCGGGTTAGACGCGACGACCATCATCGGGGCGCTCTTGCACGACGTCGTCGAGGATACGGACGTCACGCTCAAAGAACTCGCCGATGAGTTCGGTGTCGATGTGGCCATGCTCGTCGATGGAGTGACGAAGCTCGGTAAAATCAAATATAAATCGAAAAAAGAAGAACTCGCTGAGAATCACCGTAAAATGATTATCGCGATGGCAGAAGACGTGCGCGTCATCTTGATCAAGCTTGCCGACCGTCTGCACAACATGCGGACGCTTCAACATATGCCGAAAGAGAAACAAGTTCAAAAGGCGGAAGAGACGCTCGAAATCTTCGCCCCGCTCGCCCACCGGATGGGGATCTCGACGATCAAATGGGAGCTCGAGGATATCTCGTTACGTTATATCAACCCGCAGCAATACTATAAGATCGTCTCGATGATGAAACAGAAGCGCACTGAACGCGAAGCGCTCGTCACATCGGTCATCACGGAAGTGAACACCGTCCTCGAGGACGTGAGCATCGAGGCCGATGTCAACGGCCGTCCGAAGCATATCTACTCGATTTACAACAAGATGGTGAAGCATAAAAAAGAGTTCAATGAAATTTATGACTTGATGGCCGTCCGCATCATCGTCGATTCGATTCGCGACTGTTACGCCGTCCTCGGCATCATCCACACGCAGTACAAGCCGATGCCAGGCCGATTCAAAGACTACATCGCCATGCCGAAACCGAACATGTATCAGTCGCTCCACACGACGGTGATCGGACCGAAGGGTGAGCCGCTCGAAGTGCAAATCCGGACGAAGGACATGCACTTCATCGCCGAGTTCGGGATTGCCGCGCACTGGGCCTATAAAGAAGGAAAGAGTGTCGCGACGAACGGGTTCGATGAAAAAATCGCCCATCTGCGCGAGATTTTAGAGCTACAAAAAGATACGACCGACGCTGAGGAGTTCATGGAATCGCTCAAAGTCGACTTCTTCAGCGACATGCTCTACGTCTTCACACCGAAAGGCGACGTCTTCGAGTTGCCGAAAGGCTCGGTCCCGATCGATTACGCGTACCGCATCCATACCGAAATCGGTCACCGGATGACGGGCGCGAAAGTGAACGGACGGATGGTGCCGCTCGACCATAAACTCGAGACGGGTGACATCATCGAGATCATCACGTCGAAACACAGCTACGGGCCGAGCAAGGACTGGCTCAAACTCGCCGTCTCGAGCCAAGCGAAGAACAAGATTCGCCAATGGTTCAAGCGCCAACAGCGTGAAGAGAACGTCGAGAAAGGCAAAGAGCTCGTCGACGTCGAGATCAAGAAGCTCGGTTTCGAACCGAAAGAAGTGATCGATGACCAGTCGCTTGCCGTCGTCGTCGAGAAGTTCAACTTCGGGAACGAAGAAGAGATGTACGCCGCGGTCGGCTATCATGGCATCACGGCGGCGCAAGTCGCCCACAAGTTGACGGAGAAGCAGCGGAAAGAACCGAAACTTGAACTGTCGGACGCGATCAACGAATTGAAAGTCAGTCAGTCACCGAAGAAGAAGACAGCCGAGGCCGGCGTCTCGGTGAAAGGGATCGACAATATGCTCATCCGCATGAGCCGATGCTGTAACCCGGTACCGGGCGACGAAATCGTCGGGTATATCACGCGCGGACGCGGCGTGTCGATTCACCGGAAAGACTGCTTGAACATCATCAATGAGCAGCATCCGGAGAGGCTCCTCACGGTCGAGTGGGAAGCCGGGCAAGCAAAAGAGAAGAACTATAACGTTGACATCGAGATCACAGGCTACGACCGTTCAGGGCTCTTGAACGACGTGCTTCAAGCCGTCTCGGCGACGAACACGAACATCGTGGCGGTGAGTGGACGCGGAGACCAGAACAAACAGGCCCGCATCTCGATGACGATTTCGATTCCGAACGTGAACCATCTGCAAAAAGTCGTTGACCGGATCAAGCAAATCTCGGACGTGTACTCGGTCAGCCGAGTCATGATGACGTAACGAAAGGAAGATTTCAGTGCGTGTATTGTTGCAACGAGTGAAACAAGCCTCGGTCACCGTCGACGCGGAGACGGTCGGCCAAATCGAGGCCGGCTATCTGCTCCTCGTCGGGGTGACCCACGAGGACACCGAGACGGAAGTAAACTGGCTCGCCGACAAGGTGGCCGGACTCCGTGTCTTCGAGGACGCGGACGAGAAGATGAACCTATCGATTCAAGACGTCGACGGGAAAGTATTGTCCGTATCACAGTTCACGCTGTACGGCGACACGCAGAAAGGCCGTCGTCCCGCGTTCACGCAAGCGGCGAAGCCGGACATCGCGGAACGGCTTTACGAGAAATTCAACGATCGCTTGCGGACGCACGGGCTCGTCGTCGAGACCGGGCAGTTCGGGGCGATGATGGACGTCGCGCTCGTAAATGACGGACCGGTCACGCTCATGCTCGAAAAAAACGCTTGACAGAAGCGGGCACGATTCGGCATCATGAACCATATAACCTAACACCTGCGATAAAGAAGAGTACGGTCACCCCACCAGCAAAGAGAGCGATGTCTAGGCTGAAAGCATCGACTGGATGATGACCCGAACGACACTTTGGAGGTGCTTCCTTGAACGCTTAGTAGGGGGAGCCGTTTCATCGGGCGTTAACCGATTTCGAGTGGCAGAGTTTCAAGTATTGGCTCTGCAACGAGGGTGGTACCACGGGAAACTTTAACAGGCTCTCGTCCCTTTGCGGACGAGGGTCTTTTTGTATTCTAAGGAGGGAAATTGGATGAAAGCACCACGCGGCACACAAGACCTGCTTCCGGGCACGGTCGAGACGTGGCAGTATGTCGAAGAGAAACTACGCGACATCAGCGCCCGTTACAACTATAAAGAGATTCGTACCCCAATTTTTGAAACGACCGACCTATTCACAAGGAGCGTCGGCGAGACGACGGACATCGTCCAAAAAGAGATGTTCACACTCGTCAAGAAAGGCAAGGACGAGTATACGCTCCGTCCGGAAGGAACGGCCTCGGTCGTCCGCGCCTTCGTCACGAACAAGCTGTTCGGTAGCCCCGACCAGCCGACGAAACTGTATTACATGGGACCGATGTTCCGCTACGAACGTCCACAAAAAGGACGGTTCCGCCAATTGCACCAATACGGTGTCGAGGCGATCGGCAGCAGTGACCCGGCCGTTGACGCCGAGGTCATCAGCCTCGCCTACACGATTTACAAATCGTTCGGGCTTAAAAAAATCAAAGTCGTCGTCAACTCGCTCGGTGACGCCGAGAGCCGCAACGCTCACCGCGAAGCGCTCATCCGTCACTTCGAGCCGGTCCAAGACGAGTTATGTCAAGATTGCCAGACGCGGCTTCACCAGAACCCGCTCCGCGTCCTCGACTGTAAAGTCGACCGCGACCACCCGTCGATGAAGTCGGCGCCGTCGATTCTCGACTTCTTGAACGAAGAGTCGAAGACGTACTTCGAGAAAGTCCTCGCGCACTTGGACGCGCTCGGTGTCGCCTACGTGGTCGACCCGACGCTCGTCCGCGGACTCGACTACTATACGCACACGGCGTTCGAGATTATGTCAGAGGCAGAAGGCTTCGGCGCCATCACGACGCTTTGCGGCGGTGGACGCTATAACGGTCTCGTCCAAGACATCGGCGGACCGGATATGCCGGGCATCGGCTTCGGGATCGGGCTCGAGCGACTCATCCTCGCTCTTGAGAACGAAGGAGTACTTCCTGAACTCGAGACGGGACTTGACGTCTTCGTCGTCGCCCAAGGCGGCACGGAAGTCGAAGTGACGGCGACACGCCTGTTGCAACTGCTTCGCAGCGAAGGCTTCAAGGCGGACCGCGATTACCTCGGCCGCAAGTTCAAAGGCCAATTCAAACAAGCCGACCGCTTGAACGCGAAGTTCACCGTCATCCTCGGAGACGATGAAGTCGAACGCGGCTCAGCTTCCCTCAAGGTCATGGCGACCGGGGAACAAGTCGACGTGCCGCTCTCGGCCGTCGCAGACAAAATTCGTGAACTATCGGAAGGAGCAGGACAATGATCGGACGCACACATATGAACGGCCGCGTGACAGAGTCACTCATCGGCCAAGAGGTACAACTTAAAGGATGGGTACAAAAACGTCGCGACCTTGGAGGACTCATTTTCATCGACCTTCGTGACCGCACAGGCATCGTCCAAGTCGTCGTTCGCCCGGAAAACGAAGCGGTGCACCAGCTCGCCGAATCGATTCGCAGCGAATACGTGCTCGATATCAAAGGGACAGTCCTCGAACGTGAGAACAAGAACCCGAACATGCCGACCGGGAACGTCGAAGTCATCGCTTCAGAGATTAACATTTTGAACGCGGCGAAGATGACGCCGATTCCAATCGGTGACGAGGCCGAGAACGTATCGGAAGACCTCCGTCTCAAATACCGTTACCTTGACCTCCGTCGTCCGGCGCTCCAAGAGACGTTCCGTCTCCGTTCGAAAGCGTCGAACACGATTCGTAACTTCTTGACGGAAGAAGAGTTCCTCGAAGTCGAGACGCCGATTTTGACGAAATCGACACCAGAAGGCGCGCGTGACTATCTCGTCCCAAGCCGTGTTCACGGCGGCGAGTTCTACGCGCTCCCGCAATCACCACAATTGTTCAAACAGCTCCTCATGGTGGCCGGGTTCGACCGTTACTTCCAAATCGCACGCTGCTTCCGTGACGAAGACCTTCGGGCCGACCGTCAACCGGAATTCACGCAAGTCGACATCGAGACGAGCTTCATGGACGTCGAAGACTTGATGGCGATGATGGAATCGATGATGGGGCAAGTCATGGAAGCGACGCTCGGTCGCACCGATACGCCGGCCAAGTTCGAGCGGATGACGCACGAAGAAGCGATGCGCCGTTTCGGTTCAGACAAACCGGACACACGTTTCGGTCTCGAACTCATCGACGTCGCCGACGCGGTCACAGGTGCCGGTTTCAAAGTGTTCGATATGGCCCTCGAGTCAAACGGACAAGTGAAAGCGATCAACGTCAAAGGCGAGGCGGACAAGTTCTCGCGTAAAGACATCGACAAGCTTCAAGAGTTCACAGCCGTATACGGTGCCAAAGGCCTCGCTTGGCTCAAAGTGACGCCGGAAGGCTTGAACGGACCGATCGCCAAGTTCTTTGATGAGACGTACGCCCAGAAGTTGATGGAAGCGACGAACGCGGAAGCGGGCGACCTGCTCCTCTTCGTGGCGTCAAAACCGACTGTCGTCGCCGACAGCCTCGGCGCACTTCGCGTCAAACTCGGTCATGAGCTCGGTCTCATCGACGAGTCGAAGTTCAACTTCCTTTGGGTGACGGACTTCCCGCTCGTCACGTTCGAAGAAGAGGACGGCCGTTTCTACGCCAACCACCACCCGTTCACGATGCCAAACCGTGACGACCTCCACTTGCTTGAGACGGACCCAGCGAGCGTACGCGCACTCGCCTATGACCTCGTCTTGAACGGGTATGAGCTCGGCGGCGGCTCGCAACGGATTTATGAGCGCGACATTCAAGAGCGCATGTTCAAATTGCTCGGCTTCACAGAACAAGAAGCGGTCGACCAGTTCGGCTTCTTGCTCGAAGCGTTCGAATACGGTACACCGCCACACGCGGGTATCGCCCTCGGTCTCGACCGTCTCGTCATGATCCTCGCGGGTCGTTCGAACCTTCGTGACACGATCGCCTTCCCGAAAACGGCGTCGGCGAGTGACTTGCTCACACAAGCACCAAGCCCGGTCGCGGATGCACAACTCGAGGAGTTGTCGATTCGGACAGCGGTGAAAGAGAAAAAATAATAGTTAGTCACAAGGACCCGTCACTTGGCGGGTCTTTTTGCGTATATGTGAATAAGTGGAAAAGTGATATAGTTATGGAATAAATTGTATGATGAAGATGGGGGAGCCGGGGAAGCATGAAACCAAGAAAAATTGTTCAATCGATCGGGTTGGTGATTGGATTGACGACAATCTTAGCAGGATGTAATCAAGAAACGGAAGCGACGCCGAAAGTTGACGAGACCGTCGAGGAGGCCAAATCGGAAGATTCGGAAATGATTCGATTGCGTCCCGTCGCCGAGGACGCCTCAATCGGGGCAGTGAAGGACTATGACCTATCATCGTTCTTCCAACATAAAGTCGCGATGATTGCACCGGAGCATATGGTCGATGAACACATTGTCTATACGGATTCTGTCGGTGAAGTCGGCCATGACATCTACGTGTATGATACGGAACGAGCAACTAATCGGTCGTTACATAAGACATCAAGAACAATCGGTAGTCTCGTCGGCATCAAAGATGAAATATTTTGGATTGAATATGAACTGACTGAAGACAATGGATATGCTTGGTCCATTTTCCGGATGAAGCTCGACGCATCGGAACTGACTGAACTTTATAACGGGGTCAGTATGTTCGAGACGCCCGTTCCTCATTTGAATGCATCGGATGATCGCGTCACATGGGTTGATTATGAGGCATCAGAAACGATGACGACGTCGGCGGTGATGCAGTATTTGTATGATACGGCCACGGTGGAAACGATTCAAACGTACACGCTTCAAGAAGGGGAGAAACGAGATGGCGAGTACGTATTCGATTACAGAGTTGGTGAGGACGGTGTCATCGTCCATCGAAGCTCATTCGCTGATGGGGAAAAGACGACAAAGTTAACCACGCTCGATGGAACGTTTGACGAGGATATGGGCGCATTGGTCGACTTTGAAACAGGTGCGGACTATGTTGCTCTTGGAAAAGAAGGACGTGCCGATTTTGTAGGGCTGACGGGGGGAGCGAAACAGTTCCAACATAAAAGCACACAGTCAAAGATTACATTTGACTCGTTTCGTTTCTTGCCGGATCAGCGAATCCTATTCCGCGAAGGCATGAATCGCTTATTAGTTGCGGATTTGAATGAAGCGACGGTTTCGTATTTGCCGAGTCGAGGCGGCACGACGTCCAAGCCGATCTATCGTGATGGTCAAATCGCCTACGCCGAACTTGGGGATGGCGGGTTGATTACGTTTTACACCATCGATGTGAACTGACATGGAAACCAAAAATCGTCACCTCCGGTTATGGAAGTGACGATTTTTGTTGCTTCATCTACTCGTTTTATGATTCGTCCGGCTTCTAGATTTGATTGATCGAAGGATCACCGTAGCGAGAAGAAGCAAAGCTAACATAAAACCGATATACGTCAGATTCACGAAAAGTGAAGATAAAGTATCTTCAAATCGGATGCTGAACCAAACCCATAGCCCTGTAATAAATACGCCCCAGAGCGCTGTCGGATAGTTAAGCATTTTGTTTGTAAACCACATGAGATAGCTCCCTTTTTAGAAATTATATCATGTGGATTGGAATATAAACCTTATATCCCCTAATTATCCATTCGTTTACTAGTCTGCTGAAGCGCGAACCCGAAAGCGAACAGCGAGGCGATCACGGCCGTCATCGTATAGACGGAGTCGGTGAAAGCGAGGAAGATGCCGAACAAGCCGAGCCCGAAGCTGAGGAGAAACCAAAGCCAGAGGCTCGGATGGTCTCGTAACGCCTGTTTCATCGGCTCGGGACGTTCAACTGGCAACCGGTCCCGTCGGTCACGAGCAAGTTCGAGTTGAACACTTGGCCGTTGCTCTTCAAGACGAGAGATCGTTTATCTTCGCGATAGTCGATGATCATGTCTTCGTCGAGAAACACTTTCGTCCAGTTCTTGATGAGGATCGGGCCGATGTTCGAATCAATCTCGACGTCTTCCGGTGTCGTTTCGGTCACGTAGCGAATCTCGAAGATGCCGCTATTGCCGCAGCCGCAACCTTCCGTCTCATAAAACAAATGCATCTGTCCTTTACGGTCGCCTTTTAAAGCGTCAATCCGCTCTTGGGCGCGTTCTGTAATTTGTACGTTCATTTGAATCAGCTCCTTATGTCTATTATACCGCGCTGGAAAAAAGATTGAAAAAGACGTGCTTCCCGTTTTCCACTTCCTGCAAAAAGGCGTAAACTATTTGTTTAGAAGGGGGAAACGAAATGATCTCACGTTTTTTTAGTTATTACCGTCCACATAAGAAGTTATTCATCCTCGATTTCTCGTTCGCCATCCTCGTCGGTCTGCTCGAGCTCGGCTTTCCGCTCGCCGTGCAATGGTTCATCGACGATTTGTTGCCAGGTGGGGAATGGAACTGGATTATCATCATCAGCATCGGCTTGCTCATCCTTTACATACTCGCCATGATGATGCAATACGTCGTCAACTATTGGGGGCATAAGCTCGGCATCAATATCGAGACCGATATGCGGGAAGAGCTGTTCACCCATATCCATAAACAGTCGTTCCGGTTCTTCGATAACCACAAGACCGGTCATTTGATGAGTCGGGTGACGAACGACTTGTTCGATATCGGCGAAGTGGCGCACCACGGGCCTGAAGATTTCTTCATCGCCATCATGACGCTGCTCGGTGCGTTCGGGATCATGTTCTCGATCGACCCGCAACTCGCGCTCGTGACGGTCGTCGCCGTGCCGTTCCTCGTCATCATGATCACGTATGCCAACAAGAACATGAACAAGGCGTGGCAAAAGATGTATACGAACATCGGCGAAGTGAACGCCCGTGTCGAGGACAGCGTTTCTGGGGCACGCGTCGTCCAATCGTTCACGAACGAGACGTTCGAAATCAACCGTTTCCAAAAAGATAACAATTTCTATCGCGGCTCGAAAATCGAGGCATATCGGGTCATGAGTAAGTCGCTCGCCGGGATTTACATCACGACGCGGCTCATGACGCTGCTCGTCCTTGTCTACGGCGCATATTTGACGTATCAAGGTCAACTCTCATACGGTCAGCTCGTCGGGTTCATCCTCTATATGAACTTGCTCATCAAGCCGATCGAGAAAATCACGGCCCTCCTCGAGATGTACCCGAAAGGGATGGCGGGCTTCAAACGATTCACGCAACTCCTCGACGAGGCCCCGGACATCGAGAACCGTCCGGACGCGACCGACGTCAAGACGCTTAAAGGCGACATCGCTTTCCAAAACGTCTCGTTCGGCTACTCGGACTATCGGCAAGTGTTGACCGACATCGACCTCGACATCAAGGCCGGAACGACGGTCGCCCTCGTCGGGACGAGCGGGGCCGGGAAGACGACAATCTGTTCGCTCATCCCGCGTTTCTATGATGTGACGAGTGGGAAAATCACAATCGACGGCATGGACATCCGTGATATGACGAAAGAGAGTCTGCGCCGCCAAATCGGGATCGTGCAACAAGACGTGTTCTTGTTCGCCGGGACGCTCCGTGAGAATATCGCCTACGGAAAACTGGACGCGACCGACGCGGAGATTATGCATGCGGTCGAGAAGGCGCATTTGAACTCGCTCGTCGAGGAGCTCGAGCATGGTCTCGAGACGCAAATCGGGGAGCGAGGCTTGAAACTGTCGGGCGGTCAGAAACAACGGATCGCCATCGCCCGCATGTTCCTCAAAAATCCGCCGATCTTGATATTAGATGAGGCGACGTCCGCGCTCGACACGGAGACGGAAGCAATCATTCAAGACTCGCTCAATGAACTCGCGGCTGACCGGACGACGCTCATCATCGCCCACCGTTTGGCGACGGTGAAGAATGCTGACCGCATCCTCGTCGTTACCGCTGACGGCATCGTCGAGGACGGGACGCACGATGAATTGAGCATGAAAGGCGGCGTGTTCGCCGGATTGCTCAGACGCCAACAACTATAAGGAATGGGCAGCCACCAATATTTTTGGTGGCTGTCATGCGTTAGTTGGGTATAGACAAGCAAATGGTGGTTATGAGGAGGAAAACAAGTGATGAAAGCAGTACAGGTCATCGGTTACGGGGACGTCGATCAATTACAGGTCGTCGATGTCCCGATTCCGAGCCCGAAACAAGGAGAAGTGCTCGTGCGCGTGAAAGCGTGCGGGATTAACAATACCGAGATTTGGATGCGAGAAGGCGCGTATGGGACGGACAAAGAGTCGGGCTGGCGGCCGGAAGGGGTCCAATTCCCACGTATTCCTGGTTCCGATATCACGGGTGAAGTCGTAGAGGTCGGCAGTGGGGTCGAGGAGACGATGGTCGGACGTCGCGTCGTCCTATTCCCGTTCACATCGAGCGGGCCGGAAGGGGACGAGCATATCGCTGACGATATGTCGTTCATCGGCTCCGAGTACGACGGCGGATACGCCGAATATGTCGTCTGGCCGGCAGAGCTCTGTTTCGATATGCCGCTCGACAGTTTCGTCGATAGCGCCGTCTTCACGGTGAGCGGGTTGACGGCGTGGCATATGAACGAACAGATTGAGATTCAGCCGGGGCAGACGATCGTCGTCACGGGTGCGAGCGGTGGCGTCGGTTCGTTCAACGTCCAAATCGCGGCGAACGTGCATGGGGCGAACGTGTTCGCCATCGTCGGGGACTTGAAAGATGAAGCGAAGCTGAAGGATCTTGGGGCGGACCATGTCTTTTCATACCGCTCCGAGAGGCTCGCCGATGAGATTCTCGAGGCGAACGGAGGACCGGTCGATGCCGTGCTCGATGTCGTCGGCGATGCCTTGTTCGCGACAGCGCTCAAGGTGTTGAAGAATGGCGGCAAGTTCTGTATTTCCGGTTCGGCCGGGGGACAACAGACGAACCTCGACTTCCGGAAGCTGTATTTGAAACACATCACCATGTACGGTTCCGTGCTCGGCACACGTGCGGAGTTCCAAACGATGCTCGAGGCGATTAAAGCTGGTAAGGTCAGGCCGATCGTCGACCGGACGTTCCCGCTCGCTGAGGCACGGGATGCGCAGGCGTATTTCAAACAGCGCGGCAAGTTCGGAAAAATCGTCCTCGTCCCATAACCAAAAAGAGAGGAAACCGGACGCTGACATCCGATTTCCTCTCTTTTTTATGCCGCCACTTTCGCCCGGTCGATGACCGAGACGAGACGCCGGAACTGTTCAAGCCAAAACTGGAAGAACGGACCGATCAAGAAAATCGACAGCAAAGTCCCGAAAAAGACAGGTCCGCCCAGTACCCAGCCGATGAGGCAAGCCGTCAGTTCCATCCACGTCCGCATCATGCGGACCGACGTGTTGAACCGGTCGGCCAAGGCGAGTGTTAATCCGTCCCGTGGGCCGGCTCCGTAGCCGATGGCGACGTACAAGCCGGCACCCATGCCGATGACGAAGATGCCGAGGACGAGCCAGGCGATATTGAGCGCGATGCCGTCCAGTTGCGGCAACCAGTGGCGCTCGAGAATCAAATTCATGAACACCCCGACGAAGACGGCGTTGACGAGCGTCCCGAACTGGGGCCGAATCCGGTCCAGTATGTACTTGCAGAAGACGAGCAAGAGACCGACGAGCAAGATGATCGTCCCGACGGAAATCGGTGTGTGGCGGGCGAGGCCGAGATGGAGCACGTCCCACGTCGACACGCCGAGGTCGGCCGTGATCATCATCGATGACCCGAGGGCGAGCAGGAATAGACCGCTCATGAACAACGTCCACTTCAAGCTGATTCGTAAAGATTGTACCCATACCGCGTGCATGTTCGTCGCCTCGATTCCCTAAAATGTTCCATCATCATATCATAGTTGGTTTCACGACAAGAAAAAAACGCTTCAGACGAAGTCCGAAGCGCTTTGCTCACTTTTTAGGTGTCGAAGCTTTTTTTGCTTTGTTCTTTTTATAGTAATCGTAGACGAACGGTGCGACCGCTGTCGCGACTTTAATGAGTGTACCAAATTTACCTTTTCTAGCCATGTTGTTGCACCCCTTTCTGTTTCTAATGATGTATATTCCACCCGTTGCGGAAATGAAAACATATTTTGGACAGCTTCACCTTATGTAAGACAAGCATTCATGACCCATAATGAGGTCAGGAGGCGAAATCAATGAAGACGATTATCTGGTATCAAAACGATTTGCGGGTCGATGACCATCGTCCGCTCGAGGAGGCGCTCCGACACGAGGACACGATTGAAGGGCATTATTTCATCCGGGAAGATGAGCTCTCAGAGAACCGATTCGGGCATACCCCGCTAGGACCGAGACGGCTCCAATTTTTGAACGAGGCGCTCGAAGATTTGGGCGGGTCGCTCGCAACGCTCGGCATCCCTCTGTTCGTCCATGTCGGGCATCCGCTCGACGTGCTCGACCCGAACGACCGGCTATTGTTCCAGCGATCGATCGGCTTATACGAACGGCTGCGCGAACGAGAAATCATGACCGCGTGGCGCGGCTCGTGTCAGGCGTTTGACGGCTTCACGCTCTATCCGCGGGCAGAAATCCCGTTCGAGCGCATGCCATTCCTCTTCACTGAGTTTCGAAAAGCTGTCGAAGCTGAAGCGAGACCGGAAAAGCGATTCGACCGGCCGCGTGAAGGGGAAGCGTATCCGATTGATTTCCCTGTCGCCTATGAACGGGTCGAGCAGGGCAAGCATACCGCGTTCACGTTCAAGGGCGGGAGCGGCTCGCGGCCTATTTAGCGGGGCCAATCCGGACGTATAAAGAGACACGAAACGGCTTCGGGGTCGACGACTCATCGAAACTGTCGGCTTATCTTGCTAACGGCTCGTTGTCACCGCGCCGGGTGCTACACGAGCTCGAGCAACATGAGCGGTCACACGGGGCGAATGAGTCGACGTATTGGCTCTATTTTGAATTGCTCTGGCGTGATTTCTTCCAATGGGTCGCACTCGAGCAAGGGAAACGACTCTTCCGGGCCCAAGGCATCCGTTCGAAACAAAAGACGTGGCGCGTCGACCCTGACGTCATCGCGCGTTGGCAGGCGGGTGAGACAGGCGTCGACTTTGTCGATGCGTTCATGCATGAGTTGAACGCGACGGGATGGATGTCGAACCGGGGCCGTCAAATCGTCGCGAGCTACTTCGCGAAAGAACTCGGGCAAGACTGGCGCATCGGCGCGTCCTATTTCGAATCGACGCTAATTGACTATGATGTCGCGAGCAACTACGGTAATTGGGCGTACCAGGCCGGTGTCGGCAACGACTCACGCGACCGGCATTTCAACGTCAGTCGGCAACAAGATACGTACGACCCGACCGGTGCGTTTCGTAATATGTGGTTGTGACGAAACTGTCACGAGAAGTCATCGTTTCTGATTGACTTCTTTTTACAGACAGTGCTATAGTAAGGTCAACAGATGGGATACCTGAGGTGTACGAGAGCCGCCTTCGTTATTTTGAGCCAACACTTTGAATACGGGAGACCGAACTGCTATCCAGATCAACTGCCTCATCACGTGCAGGAGGACTTGTGAAGGGGACGCTAGGTCACCCACCTGCTTAAGCAGGTTCAAAAGCAGGGCATCGTCACGGCACTCCGGGTCCCATCGATTTTATTGTAAAACGTCGCTAGGCGTCTTTTTTTTGATTATAATTCCGAGTAAAATAGTGTGAGAAAATAGGATTCATTTGGAGGAAGAGTATGTTACACCAGTTTTCACGTAATGAGTTGGCCATTGGTCAAGAAGGTTTAGAAACATTGAAAGGGAAGACGGTCGCCATCCTCGGTGTCGGCGGTGTCGGGTCGTTCGCGGCCGAGGCGCTCGCACGCAGTGGCGTCGGACGAATCGTGCTCGTCGATAAAGATGATATCGATATCACGAACGTCAACCGCCAGATTCACGCGCTCTTGTCGACGGTCGGGCAACCGAAAGTCGAAGCGATGGCGACACGCCTCCTCGATATCAACCCTGAGCTCGAGCTCGTCAAATTAAAAATGTTCTACACGGAAGAGACGTTCGAGGAATTCTTTGCGCAAGACCTCGACTTCGTCATCGATGCCTCGGACACGATCATCTATAAGATCCACTTGATCGTCGAGTGCAAACGTCGTGGCATCCCGGTCATCTCGAGCATGGGCATGGCCAACAAGATGGACCCGACGCGCATCAAAGTCGTCGACATCAAGGATACGACATACGACCCGATCGCCAAAATGGTCCGGACGCGTCTCCGTAAAGAGCGCATCCATAAGGGCGTCCCGGTCGTCTTTTCAGACGAGTCGCCGATCGTGACACGCGAAGACGTGAACGAGGTCGTCGGGAAGAAAGATGCCCCGATCCGTAAAGCGAAGATGCCGCCGAGTTCGAACGCGTTCGTCCCATCGGTCGCCGGCCTCGTCGCAGCAGGGTATGTCATCAACCAAATGCTTGAGACAGCTGGTGTCGAGATCAACCGCATCCAGAAATGAAAAAACGACGCGGCTCAAAAGAGTCAGCGTCGTTTTTCCCAATAATCGAGTCGTTTTTGCAGCTGTTGCTCGAAGCCACGGCTCGTCGGTGTATAATATTTAGGACGTTTTCGGGCCAAGTTCTCCGGCCAGTAGTTTTGCGCGACGTAGCCGTCTTTCTCGTCGTGCGGGTATTTGTATCCGGCACCGTTGCCGAGCTCGCGGGCGCCTGGGCTGTGCGCGTCACGGAGATGGACCGGTACCGGACCGCCTTCGACCGTGCGGACGTGGTGAATCGCCTTATCGATGGCGGTGATGACCGCGTTCGATTTCGGTGCCGTCGCGAGATACAGGACGGCCTGTGCCATCGGGATCCGTGCCTCCGGGAAACCAACGTGTTCGCTCGCGCGAGCGGCCGCATCGACGATGACGAGCGCGTTCGGGTCACTGAGCCCGATATCTTCGGCCGCATGCACATAGAGCCTGCGCATGATGAAGCGCGGTGATTCGCCGGCCTCGATCATGACGGCGAGCCAGTACAGTGCCGCGTCCGGGTCCGAGCCGCGAATCGACTTAATGAACGCCGAGATGACGTCATAGTGCCGGTCACCCGTCTTGTCGTACTTGATGGCTTTTTGTTGAATCGACTCCTCGGCCACGTCGAGTGTGATTTGAATCTTGCCATCGACCTCGGGCGTCGTCAATACGGCCAACTCGAGGGCGTTCAACAGGACACGGTAGTCACCGTCCGCCATTTTGATATAATGGTCCACGGCGGCTTCCTCGATTTGGACGGGATAGTTGCCGAGTCCCTTTTTATCAGCGAGAGCCCGCTCCAAGACGACACGAAGTTCGTCTGGTCCAGGCGGTTCGAGCCGAAACACGGTCGCGCGCGACAGCAACGCCGCGTTGACCTCAAAACTCGGGTTTTCGGTCGTCGCCCCGATCAAGATGAGCTTCCCGGCCTCTAGTGCCGGGAGCAGGGCGTCTTGTTGCAGTTTATTGAAACGATGAATCTCGTCTAAAAATAAAATCGTTCGTTCTTGCTCGAAATCAAACCGGGACTCGGCCTCGCGGATGACGCTCCGGAGTTCATCGAGTTTGGCCGTGACGGCGTTCAATTGCACGAACGTCGCTTTCGTATAATTCGAGATGACGCGGGCGAGCGTCGTCTTGCCCGTTCCCGGCGGTCCATACAAGATAATCGTGCCGAGGCGGTCGGCCTCGATGGCCCGCCGCAGCAATTTGCCTTCGCCGATGATGTGGCGTTGACCGATGACTTCGTCTAACGTTTCAGGCCGCATCCGATTGGCGAGCGGGCCGCTATTCGATTGCTGAAATAAATCACTCATACGTACACATTCCTTTCGACAAACGTTTGTTCGACTAGTATAGCAGAAGGAGACATGAAGATGAAAATATCTACAAAAGGTCGTTATGGATTGACGATCATGATCGCACTGGCCCGGGAAACGGACAACAAACCGCTCAGCTTGAAAAAGATTGCGGCCCGGCATGACTTGCCCGAACATTACTTAGAGCAGTTGATCGGTCCACTTCGCAACGGCGGTCTCGTCAAGAGCGTCCGCGGGGCGTACGGCGGCTATCAGCTCGTCAAACCGGCAACGGACATCACGGCGGGAGAAATCATCCGCTTGCTCGAAGGGCCGCTCACAATCGTCGAAGACTCAGAAGCGGACGATGCCGTGAAACGGAAGCTTTGGGATAAAATCAAAGCGGCGATCGAGAAAGTGCTCGAAGAGACGACACTCGCCGATCTCGCTGAAGAAGATTCTGATGGCTATATGTTCTATATATAAAGATGAGGTGAACGAATATGAACTATTTTGATCATGCCGCAACGACGCCGATGCGTCCGGAAGTGCTCGAAGCGATGACACCTTATATGCTCGAACATTATGGCAACCCGTCGAGCATCCACGGCATCGGACGGACGGCGCGCGCCGCACTGGATACTTCGCGCCGGACGCTCGCCACGTGGATCGGGGCGACCCCGAACGAGATCGTCTTCACATCGGGCGGCACCGAGTCGGACAACTATGCGCTGTTCGGTACGGCTTACGCGAATCAACATAAAGGCAAACATGTGATCACGACGAAAGTCGAACACCACGCCGTCTTGCACGCGATGGAGCAACTCGAGCGGGAAGGATTCGACGTGACGTATCTCGATGTCGACGCGACGGGTGCGGTGACGCTTGACTCCGTTCGTGCTGCGCTCCGGGACGATACGATCCTCGTCTCGGTCATGTACGGCAACAACGAGGTCGGCACACTTCAACCGATTGCGGAAATCGGTGCACTCCTCGCCGACCATCAGGCTTACTTCCATACGGACGCCGTCCAAGCGCTCGGTACGGAAACGATTGACGTCAAGGCGCTCGGGGTCGATTTATTGTCGGCCTCGGCCCATAAAATCAATGGCCCGAAAGGTATCGGTTTTCTTTTTATAAAAACAGGTGTAAAATTAGCGACGCGTTCTTTTGGAGGACAACAAGAACGGAAACGTCGAGCCGGCACGGAAAACGTTCCGGGTGCCGTCGGGTTCCAACAAGCAGCCGAACTGGCCAAAATCGAGCAAGTCGAACGAGTGGGCGCGTACCAGCAAATGACCGAGGCGCTCTTCAAGCGACTCGATGAACTCGGAGTCGAGTATGACGTGAACGGGGCGAACCGCTTACCGCACATCGTCAACTTGTATCTCCCGGGCATCGAACTTGAACCGTTCCTCATCATGATGGACATGCGCGGCTTTGCCATCTCGAGCGGCAGTGCCTGCACGGCAGGGTCGATTGAACCGTCACACGTCTTGACGGCGATGTTCGGGACGTCGGATCGGACGAAACAGTCCGTCCGCATCAGCTTTGGACATGGCAACTCGGTCGCAGACGTGGAGCGGCTCGCCGAACGACTCTCTGAGGTCGTCTCGACATTCACGAACGGAGTGAGATAAATCATGAACTTACGCACAAAAGCCCCTGCCGAGACGACGGTCGTCGTCGGGATGTCAGGCGGCGTCGATTCATCGGTGACGGCCCATTTGCTGAAAGAGCAAGGGTATAACGTTATCGGAATCTTTATGAAAAACTGGGATGATACGGACGAGAACGGTGTCTGTACAGCGACCGAAGACTATGAAGACGTCATCGCGGTCGCGAACCAAATTGGGATCCCTTATTATGCGGTCAACTTCGAGAAAGAATATTGGGACCGCGTGTTCGAATACTTCTTGGCCGAGTACCGTCTCGGACGGACGCCGAACCCGGACGTCATGTGTAACAAGGAAATCAAGTTCAAGGCGTTCCTTGACCACGCGCTTCGCCTCGGTGCCGACTTCGTCGCGACCGGTCACTACGCACGGGTCGAGTACGTCGACGGTGAGCATCGACTTCTTCGTGGGAAAGATGACAACAAAGACCAAACGTACTTCTTGAACCAGTTGTCACAAGACCAACTCGCGCGGACGATGTTCCCGATTGGTCATATGGACAAGAAAGACGTCCGTGTCATCGCCGAAGAAGCGGGACTCGCGACAGCGAAGAAAAAAGATTCGACGGGCATCTGCTTTATCGGAGAGCGCAACTTCAAAGAGTTCCTCTCGGAGTATTTGCCATCACAACCAGGCATCATGCAGACGCTCGATGGGGAACAAAAGGGAAACCATGACGGGCTCATGTATTACACGCTCGGTCAACGCCACGGCCTCGGCATCGGCGGCGACGGGGACCCATGGTTCGTCGTCGGCAAAAACGTGGAAGAAAACATCCTCTACGTCGGCCAAGGGTTCCATCATGACGCGCTCTATTCGGACGCGTTGCTCGCATCGAAGCTGTCATGGACAGGGGCCGTACCAACAGGCGAGTTCCGGGCGACGGCGAAATTCCGCTACCGTCAACAAGACGTGCCTGTGACGATCGCGCCACTTGAAAATGGCGAAGTGCTCGTCAAATTTGATGAGCCGCAACGTGCCATCACGCCAGGACAGGCTGTCGTCTTCTATGACGGTGACATCTGCCTCGGTGGTGCGACGATTGACGAAGCGTATCGAAACGGAAAACGACTCGACTATATCGGATGAGGTGATGACTTTGAACGCAAACGAATTAGGCATCCAAGCGATGCAACAAGGTGAGTTCGAACAGGCGGCCAAGCAGTTCAATGCTGCCATCGAAGCGGACCCGACGGACCCGACCGGTTACGTCAACATGGGTACGCTCTTGCAAGCGATCGGCGACCATGAACGGGCCGTCGTCTTTTACGATAAGGCGCTCGAACTCGACAACGCGTTCGGCGCGGCCCATTACGCGAAGGGAGCGCTCGCCTATGAGCTCGAACAGCTCGACTTGGCCGAGGCATCTCTGCGTCAGGCGCTCCTCGCCGGGATGGACGACGCCGACCTTCATTTCATGCTCGGCTTGACGTACAAGGCGATGGGCGACTTCGTCCGGGCCTTGCCGCGTCTTCGGGAAGCGATGAAGCAGGCACCGGAAGACGTCGAGATTTCGTTCCAATACGGGCTCGCGCTCGCACAGAACGAACAGCTCGACGAGGCCGTCGAATCGCTCGAGCATACGCTCGACCTCGACGCGAGCCATACGGACGCCCGTTACAACTTGGCAATCGCCTACGCCTTCCTCGGTGAACAGGACAAGACGTACGCCGAGCTTGAACGTGTGCTCGAGTTGCAACCGGACCATGCGCTCGCGTATGACGCGAAAGCGAAAATGGATGAATTGCTCGGTAACTAAATTAATAAAGCGCTTCTCGCAGTGTTTGCGAGAGGCGCTTTTTGTTAGTCCCAATAATGGAAAATGACGTTACCGACCGTCTCTGGTTCCCAATATTTGATTTCTCCGCGTTCCGCTTTGTTCAGAAACGGCTGTAGCGACAAATCGAACCGCTCATTCAACTCAGCCGCTGACGGAATCTGATAGGTGTCAGGAAACAGGTCGGTCAGTTCTGGTAAATCGATGAATTCATATTGAAACGGTTCGAGTTTGGAGATGCCGATGACAGGATAGTTTCTGCTGAGCAGGACATAGATGGTTTGCTCACTCCATGTGATACTCGCCTGGTGATAATTCGGAGTGATTTCGTCCCCAATGGTAAAGGAACATATTCCTCGTTTAATCCGGGTGAACTCAAAACAAATCGATTTGAACGTCTTCCAATCTGACCCTGGGGCGGAACAGTCGCCGTATGAAAAGCCGGTGATACATTCAGGGAGGGTGAGCGTCATGCGGACACCTCCCCGATGACCCAAATCAAAAGATTAAAAGTCATCAATACCAGTGTGCCGGCAAGCGCGATGTAGCTCCACAAGACACGCGTTCCGGACTTGGCTCGTCGTACACCATCCATCAAGATCAGGAAACTCGTCCCGAATGAGACGAACGCCAACGCTGCAAACGAAGTGGGTCGGTCGAGCGTGGGAAACGCATTGATCACAAAATACAGCCCAAAGGTGAGCAAGCCTAAACAAGCCATGAGGAAAAGCGGGAAGAAACGCATATGGCACGACCTTTTCCATTTTCTCTCATCGTATCATGTAGGTTGTCGAGCGTACATGTGAATCAGAGCTGTTTCGTCGTGATCTTCACGGGCTCGCCGGCGAACTCACCGTAGGCCTCGTCCATATTTTTCGTGTATAGCTCGATCACGTTCTTGCTCGGGTCTTTGAAGTAGGCCGAGCGCTCTTTACCGTTGACCGTCTCGTCCTCGTCCCACGTCCGGAGTTTCGTCGGGATGTTTGACGCCTCTAACACTTCGAGCGCTTGGTCGAACGACTCCATCGGAACGAAAAATGCGCAGTGGACGTGGGCGCCGCCTTCATCATAGAGCGTGTCCCACTCGGTCACGTCCTCTTGGCGATTCGATTCTTCTTCTGACGTGAAATCTCGTTTCAGCCAAAGGCCGAGGCGAGTATTCCCACCGACATAGAGCCACGTCGCCCAAGGTTCGTCCGCGTGCTCCTGTGCCTCGCTCGGCTCGGCATCATCACCGACCCATTGTTCGACGACGGGCAGTCCGAGCTTGCCGTGCCAAAAATCGACGGCCTCGGTCATGTCGGTCACTTCTAACACGAGTTCACACAGGCCACTGATTGGAATACGGTTCGTCATACATAATCCCTCCTTCATAGGTTCACTCGAACAGTTCCCGCTTTGATTCGACGAAAAACGTGCATAGCCGTCCGAGTGTTCGGGAAATGGATTAGCAATGTGAGAGGGGAGAAATCATATGCGGATGTTTAGTTTGATCAGCGTCGTTATTTTTTTCATCATCGAATGGTTCATGCTCGGTCGTCTGTTCATCGAAGTCGATAATCGTCTCGCGACGGGCGAGTGGACGAATAATCTCTTGTTCCGGGTCGTCGTCGAGTCGGAACGGGCGACGACCGTACTGTTACTCCTGTTTGCGACATTTTTTGTGATCGGTGTCGTCATGCATTGGGTATTGTCGGCGAACAAGTCCTGGTCCGTGACGTTTGGTGCGATCGGGGTGGCGTGGGTCGTCCCTGCCCTGCTTGCCCTCGTGGCTTGGTTCATCCCGAACCCGTACGTCCAGCTAGGGATCATCGTGTTGCAGCTGTCGTTCATCCCGCTCGTCCCGTTCGTCGGACAGACGGTACGGTTCGGTCACGTCGTGTTGAACTGGGGCGTCCACGTCATCGCCGCGGGACTTGTGCTGTTGATTCAGCGACCATCGCTTGAGCAACTGTTTCGTGTCGAGCGGACCGAGCTGTTCGAGCGGCTCGAAGGTTATGTCAATTCGGGGGAGCTGGAACGGTTCGAACGACTGCTTGAAACCGTGGACTTGGAGCAACTTGAGCGCATCTTGAACCGAATCGATGTCGATCAGCTGATTCGGATTCTTGAACGTGTCGACCTCGACCAGCTCGAGCGCATCCTCAACCTGTTCAGTTAGGCGATTTGTCCTACCGTTCAAACTCGGGCTATAATGGGGGATGGAAAACTAGCTGGAGGTGGCTCGAATGATGGCAGCACCTTACGAGTTGACAGGAAAAGTCATCCGCGTCCTGTTTCAATCGGAAGAAGAAGCGCACACGATCGCGCTCGTACGTATAAAAGAAAAGAACTTTGAGACAGACGAGACCGAGATGGTCATCGCCGGTGTCGGCGTCGGCATTGAAAAAGGAGAGACGTATAAAGCGCACGGGCGTCTCGTCGACCATCCCCGATTCGGGAAACAGATGAAAGCGGAATGGATCCGCCGTGTCGTCCCGATGACGAAACGGGCGGCCGTCCGGTTTTTGACGAACGGCTCTTTCCCGGGAATCGGGCAAAAAACGGCCCAAAAAATTGCTGACGCACTCGGAGACGACTGCATCGACCAAATCGTTAAGCATCCGAGTATCTTGTCGAACGTCGACGGCTTGAAAGAAAAGCAGGCCCGCGTCATCACCGAGCGGTTGAACGTGTTGTATGGGGTCGATCAGTTGCTGTTGTTTTTGGCGCCGTTCGATGTCACACCGCGACTCGCCTCGAAGATTCATAAAGAGTATGAAGGTCGGGCGATGGAGACGATCGAGAAAAATCCATACGCCCTCATGTATGACGTTCAAGGCATCGGCTTCAAGACGGCCGACGCCATCGCCGCCCACTTTGGCATCCAAGGGATTCACCCGGAACGGATCGCGGCGGCCGTGCTGTACGTGCTCGAGCTCGAGCAAGGGAACGGACACTTGTTCGTCACGGCCGATCAGCTCGCGAATGAGATGCCGCGCATCATCGGCGGTGATCCGGGTGAGGCGCTCGTCTCGGCGCTCGAGACGCTCGCGAACGATGAACGTGTCATTGTCGAAGACGGAGTCGTCTATCATCCACGTGTGTACCGGGCCGAACAAAAAGCGGCCGAGGAACTCGCGCGCATCATGTCGACATCGACGACTGAAGACGTCGATATGACGACGATCTTTGATGCGGTCGGTCGCGTCGAGGAGATGTTCTCGATCGAGTATGCCAAGCAACAACGAGAGGCGATCGAACTTGCCTTGAAGTCGCCGCTCATGGTGCTGACAGGCGGACCTGGGACCGGGAAAACGACCGTCGTCCGCGGTATCATCCACGCGCTCAGCGACGTGTTCGACTGGAAGCTCGAACCGGTACAGAACCAACCGTTCCCGTTCGTGCTCGCCGCACCGACCGGCCGGGCCGCGAAACGGCTCAGTGAGTCGACGGGCTTGCCGGCCTCGACGATTCACCGTCTCTTAAAGTTTGATGGTAGCTCGTTTCAAGTCGATGACACGAATCCGCTCGTCGGAAAAGTGCTCATCGTCGACGAGGCGTCGATGATTGATATCTTCTTGTTCCGCAGCCTGCTTCGGGCAGTGCCGAACGGGATGAAAATCCTCTTCGTCGGTGACCGGGATCAATTGCCTTCGGTCGGACCGGGCCAAGTGCTCGCCGACTTGATGGCGACCGACGGGATTCCCGTCGTCCGGCTCGATGTCGTCCATCGGCAGGCGTCCGAGTCGAGCATCCTGCGTCTGGCGCACGCGCTCAACGCGAAACAGATGCCGGACGATTTGCTCGCGGCACTGCCGGACCGTCGCTTTTATACGGCCAACCAAGAGACGGCGCTCCAGGCGATCTGTCAAATGGCCGGGGCCGCGCTGCGAAAAGGTTATTCCCCATTCGATATCCAAGTGCTCGCACCGACGTACCGTGGGGTATGCGGCATCGATGGATTGAACGAGGCGCTCCAAAACGTGTTCAATCCGAAATCGGCGGCCCGGGAAGTGAAGCACGGCAACCGGACGTATCGGAACGGGGATAAAGTGCTCCAACTCGTCAATAACGCCGAGGAGAACGTCTATAACGGCGATATCGGTGAAATCACGAACATTTTCTATGCGAAAGAAAACGTCGACAAGGTCGACAAAATCTATATCCGCTTCGATCAGACCGAGGTCGAGTATAACCGGAGCGAATGGGACCAGTTCACCCACGCCTATGCCATCACCATCCATAAGTCACAAGGGTCCGAGTTCCCGATCGTGCTCATGCCCGTCTTCTTCAACGGCGGCTTCCGCTCGTCGCGCAACTTGATTTATACGGCCGTCACTCGGGCGAAGAAGAGTTTGCTCTTGTTCGGAGACGTCCGTGCCCTCGAGGCGGCGACGCGAGAAGAAGAGCCGGTGCGGCGAACGAAACTCGTCGAGCGGCTAGGCGGCAAGTCTTGACGTCTCCCGATTGACGTGTGATAATGACGAATAGAAAACTGAAACGATTAAAGACGATGAAGGAAATGAGTACGTCGTAACCGCCTCACCAGAGACATCTTCCTAGGCTGTGAGAAGATGGGGGTCCGGTCGACCGAAGCTAGTCTGGAGTCCCCACTCACCCTGGGCGCCTCATCCGCGTTATCGGATGTTCGAGGCACGGCTTTGCCGTGCGAACGAGGGTGGTACCACGAAGCGATGCTTTCGTCCCTTTCCACAGGGATGAGCATCGCTTTTTTTCGTTTCGTTTAAACTGAAGGAGGAATTGTTGATGAAACCGCTCAAACCATTAACTGGCGCACAGATTCGCCAAATGTATTTAGATTTCTTCAAATCGAAAGGACACAGTGTCGAGCCGAGTGCCTCACTCGTACCGGTCGAGGACCCGACGCTTCTTTGGATCAACTCAGGCGTCGCGACGCTCAAAAAATACTTTGACGGCCGTGTCATTCCAGCCAACCCGCGCATCGTCAACGCGCAGAAGTCGATTCGGACAAACGATATCGAGAACGTCGGGAAGACGGCGCGTCACCATACGTTCTTCGAAATGCTCGGGAACTTCTCGGTCGGTGATTACTTCCGCGAAGACGCGATCAAATGGGGCTGGGAACTTCTGACGAGCGACGAATGGTACGGGCTCGACCCGGATCGCTTGTCGGTGACGATTCACCCGGAAGATGAAGAAGCGAAACAACTTTGGCTCGCACTTGGCGTGCCGGCCGACCGCATCATCCCACTCGAAGAGAACTTCTGGGAAATCGGGGAAGGCCCGTCTGGCCCGAACACAGAAATCTTCTTCGATCGCGGACCTGCGTTCGGCGACGACCCGACCGACCCAGAACTATACCCGGGCGGCGAGAACGAGCGTTACCTTGAGATTTGGAACATCGTTTTCAGTCAGTTCAACCATGACGGGCACGGCAACTATACCGAGCTCCCACGGAAAAACATTGATACAGGTATGGGTCTCGAGCGGATGGCGAGCGTCATGCAAGACGTACCGACGAACTTCGACACGGACTTGTTCATGCCAATCATCCGCGAGACAGAGAAAATCAGCGGCGAGACGTACCGCACCGACAGCAGCAAGGACGTGGCGTTCAAAGTCATCGCTGACCACATTCGCACCGTCTCGTTCGCGATCGGAGACGGGGCGCTCCCATCGAACGAAGGCCGTGGCTACGTGCTTCGTCGTTTGCTCCGCCGTGCCGTCCGCTATGCGAAGATGCTAGGCATCGAGCGTCCGTTCATGTACGAGCTCGTCGACGTCGTCGGCGACATCATGGTCGACTTCTACCCTGAAGTCCGTGAGAAGAAAGACTTCATCAAGAAAGTCGTCAAGAATGAAGAAGAACGTTTCCACGAGACGCTCCATGATGGTCTCGCTATCTTGAACGAAGTCGCGAAAGCGCAAAAAGCGGCCGGCTCGAACGTCATCAGCGGTGAAGATGCGTTCCGTCTCTACGATACGTACGGTTTCCCGCTCGAGTTGACGATCGAGTACGCCGAAGACCACAAATTGACGGTCGACGAGGATGGATTCAAACAAGCGATGAACGCCCAGCGTGAACGCGCTCGGACTGCCCGTGCCGACGTTGAGTCGATGCAAATCCAGTCAGGCGTTCTTGCGGAAATTACGCTTCCGTCATCATTCGTCGGGTACACGAACCTCGGAACTGAAGCGAAAATCATCAGCTTGATTCATGATGGAGAGCTCGTTGACGTCGTCGCGGCAGGGGAAGAAGCACAAGTCATCCTCGATCAGACGCCATTCTACGCTGAGAGCGGCGGTCAAATCGGCGATAAAGGACAAATCGTCGGGTCGGACTTCGTCCTTCATGTGAAAGACGTCTCGAAAGCACCGAATGGCCAAAACTTGCATACGGTCACGGTCACGTCAGGTGTCGCTAAGGCAGAAGTCGCGGTGACGGCTACGGTCGATCAAAGCTCGCGTCAAGCAATCATCAAAAACCACACAGCGACGCACTTGTTGCATCGCGCGTTGAAAGACACGCTCGGTGAGCACGTCAACCAAGCAGGTTCACTCGTGACACCAGACCGTCTCCGCTTTGACTTCTCGCACTTCGGCCAAGTGACGGCTGAAGAGCTCCAATCGATTGAACGTCAAGTGAACGAACGCATCTGGGCGTCAATCGCTGTCGATATCGAAGAAATGAACATCGCCGATGCGAAAGCGAAAGGTGCGATGGCGCTCTTCGGTGAGAAGTACGGGGATGTCGTCCGCGTCGTCGCTGCTGGTGACTCGGTCGAACTTTGCGGTGGCTGCCACGTCGGCAACACGGCGGAAATCGGTCTCTTCAAAATCTTGTCGGAATCAGGAATCGGAGCCGGTACACGTCGCATCGAGGCGGTCACAGGAGCTGGTGCTTACGAAGTGATGAACCAGCACATCGAGACGCTCGAGACGGCAGCGAAACTGCTCAAGACAAAACCACTCGAAGTGCCGACGCGTGTCCAAGCGCTTCAAACTGAAATGAAAGAACTCGAACGCGCGAGCGAATCGCTCAAAGCGAAACTCGCCAACATCGAAGCGTCGTCACTCACAGACGCCATCGAGACGTTCGGTGATGTCCAATTGATCGCTAAGCGCGTCGACGGACAAGATATGGACGCGCTCCGTGGCATGGTCGACGAATTGAAAGGCAAGCTCGGCTCGGCCGTCATCTTGCTCGGCTCGGCGAATGGCGACAAGGTCAACCTCGTCGCAGGTGTGACGAAAGACTTGAACGACCGTGGCTTCCATGCCGGGAAATTGATCAAAGAAGTGGCGACACGTTGTGGCGGAGGCGGCGGAGGCCGTCCTGACATGGCGCAAGCCGGAGGCCGTGATGCGACAAAACTGGATGAAGCATTGAAGTTTGCTTCACATTACGTTCAATCACTGGCATAATAGAGTGTGAAGTGCAAACGGAAAGAGGTGGATTCTTGTGAGCCAAATGGATCGCACGATGCAATTCAATTTTCCAGAAGATGATAATCGAGCCAACACTCGGGAGACACTGATCACGGTGTATCAAGCACTCGAGGAGAAAGGCTACCAACCGATCAATCAAATCGTCGGATACTTGTTGTCAGGTGACCCTGCCTACATCCCGCGTCATAACGATGCGCGAAACTTAATTCGCAAAATCGAACGAGATGAACTGCTCGAAGAGCTGGTCAAATCGTATTTGAACGATCGTAGAGAGGATTAATATGAAGCGAGTCATGGGGCTCGATGTCGGTTCGAAGACGATTGGGGTCGCCGTGAGCGACCTCATGGGATGGACGGCGCAAGGTGTGGAGACGGTCTACTGGACCGAGCCGGACTTTGAGGAAGCTGTCCGTCTGCTTCAACCGATTATTGAGCAGTACGATGTGAAAGAAGTCGTTGTCGGCCTCCCGAAGAACATGAACGCGACAATCGGACCTCGGGGCGAGGCGTCACAGGCGTTTGCCGCGGCCCTCACCGAAGCGACCGGTTTGCCGACAGTTCTCGTCGACGAGCGTTTGACGACGATGCAAGCGGAGCGGATGCTCATTTCAGCAGACGTCAGCCGAAAAAAGAGAAAGGCCGTCATCGATAAGATGGCAGCCGTCATGATTTTACAAAATTACCTGGATCGTGCAGGCAAATAAGGAGGAATTACTCATGGCAGAAATCCGTCGTGAAGAAGAAATGTACCGTATTCCAGACGAAAATGGAGACGAGCATTTATTTGCAGAAATTTTCCGGATGACGAGCGACCGCTCGAAGAAGACGTTTGTCGTTCTTGAGCCGGTCGGCAATCCAGAAACAGAAGACGAAGATGACGACACAATCGAAGTGTACGCGTTTGAAATCGAAGAACTTGAAGATGGCGAGTTCATCTTGAAGCTCGTCGAAGACGATGATGACTTCGAGGAAGTCATGGAAGCGTTCGATATCGTCAATGACGAAGTTGGTTTAGACTAATACGTGGACGGGCGACTAGGGGAAACCCTCGTCGCCCATCTTCATAACAGAAGAACAGGGGAGAAATGCGCATGAACCATCCATCGATGTTTGATGAGAAGCGTGCACGTAACCGGATCGTTCGGCGAATTACGGTCATCATCCTTGCTGTCTTTCTTCTAGTGATCGCCACAGGTGCCGCGGTATCTTATGCGTTCGTGAAACGATCGCTTGAACCCGTTGACCCAGCTTCGACCGAAACGGTCGAGGTCGAGGTTCCACTCGGTGCAGGTTCTGGTTACATTGGCGAACTACTCGAAGAGAATGGCCTCGTGAGGAATAGCACGATTTTCCGTTTTTACACACGGTTTAAAAATGAATCATCGTTCCAAGCGGGGACGTATACGTTGTCTCCGTCACAATCACTTGACGAGTTGATCGCCACGTTGAAGACGGGGAAAGTCATCGTCGTCCCGGATATCAAATTGGTGATCCCGGAAGGCTTTACGATCGACCAAGTCATCTCACGTCTCGCAAAACAGGCTGATATTCCGAAAGAAGAGATTTCGGACCAACTGAGCGACGAGGAGTATATCCGCTCGCTCGTCAATGAGCATGAGATGCTGACGGACGAAGTGCTCGCCGACGGGATTTATCACCCGCTCGAAGGTTACTTGTTCCCGGCAACGTATGAGTTCGATAAAGGTGTGACGCTCACTCAGATCATCGATGAGATGCTCAAGCCGACCGAACAGCTCTATCTCGAATACGGCGATGCGGTCGAAGCGTCGGGACGCACGTTCCATGAGACGTTATCGCTCGCCTCGGTCGTTGAGAAAGAAGCGGTCTCGACGGAAGACCGTCAAGAGATCGCGGGTGTGTTCGAGAACCGTCTGGCCGATGGCATGAAGTTGCAGTCCGACCCGACCGTCTGGTACGGTACCGGGGAGACTTCGATTTTCACATCGTTCAACGATCTCCAAAACGATTCACTTTATAACACATACCGCTACGAAGGGATCCCAATCGGACCAATCGCTGCGGTCAGTCGTGACGCGTTCGTCGCCACGCTCAATCCGAACGATACGGATAACGTTTATTTCTACGCCCGACCACCGCGTGAAGGATTCCCGAACGGGGAAGTCTTGTTCGAAGTGGAGTACGAGGCGCACCAACAGAACGTCAACAAGTATCGTCCAGAATGGGAAGCGTTTGAAGAAGCAAACAACAATTGACGGATATGCGACCGGAAGCCTTGGCTTCCGGTCGTTTGAATGATTAGAGAGTAAGAGGTGTACGACGTGGAACATTCATCCTATGAAGGTTACGTGGAGAACTTGGTCACGCCCCGATTGCCGTTATTGGCGGAGATGGAGGCGTTCGCCCGAGAACATCACGTGCCAATCATGGACTTGACCGGATCTGAAGTGTTGCTGTCGCTTCTCGCGATGCAACGTCCGAAACGGATCCTTGAGGTCGGTACGGCAATCGGATACAGTGCGATTCGAATGGCTGAACTGTTGCCGGACGCAGAAATCGTCACGATCGAACGAAACGCACGACGTCACGAAGAGGCACTCGGCTTTATCGGACGCTCGGACGTATCGGACCGAATCACTGTCATTCATGGTGATGCGGTGGAGTTGATCGGGACGATTGAAGGAGAATTCGATGCGGTCTTTATCGACGCGGCCAAAGGTCAGTATCAAAAATTCTTTGATGGGTATGGCGCTTTAGTACCAATTGGTGGTACGATTTACAGCGATAATTTATTTTTACGAGGGGACGTCCTGCTCGAGGATGTGTCAGTGCTTGACCGTCGACGCCGCCGGCTCGTTCGTCTCGTAAAAGAGTTTACTGAGCAATTGATGGCACGGACCGATTATCATACTGCAATTTTGCCCCTTGGTGATGGCCTAGCAATCAGTCGTAAATTACGATGAGGAGGACTTAACTTTGATGCAACATAAACCCGTCATTATCGGCGTGGCCGGGGGGACCGGATCAGGTAAGACGACCGTGGCCCGCGCGCTCGTGGATGCGTTCAAAGGACAATCGGTCGTCATGATCGAGCAAGACGCGTATTATAAAGACCAGTCAGAGATGACGATGGAAGAACGATATAAGACGAACTATGACCACCCGTTCGCATTCGATAACGATCTTTTGATCGAGCATATCAAGCAGTTACAAGAGCACAAGGCCATCGAGAAACCGGTGTATGACTATGCGGCGCACACGCGCTCGGACAAGACGATCTTGATCGAGCCGGTCGACGTCGTCATCGTCGAAGGCATTTTGGCGCTCGAGGATGATCGTCTCCGCGACTTGATGGACATTAAAGTGTTCGTCGACACGGATGCGGACGTCCGCATCCTACGCCGGATGCAGCGCGATCTCAATGAGCGGGGCCGGTCGATCGACTCGGTCGTCGCCCAATATACGAATGTCGTCCGGCCGATGCATCTTCAATTTTGTGAGCCGACGAAACGTTATGCGGACATCATCGTACCTGAAGGTGGAGAAAACTTTGTCGCCATCGATTTGCTCGTGACGAAGATTCGCTGGGTGCTCACAGAACGCAACCGGGCATAAGGAAATAAATCGTTTTCAATTTAACCTAGCTGTAATATACTAGGAGACAATGAAGGAGTGACAGAAATGGCTGAAAAACAACATTACATGACGTTAGACGGAAAAGCTAAGATCGAAAATGAATTGAACGAACTGAAGACGGTGCGCCGTAAAGAAGTCGTTGAGAATATTAAGATCGCCCGCGATTTCGGAGACTTGTCTGAGAACGCTGAATATGATGCAGCGAAAGAAGAGCAGGCAATGGTCGAAGGACGCATCGCCCAACTTGAAGAGATGCTTCGTAACGCCGTCATCATCCAAGATGACGTAGCCGACAACTCGATGGTCGCCATCGGGAAAACGGTAACGTTCTTCATTCAAGAAGATAACGAAGACGAGACGTACACAATCGTCGGTGGCGCCGAGGCCGACCCGTTCACAGGGAAAATCTCAAACGAATCACCGATCGCTAAAGCGCTTCTCGGCCGTACGGTCGGAGACGTGGTCAACGTTCAAACGCCAGGCGGCGACATGGTCGTCGAAATTAAAGAAATCAAGTAACACTAACGAGCGACATCCATCTGGAGGTCGCTCTCTTTCTGAGGAGGCACATATCATGAAAATCGGAATCATTGGAGCGATGGAAGAAGAAGTAAACTTGCTTCGCAACGAATTGACAGAACGGACAGACACGGAAATCGCCAACTATCACTTCTATGAAGGATACCTTGGCAACGTGGAAGTCGTCATTTTGAAATCAGGCATCGGCAAAGTGAACGCGGCCATCGGGACAACGCTCTTGATCGATAAGTTCAAACCGGACGTCGTCATCAACACCGGTTCAGCCGGCGGCTTCAAAAAAGGGATGAAAGTCGGCGACGTCGTCGTCTCGACAGAAGTCCGTCACCACGATGTCGACGTGACAGCGTTCGGCTACGAGTATGGGCAAGTTCCAGGCATGCCGGCGGCGTATACGGCCGATGCGCACTTGATGGACGTCTGTAAAGAAGTCATCGAGAGTCTCCATGACGTGAACGTCCATACGGGCCTCATCGTGACGGGCGACTCGTTCATCAATGACTCGAAACGGGTGGCGGACATCCTCGGGCATTTTGATGGCGTCGCCGCCGTCGAGATGGAAGCCGCTCCGATCGCGCAGACGTGCTACCAGTTTGGTGTCCCATTCGTCGTGACGCGTTCAATCTCGGACAGCGCCGATGAGGAAGCGAACTTGTCGTTCGACGAATTTTTGGAGACGGCATCGATCAACTCGGCGAAAATGGTCATGGCCGTCACGAAACGACTCGGTCAAAGCGAATAATCGAGAGGGATGCGTTGACATCCCTTTTTTATTCCCTTATATTAGTACCAGATACTAAGAATAGGGGTCATCAACATGAACATTGGAATCATTGGCATCGGTTCGTTCCTTCCGGACAACCGGATCACGAACATCGATTTGGAAAAACGAATGGATACGAGCGACGAATGGATTCGGACCCGGACCGGGATCGAGGCGCGCCATTTGGCAGACGCTGATTTGAGCGTTGCCGATATGGCCACAAAGGCTGCCGAACGGGCCCTTCAAAGTGCGGGTGTGTCGATTGAAGATATCGACGCGATCATTTGCGCGACGGCGACGGCGCCATCATTCCCGGCGACGGCTTGTCTCGTGCAAGCCAACCTTGGGGCAAAGCAAGCGGTCGCCTTCGACGTTAGCGCCGCCTGTAGCGGCTTCATCTTCGCGATGGATACGGCGAAGAGCATGATGCTGGCGAAAGGGTTGAAGCGCACACTCGTCATCGGAGCTGAGAAGATGGGCAACTTGATCGATTGGGACGACCGTTCGACCGCCGTCTTGTTCGGTGATGGGGCGGGTGCCGTCGTTCTCGGCGAAGACGAGGTGGCCGCTATCGAGTCGGTCATTCTCGGAAGTGACGGAACCGGCGGAAAGTTCTTATATGAGAATGAAGAAGGTAAGATTGTCATGAACGGTCGTGAAGTGTTCAAATTCGCCGTCCGTAAGATGCCTGACATCGTCTTAGAGGCGTTGCAAGGGGCCGGGAAGACGATTGAAGACCTCGACGTCCTCGTGCCGCACCAGGCGAACCGTCGTATCATTGACGCAGCGATTGAACGGTTAGGGATTGACGAAGCAAAAGTTGTCGTCACGATTCAAGACCATGCGAACACGTCAGCTGCTTCAATTCCACTTGCTTTGGCCGAAGCGGTCAAGCAACGGAAAATCTCAAACGGTCAAACGATCGTCGTCGCCGGCTTCGGCGCCGGGCTCACATGGGGAGCGAGCTGTTTAACATGGAATAACGCTAACATCACGGAGGAGATTAACGCATGAAACGAGTAGTCATCACAGGATTAGGAGTCGTTTCCCCACTCGGGAACGACGTTACGGCAATGTGGGAGCGACTGTTGAACGGGGAAAATGCAGTCGATACGTTAACAAAGATTGATATTAGCCAGTATCCGGCGAAAGTCGGGGCGGAAGTAAAGGAATGGAACATCGATCATTTGGTCGAACCGAAGGAAGCGCGCAAGATGGATTCGTTCATTCAATATTCGATTCTTGCGGCTGACGCTGCGCATCGGGATAGCGGTCTAGATGTGAAAGCAATCGCGGACGATGTCGGGATTTGGATCGGAAGCGGGATCGGTGGTGTCGAAACAATCGACAAACAAGCGAGCATCTTGCATGAACGGGGACCACGTCGCATCAGCCCATTCTTCATCCCGATGATGATTCCAAACATGGCGAGCGGTCAAGTTTCGATTTACCTCGGAGCAAAAGGGCCGAGCAACTGCTCGGTCACAGCTTGTGCGTCTGGAACGAACTCAATCGGTGAGGCGTTTAAAGTCATCCAACGTGGTGATGCCCTCGCGATGTTCGCAGGTGGGGCCGAAGCACCAATCACGCCGCTCTCATTCTCAGGATTCTGTGCCAACAAGGCACTATCGACGAATCCAGACCCGAACACGGCATGCCGCCCGTTCGATAAGAACCGTGACGGCTTCATCATGGGTGAAGGCGCGGGCGTGCTCGTTCTCGAGGAATATGAGCATGCGAAAGCGCGCGGAGCCAAAATGTATGCGGAAGTCGTCGGGTATGGCATGAGTTCGGACGCTTACCACATCACGGCACCGTCACCTGAGGCAGAAGGTGGATCAAAAGCGATGAACGAGGCGCTTCGTGACGCGGGAATTCGTCCAGAAGACGTTCAATACATCAACGCACACGGGACGAGCACACCACTCAACGACATGCTCGAGACGAAAGCGATCCACAACGTTTTCGGTGACCACGCGCACAACTTGGCCGTCAACTCATCAAAATCGATGATCGGGCACTTGCTCGGCGCAGCCGGCGGAGTCGAGGCCGTCATCACGGCGCTATCGATTCATGAGGGACGGATTCATCCGACGATCAACTGTGAGACACCAGCTGATGATTGCGATTTAGACTATGTCCGTGATGGAAATCGGGAACTTGATATCCAGTACGCACTGAGCAACTCGCTTGGCTTCGGGGGCCACAACGCGACGCTCGCATTCGCGAAAGTGAACGACTAATAGTAGAAAAAAGTGACAAAAACGGGTAGGGTATAAGGGTTGGTCTAACAGAGAGGAGAATGCCAGATGAAACGATTTTTCATCGGTGCCGCCTTGTTGGGTTCAGTCCTTATCCTTTTTTTCGTTATTTGGTACGGACAACGAGAGCAGGCACGAGAATTACTACCCCCAGAAGAACAAATCGTGACGATCCATGGAGAGACGTTGCCGGAGCAGCCGAACACACTGCTCGCGATCGATCCGAGTTCGCAAACTGTGTTATCGCATATTTATGAAGGATTGTATCGCTTCGGAGCGGACGGTGAGATTGAACCGGGACTCGTTGAGACGATGACGCGTTCCGAGGACGGGGCGACATATACGTTTAACTTGAAGGCAAGTCAAACTGTGAATGGAAATGCGATCACGGCTGAAACGTTCGTCGAGCATTTTCGCATGCTCGCCGATGACGATACGAATTCCCCGTTCAGTTTCCTCCTCGGAGATGTATTGAACGCGAAAGCGATCAGTCTCGGGACGAAAGAACCAGAGACGCTCGGCGTGAAAGCGATTGACGAACAGACACTTGAACTGACGCTCGAGCGGCCGATGGAAGGGTTCGAGCAGATTTTAGCGATGCCGGCCTTTCTGCCGCAGACGATGATTGGGGAGTGGCAAGAGCTCGATGCGAACGGACCGTTCCAAATCGAGTCAATCGACGCGGCCCAGGCGACGTTGATAAAAAACGAGGCTTATTATGATGCAGATCGCGTCACACTCGAAAAGGTTATCATCTGGGCGGATGAAGGTCTAAGTTCAGAGCCCGCCGGTATTCACCCGATCCCTTACGGCACGGACGAGGGGACAATCGAATCACTCGAAGGTAAGCTCGTTGATGTCCCACGAAGCGGCGTCTTCTATTTGAAACCGAACGTCGACGAGTATCCGTTCGATGATGCCGATTTCCGACGCGCGCTCGCGCTCGCCTTAGACCGCGAAGCAGTGGAAGGGTCACTCGCAAGAGCCGAACGGACGACAGAACGATTGCTCGTCACCGATCAAACGGAAACGGAGCCGACGCTTGAAGGAGAGGCGGCGACACTGTTCGCAGACGTACTTGATCGGCTCGAAGAAGAGGAAATCGAGATTGAGTTGCTCAGCTTTGTCGATGAAGAGGCGAGGCAGATCGCCCAGACGATTGAAACAGAGCTTGAACAACTTCCCGGTCTTCAAGTGAACGTCGTCGAGTTGCCGCTCGGTGACAAAGTTAGGAAAGAAGTCGCAGGCGATTACGCGTTGTCACTTTCAGGGTGGCAACCGGACTACCCGACATTCAGTGCCTATTTGACCCAATTCGAGACAAATAACTATTTGAATTCGAGCGGGTACACGGACGACACGTTCGATCGTTTGATGGATGAGGCCCGCTCGACAGAAGTACTTGCGGACCGGAACGAGACGTATCGACAGGCGGAAAAACGGCTGTTGGAAGAAGCTGTCGTTATCCCAATCTACCAAGCTGGAAGATCTTACGCAGTCGATTCCAAATATGCGGAAATCGGTTTTCCGGTCATCGGTCCTTCGTACGTCCTAACTTTTTCTAAAGTTTATGAAAAATGAGCTAAAAGCCCGTCTCCCTAGGCGGGCTTTTAGCCTATAATAAAAATTTTTTAGAAAAATCAAAATAAATACTTTGCAAAATTATCAGAATATTGTATTATTGCTTCAACGGGATTGTGGTAGCAAATTTTGTAAAGTGAGATATCTGAATTTTCTACCATCGTTCATTTCGTTAAACCGAAAAAATCAGGGGGTCATCGCAATGAATAAGAAAAAAGGTTTTGCTTTAGCAACGTCGGTAACGCTTCTATCTAGCGCATTCCTAGCAGCTTGCTCGGGTGGGGAAGAAGAGACATCATCAAATAATCAAGGTTCTGAAGGCGGCGCAGACGAGGAGCAAGTCCTCAACTTGCTCGATAGTTCTGACATCCCTTCACTTAACCCTACACTCGCGACTGACGCGGTTTCGTTCAACGTCTTGAACAACGTTAACGAAGGTCTCTATCGTATGGACGACGAAGATAACCCGACACCGGGGATCGCGGAGTCACACGAAGTTTCTGAAGACGGTAAAACGTACACGTTCAAAATCCGTGAAGGCGCAACTTGGTCTAACGGTGAGCCTGTAACAGCTAACGACTTCGAATACGCTTGGAAAGAAGTCCTTAACCCGGACAACGCTTCACAATATGCTTACGTCATGTCAATCATCGAAGGTGCTGAAGCCTACAACACTGGCGAAGGCGAGCGCGACGCTGTCGGCGTCACAGCTACTGATGATCAGACACTTGAAGTTAAATTGACTGCACCAGCTGATTACTTCCTCGGTCTCACAAGCTTCGGCGTATTCATGCCTAAACTTGAGTCGTTCGACAAAGAGCAAGGCGAGAACTTCGGTACGTCTGCAGAGACAACTCTCTACAACGGACCGTTCAAACTCGAAAGCTGGGAGCGCGAGCAAGGCTGGAAAATGGTCAAAAACGACGACTACTGGGATGCTGAAGCCGTCAAACTTGACGAAATCAACGTTAAAGTCGTTAAAGAAGTTTCAACAGGCGTTAACTTGTACGAAAACGGCGACGTTGACCGCACTGGTTTGACTTCTGAGCTCGTTGCGCAATACCAAGACAACGAAGACTTCTCGACTGTCGTCGAGCCAACACTCTTCTACCTCCAGTTCAACACGGCGGTTGAAGCACTTGACAACCAAAACATCCGGAACGCGATTGACGCGGCATACGATAAAGCAGCGATCTCTGAAACGCTCCTCGCGAACGGTTCAATCCCTGCCAACTACCTCGTACCAAAAGACTTCGTAACTGGACCAGACGGCGCGGACTTCCGTGAAGCGAACGGCGACATCGGCGGCTACGACGTGGACAAAGCGAAAGAACTTTGGGAAAAAGGACTTGAAGAGCTCGGCCAAGACTCTGTCGAAATCGAGCTCCTCAACTATGACTCAGAATCTGCGAAGCAAATCGGTGAGTTCATCAAAGGTGAACTTGAGAAGAACCTTCCAGGTATCACGCTCACAATCAAGCAACAACCGTTCAACAACAAACTTGACCTTGAAAACAAAGGTGATTTCGAGTTGACATTCGCTGGATGGGGCCCTGACTACCAGGATCCAATGACATTCGTTGACCTCTTCGTCACTGACGGACCATACAACCGTGGTAAGTGGTCGAACGACGAATTCGACAAACTCATCGAGTCTGCGAAATCAAGCACAGATGCTGAACAGCGTTGGGCTGACCTTCAAGCTGCAGAGAAAATCGTTCTTGAAGAGAACGCGATCTCGCCAGTTTACCAACGTGGATCGGCTCGCCTCACGAAGCCATACGTTAAGAACATCGTTGAACACGCGTTCGGCGCTGACTACTCGTACAAGTGGGCATTCATCGAAGGCAAACAATAATTCGAAACAACACGAAAAGAGACAGGGACGCCTGTCTCTTTTTTTGTTGCATCCAATTTGAAATCGCTACGCAGAAAAGCCGCCCTTTGAGTGTAAAGGGCGGCTTCGTCTTATTTTTTCACTTTGGCACGTTTTCGGTTGAGGCCCATCGCTTTTTCGATTTTCGCGAGATTTTTGTTGGCGACGGCTTCTGCCTTTTCACGTCCTGCATCGAGGATCGCATCGAGCTCAGCTGAGTCGACGAGTTCATGATAGCGATTCTGAATCGGTTCGAGCATGGCGACGACCGCTTCAGCGACATCTTGTTTGAACGTCCCGTAGTTCGAATCTTGATAACGTTCGACGAGTTCGTCGATTGGCGTATCGGTCGAGAGTGAATAAATCTCAAGCAAGTTTGAGATTCCCGGCTTGTTCTCTCGGTCGAAGCTGATGATCCCGCTCGAGTCTGTGACCGCGCTCTTGATTTTCTTGCGGATGACGTTCGGCTCATCGAGCATCGAGATGAAGCCTTTCACGTTCGCATCCGATTTCGACATCTTCTTCACCGGGTTCGTCAAACTCATGATGCGGGCGCCTTCTTTTTGAATGAGCGGCTCAGGAATCGTGAACGTCTCGTAGTAGCGCTTGTTGAAGCGCTCGGCCAAGTCACGCGTCAATTCGACGTGTTGTTTTTGGTCATCACCGACCGGGACGAGTTCTGTCCCGTACAAGAGGATATCGGCCGCCATGAGCGTCGGATAGACGAAGAGGCCGGCACCGATATTTTCACTGTTTTGGGATTTGTCTTTATACTGCGTCATCCGGCTCAGTTCACCCATGCCGGCGATACACGTCAACATCCATCCGAGCTGGGCGTGCGCCTTCACTTCCGACTGGACGAAAATCGTCGACTTCTCAGGGTCGAGACCACAAGCGAGATAGAGCGCCGCAAGTTTACGCGTGTTGTCCATCAACTCGACCCGGTCAAGTTGGACCGTGATCGAATGGAGATCGACGACACAGTAGAACGCTTCGTGCTCGTCTTGGAGCTCGACAAACTGTTTCATCGCCCCTAAGTAGTTACCGAGCGTCACGACGCCGGTCGGTTTAATGCCAGAAAAGATTTTTGCCATGATTGCACCTCCATAGAATATAAAAAAACCGCGGTTCCCCGCCCGAAAAATCGGGACGAATAACCGCGGTGCCACCCAAATTTGCATGAAGTTCATGCCACTTGATCGCGTTAACGGGCGTGACCGTCTCACCATACTATCGTTCAGGTGAGCCACTCCGAAGTCCATTCGCTCGACGCTCTCCATCTACTCGCAGCAACGTAGACTCTCTGGGGGAAAGGGGGATCGAGGTACTTGTCTTCTTCATCGTGTTTCCTATTGTTCTAGCCATAGTGTAGCATATCGTCTGAAAAATCGGAAGGTCAAACGAGGGTGATGACGTAGGAGAGAATGATGCTACCGACGCCGACGTACACCCAACGCGAAGCCGAATGTTTTTGAGCGGCCCGTTCTTCCGGAGTCGCCTCTTCGTCTTCCTCGTAATCCGGATCAATCTCTTTCAACTTGGCGCGTCGGTTACGTTTGAACCCGTACATGATGCCGTCGAATAGTCCAGACGCGCTCATTTGAGAGAACATACCGATTGCAAAGACGAGCATCCCGGCGACGAACAGACCGCCGCTCAAATGAAACAATAACGTTTCATCCTGGTAATAAGAGAGGCTCGACCAGACCGTGTAGGCAATTGTGACAATCCCCCAAACGATTAATATACTTCTAAAATTTTTCAATGTGACAAACTCCTTTCAGCTTGGATGTGCTCCATCGAGTCATCCGCCCTATGGCTCTATGATACCTGTTGCTTGGTGGAGAAGGCGAGAAGTTCGTGTTGAAAATGACAGCGGTTTATTAGGGAGTTGACAGTTTGATTAAAAATTTTTTACAATAGCCCTAACGTTCTTTCGTCGGATACAAAATGAAATATTCAGAAAATTAAAGAAAAAGTAAGATGTTATCGTCCGACGAAACGCCATGCTTCACGATTCAGAAAGGGGACATCGCAATGAAGAAAAAATCGATTTTGCTCATGATGACACTCATCTTGGCACTCGGTTCAGTGCTCGCCGCTTGCTCGACTGGCGGAGACTCTGACGGCGGTTCGTCTTCGAACGGAGAAAAAGTTCTCCGCTTGACGGACACGTCTGATATTACAACGGCTGACCCGGCGCTCGCGACGGACGCAGTCGCGTTCAACTTGATCGCCAACACGATGGAAGGTCTTTACCGTCTGGATCAAGACGGGAATGCCGTTCCTGCAATCGCCGAAGGAGAACCAGAAGTGAACGAAGACGAAACGGTCTACACGTTCACACTCCGCGACGCGGAATGGTCTAACGGCGAACCTGTCACAGCGAACGACTTCGTCTACGCTTGGCAACGCGCTGTGGATCCAAAAACTGGTTCACAATACGCGTACATCATGAACACAGTAAAAAATGCTGAAGCCATCAACACAGGAGATCTTCCAAAAGAAGACCTCGGCGTGAAAGCAATCGATGAGAAGACGCTTGAAGTCACACTCGAGCGTCCGGACCCATCATTCATCTCGCTCACATCGTTCGGTACATTCACACCGATCAACGAAGCGTTCGCTACTGAAAAGGGTGCGGATTTCTCAACGACTCCAGAGAACCACATTTACAACGGTCCATTCACATGGTCGGAGTGGGATCGTGAGCAAGGGTACGTGTTGACGAAAAACGACGCGTACTGGGATGCTGAAAACGTCGCCTTGGAAAAAGTAGACGTACGTGTCGTCAAAGACACATCGACAGTCGTCAACTTGTATGAAGCAGGAGAAGTCGACTACGCCGGCCTTTCATCTGAACAAGTTGCTGCTTTCCAAGAGAACGACGACTATAACACAGGCCTTCGTTCAAGCGTCGGTTACTTCAAGTTCAACCATGAAGATGAAGTCTTCGCTGACGTCAATGCCCGTAAAGCAGTCGCTCGTGCGGTCGACCCAGCCGGAATCATCGACCAACTCTTGAACAACGGTTCAATCGCCACGACTTCGTTCATCCCGAAAGACTTCATCAAGTATGAAGACGGCACGGATTACACGGAAGGCGTGACGCACTTTGAAACGAACGCTGACGAAGCGGCATCCCTTTGGGAAGAAGCGACTGGCGGCGAAGCTGCTACAATCGAACTTCTCTCGTTCGACAGCGAAGTATCGAAACAAATCTCAGAGTACATGAAAGGCCAAATCGAATCGAACTTGCCGAACGTGACCGTGAACATCTCACAACAACCGTTCAACAACAAGCTCGAGCTCGAAGCGAACGGAGAGTACCAAATGTCATTCGCCCTTTGGGGACCTGACTATCAAGATCCGCTCACAAACCTTGGCATCTTCACGTCTGACAACGGTCAAAACGACATCAACTACAAGTCTGCTGCCTACGACAAGTTGATTGATGAAGCATCTGCTGAAACAGCAATCGATGCCCGTTATGACAAATTTAAAGAAGCAGAGACGCTCTTGATCGAACAAGACCAAGCCATCATGCCGATTTACCAAGCTGGTGTCGCTTACTTGCTCCGTCCAAACGTCGAAAACTTCAACCGTCAACTATTCGGTGCTGATTACCAGTACAAATACGTCGATATCAACTAAATGAGAAGGGGGCATGCAACGTGCATGTCCCCCCTTTTCTAAAAAAAATCCGGAAATGAGAGAAAATACTATTCAAATGTTTTGTTGGTAAAGTATAATGTAGTAACAGTGAAAATTCAGAATACTTTACAAACTAAGGATTCTTCAATTTTCATGTGCTGTGCTAAGAGCCTTGAGATGACGTTTGACCTATTCTTTCAGAAAATTCCTTTCATTTTGTGAATTCAAGAAAAGGGCAATATGTCATAGTGACGCTGTTGGTGCAAGCATAGACACATTAGAAAAACAGGGGGTATTTATTTATGGGACGTTATATTCTGCAACGGCTGACTTACGGCCTCATCACGTTCTTCTTGATTGCGACGTTCACGTTTTTCCTGATGGACCTGCTTCCAGGTTCGCCGTACCAAAACCAGGAGAAATTGACTGAATCACAAATTCAACTCTTGAACGATCGTTACGGACTCAATGATCCACTTCCAGTTCGTTATGCGACTTACTTAGGGAACCTTGTGCAAGGTGACCTCGGAGTATCGTTCCGTACGGCCAACCGGCCAGTGACGGATTTGATTATGGAACGGATCGGACCTTCAGCTCAACTAGGGATTCAAGCGCTCGTCCTCGGGACGTTTGTCGGATTGCTCCTCGGGATTGTTGCAGCCATCCGTCATAACACGTACATCGACTATGGTTCAATGTTCGTATCGGTAATCGGGATTTCTGTCCCATCATTCGTATTTGCAGCCCTCCTTCAGTACTATGTAGGGGTTAAGTTGCAAATCCTCCCTGTCGCGTTCTGGGATTCACCGGCTCATACGATTTTGCCGACCATCTCGCTCTCGCTCGGTGTCACGGCGGCGATCGCTCGTTTCGTCCGGACCGAGATGCTAGAAGTGACCGGACAAGATTATGTCACGCTCGCTAAGGCGAAAGGATTGACCGGAAACGCCATCGTTTGGAAACACATGGTGCGTAACGCGATGATTCCTGCCATCACAATTCTTGGACCAATGACGGCCGGCCTGTTGACAGGTACGTTCGTTATCGAAAAAATCTTTGCGGTTCCGGGACTTGGTGAGTTGTTCGTTACATCAATTACGTTGAATGATTACTCGGTCATCATGGGCACAACGCTCTTCTTCTCGGCCTTGTTCATTATTATCATTCTACTTGTCGACTTGCTCTACGGAGTCGTTGACCCACGTATTCGTCTTGGGGGGGATAACTGATGATTGAAAATAAAAAGAATTTCGAGCAGTTCGACCAAGACATGTTCCAACGTGTCGAGATGAATGAACAGCTCGGTGAACGTATTGCCGGTAAAAGTTTGAACTTCTGGCAAGACGCTTGGATGCGCCTAAAGAAAAACAAAGCCGCCATCCTCTCGTTGTCAGTCATTGTCATTCTCGTCTTGCTCGCGTTGTTCGGTCCGATGCTTTCAGGCCGTGACGCTTATGAACAAAACATCTCACAAGCAAAACTTCCACCTAAAGTCACTGGACTTGAGTGGGCAGGGTTTGATGGGATGGCCAACCTCGGTGGACGCGACATCGATTTCTATGAACAGAAAAATGTCGAAGAGAACTTCTGGTTCGGTACGGATTACCTCGGCCGTGATCTTTGGTCACGTGTTTGGGAAGGAACGCGCATCTCGCTCTTCATCGGTTTGATGGCTGCGATCATTGATACGGTCATCGGTGTCGCATACGGTGGGATTTCGGCTTACTTCGGTGGCCGCACAGATAACATCATGCAGCGGATCGTTGAAATTTTGACAGGTGTTCCGAACTTGATTTTGATCATCTTGTTCATCTTGATCTTTGACCCAGGGGTGTTCACGATCATCCTCGCGATGACGATCACCGGCTGGATTGGGATGAGTCGACTCGTCCGCGGTCAAATCTTGAAACTTAAAAACCAAGAGTTCGTCTTGGCAGCTCGTACGCTCGGTGCTTCAAGTAACCGTTTGATCTTCAAACACTTGATCCCGAACACGCTCGGCGCCATCATCATCACACTCATGTTCACGATTCCATCTGCCATCTTCTTCGAGGCGTTCCTCAGTTTCATCGGGATCGGACTTCAACCGCCACAAGCGTCACTTGGTACGTTGATCAACGACGGATACAAAGAGCTACGGACATTCCCGTACTTGCTCGTCATCCCGTCAGTCATCATCGTCTTGCTCATGGTCAGCTTCAACTTGCTCGCCGATGGCTTGCGTGATGCGTTTGACCCGAAAATGCGTAAATAATTATAGAAACAGGGGGACTCGTGAATGGAAACGATTTTATCTGTCCGAGACTTAGCGGTCTCGTTCCATACGTATGCTGGAACGGTACAAGCTGTTCGCAACGTATCGTTTGATTTGAAAAAAGGCGAGACGCTCGCCATCGTTGGTGAATCGGGTTCTGGTAAATCCGTCACTTCAAAAGCGATCATGCGTCTGATCCCGAACCCGCCAGGTGAAATCACGAACGGAGAAATCTTGTTCGAAGGTAAAGACTTGGCGAAGTTGTCGGAAAAAGAAATGTTGAAGATCCGTGGCCGTGATATCGCCATGATCTTCCAAGATCCAATGACATCACTCAACCCGACGATGACGATCTTCAAACAGATTGCTGAAGGATTGAAGCAACACCAAGGTCTTACGGGTGAAGATGCGAAGAAGCGTACGCTGGAATTGCTCACACTCGTTGGGATTCCAAACCCAGAAGCACGTCTTAAGCAATATCCGCACCAACTCTCAGGTGGTATGCGTCAACGGATCGTTATCGCGATCGCGCTCGCATGTAACCCTAAAGTATTGATCGCCGATGAGCCGACGACGGCTCTCGATGTAACGATTCAAGCTCAGATTTTGGAGCTTTTGAAAGACATCCAACAAAAGACCGGCACAGCGATTATCTTCATCACGCACGACCTCGGTGTCGTCGCGAACATGGCTGACCGTGTTGCCGTTATGTACGCTGGTAAAATCGTCGAGAAGGGAACGGTCGATGAGATCTTCTACGAGCCGCGTCACCCATACGCATGGGGACTGCTCGGATCGATGCCGCGCCCATCTGATGACCCGAACGAGGCGCTTCCTGCCATCCCAGGTACGCCGCCGAACTTGCTCGACCCGCCAAAAGGCGATGCGTTCGCACCACGTAACCCGTATGCGATGAAGATCGACTTTGAAAAAGAACCACCGATGTTCCAAATTAGCGACACGCACTATGCGGCAAGTTGGTTATTGCACCCGCAAGCACCGCAAGTGAGCCCGCCGAAAGCAATCCGTGACCTTGCACTCAAGTATCGTCCGGACAGCGCGTTCGCCAAATCGATTTTGAAAGGTGGTGCTGAATAATGGAACGCGAGAAATTACTCGAAGTAAAAGACCTGAAGCAGCACTTTAAAATTGGCCGAGGCCGCGTCGTTAAAGCGGTCGATGGCATCTCGTTTGATATCTACAAAGGTGAAGTACTCGGTCTCGTAGGGGAGTCAGGTTGTGGGAAATCGACGACAGGTCGTACCATCATCGGTCTTTATGACGCGACGGACGGTGACGTCGTCTTCAAAGGCGAAAACGTTCATGGCAAGAAGTCGAAAGCGGAGAAGTTGAAATTCAACCGGGCCATGCAAATGATCTTCCAAGATCCTTACGCATCGCTCAACCCGCGGATGACGGTCGCTGATATCATCGCTGAAGGCATTGATATCCACGGCCTTGCCAAGACGAAAGAAGACCGGATGAACCGTGTCTATGACCTTCTCGAAACGGTCGGTCTTACGAAAGAGCACGCGAGCCGTTACCCGCACGAATTCTCGGGCGGTCAACGTCAGCGGATCGGGATTGCCCGCGCTCTCGCGGTTGAACCAGACTTCATCATCGCCGATGAGCCAATCTCGGCTCTCGACGTATCGATCCAAGCTCAGGTCGTCAACTTGATGAAAGAATTGCAACGCGACCGTGATTTGACGTACTTGTTCATCGCCCACGATTTGTCGATGGTCAAGTATATCTCAGACCGGATCGGTGTCATGTATCAAGGTCACCTCGTCGAACTCGCTCCAGCAGCGCGTTTGTATGAGAACCCGATTCACGCCTATACGAAGTCGCTTCTCTCGGCGATCCCGCTTCCGGATCCAGAGCATGAGCGCACACGTAAGCGGATCGTGTATGAGTCGAAGTCACTCGGTGCCGTCGGACGTTCGGATGAGGATTCAAGCATCCCACCGCTCCGTGAAGTCGAGCCAGGCCATTACGTCTCATTGACAGACGAAGAATACGAAGCGTATAAAGCGCAACTCGTATAATTAGAAAGTCCCGAATCCAACCGGATTCGGGACTTTTTTGAACGCAAAGAAAAACACCATCCAAGGACGGTGTCAGGCGTTTGAGATGCGTGGCAAGTTCGAGAGCCGTTCGACGACCGCGTCAATCAGGCGGACACGGGCAAGGGCATCTTCGATTTCCATCGTCTCATAGTGATGCAGTCCGCCAGGTTGTTCCACGTACGTATCCGCATCATGGACGAGCTGTTGGAGTGGGGTACGTTGAATCCGGTTAGGCGGGAGATAGGAATCGGTATGAAGCAAAATCATGACCGAGATCTCTTTCGCGCGCGCCGGGTCTTCCCCGAGACGAATCAATAGCTTATGGGCGCGTTCGGCCCCTTTAATGGCATGAATGTCGTTTTGACGGTATAAATCGTAGTTCCATTTGCCTTCGGTGTACCATTCGTAGTGACCGATGTCATGGAGCAGAGCGGCTTTCGTCGCTAAATCCGTATCAAGCCCTCGTCGCGTCGCCAATTCGAGAGCGCGTTCACACACGTCGACGGCGTGTTTCAGACCGGAACGGGTCAAATATTTTTGGGTGACCGGATGTTGCATAATCGTCTCTAGCGTAATTCTCATATTCGCTCTCCTCCTTGGTGATTTCAAAGGTTATTTCTATTAACTATACGGGAATTGAAAAAGAAAAGCAAATTTGGAACGTGTGAAATGATGAAAATCTTCGAGATTGTTCAACCATTTTCATAAGAATGTGCTATAATTTAATTGTAGATTAGTGCAAGTTCAAGATTTTCAGATTCAGTAACGGTCGGTGGGTCGAGTCCTTATGGCGTTGGGGGTGAGAGACCATGAAAGAGCGTGACAAAGTATTGCAACAGAAAAAGAAACTTCTGAAGGAAGTCCTCAAGAAGAAATTGAAAGACTTACAAGTGAAGCCTGGCAAAGAGACGGTATCACAACCGGTTTCTCGAATGCCGGCGTCCTAGAACGGTCGATCAAGGGTCGCATTCTCCTGAATGCGTCCTCTTTTCTTACCCGAGTGAGAAAAGTTATCATTGAAGTTTCAATAAATAAGAATTATTATAATTAAGTGGACGAATTTTTGGGTATACAAATAGAGTCACTTGAAAAAGATGAACGAACACTTGATCAGGGAGGAACGAAAATGGTCACATTGTACACGTCTCCGAGCTGCACATCGTGCCGAAAAGCACGGGCATGGCTCGAGGAGCATGATATTCCATTCACGGAACGGAACATATTTTCAGAACCACTCTCACTCAATGAGATCAAACAAATCCTACGTATGACAGAAGATGGGACAGATGAAATCATCTCGACCCGATCTAAAGTTTTCTCGAAAATCGACGTATCGGTCGATGCGCTTTCACTCCAACAACTATATGATTTGATTCAAGAATATCCAGGATTGCTCCGCCGTCCGATTCTGATTGATGAAAAACGTCTTCAAGTCGGGTACAACGAAGATGAGATTCGTCGATTCTTGCCGCGCAAGGTCCGGACGTTCCAACTTCAAGAAGCGCAACGACTCGTCAACGAGTGAGGAAGCATACTGTCTAAGCAGTGTGCTTTTTATTATTCCGTTTTTCCGATAAAATAATAGTAACAACCCCATCATCAATAGATTGACACGTTAAAAAAAGGGTACTATGATAACAAGACAATTTCCCCTCTCCTCCTTAATTGTTGAAGTAGGAGTGAGGTGAGAAGGGAGTGGACAATCGTGAAAATTGAGCGCATCAACGACAACACCGTCAAATTTTTCATTACGTATGTCGATATCGAGAAACGCGGTTTCGCTCGTGATGAAATCTGGTATAACCGAGAACGTGGTGAGCAGCTGTTCTGGCAGATGATGGACGAAGCGCACGAACGAGAAGATATCTCGTTTGATGGTCCACTATGGATACAAGTACAAGCGTTTGAAAAAGGACTTGAAGTGACCGTGACGATCGCGAAAAATGTGATTGACTCTGAAGACGATTCTGAGCTTGGGTCACTGCTGCGCTCGGCAATCGATGAGGCGCGCGATCAGCAATCGGTGCTTGATCAATTGAGTGAACTTGATGAAATCGAAGCTGAGCCGGAGGCGTGGGCTCCGCTCGCCATGGAAACGGATGACTTTGAGGCGATCATCTCGCTCAGTAAACGAGCAGGAGAGGCGTTGAACAACGTCAACCTTAAGTTATTCCATTACGACAATCGGTATTACTTGTGGATTGACTTCCCAGACGAGATGGAACCGGAAGAAGAAGAGAACGTATTAAGTCTCTTAGCCGAGTATTTGACGTTCAGCACGCAGACGTTAGCGATGCTTGAAGAATACGGCAAGCTCATTCTCGACGGGGATGTCTTCTCAAAAGTCCGTCACTATTTCTAAACCCTAATCGCCTGTTCATGTGGACAGGCGATTTTTTTACCAATTTATACATACGAAGAGGTGTCGTGATGCTCAAGCGGATTCAATTAAAGTTGGAAGATAGCACCTGGTTCGTTCCGTTTTTATACGGAGTGGGAGGGATCGCGTTAACGTTCCTGACTCAATATTTTGGAAGCTTCTTTCGGGAGCTGTTACCGGAAATCATTTATTTAGACAAGGATTCAGCAGCTTCTGTCCTGTCTTCGTCGTTCACGAGCCTCATGACGATGATGACGTTCAGCTTTTCGACGATCCTCGTCGTCTTGACGACGTATTCGTCGCAGTTCTCGCCTCGGACGATCAATAACTTTTTGACGAACTCGGCGTCGAAGCATACACTCGGCCTGTTCATCATGACGACGGTGTACGGCATTACGAACTTGTTCCTTATCCGGACATCGGATGAAGACGTCGTACTCGCTTCAGGCATCAGTGTCCTGCTCGTCGTCAGCTCGATTTGGGCGTTCGTTAAATTCATTCAAACGATCAGCGTCTCGATTCAAGCGGAACGCCTCTTATCGGCATTGCACCGCGAAGCGCTATCCGTCATCGAAAACCAAAGACGGGCGGTCGAAGAGGAAGACATGTATATCGTCCCGAAACGAACGGTTCACACGTTCGAAGGACAGGCGGTCTATGCCTCTCGAACGGGCTACGTCCAACTGTTCTCGAGCGAGAAGCAGGAGAGCCGTGACGTTGACTTCGAATCGGTCGTGGCCGTTGGGGACTTTGTAGCGGAAGGAGATATTCTCGGCTATTGGCTCGCAGAAGAAGCGCCCGATATCGACGTGTTCCAAATCGGTGAAATCCGTTCATCGATTCAAGACCCGGCGTTCGTCATCGAGAAGTTGAGTGAGATCGCGCTGAAAGGCGTCTCACCGGGCATCAATGATCCGAATACGGCGATTCACGCGATTCACTACATCGGCGATATTTTACGCGAACTGAGCCGATTGCCGGCAGGCGACTTTTTATTCTCCAATGACAAGAGTAACTGGCATGCCAAACGTAAAACGATGGAAGCGACATTGTTCGAGGCGTTCGCTCCTGTGAAGACGTATGCGAGTCACGACATTTTCGTGATGGCATCCGTCTTCGAGGCAATCCGAATCGCGCGGATTCAGGCACACGCCTCGCATGATGAAACGTTCGAGGAATTCATCGACTACTTTGAGGAAGCGCTCGACTTGGATGAGTTGCATCCACGAGAGAAAGCGTTCTTGACGAATCAGATGACGAAAGCACGGAAAATACGTGATTAACGAGAAAGGAAGGGGTCCGAGAAGACCCCTTCCTTTCTGTGCATCATGAGAGGGTATAGCCCCCATCGACCGTAATGGCTTGGCCGTTGATATAGCTCGACGCCTCACTCAACAAGAAGGTCACGACCGGCGCCACTTCATCCGGTTTAGCGGCATGTCCCCGGAAATGATGGGTCATCGCCTCTTGGAACTTGGCTTCCCCGCCGTACAACTTGTGACTGAGCGGGGTGTCGACCGGACCGAAACAGACCGCATTGAAGCGGATTTTGCCTTTCATTCGATGGGCGAACGTCTTCGTCAAGGCGATGACGGCCGCTTTGGACGCGGCGTATGGACCAAGCATCGGTGGGAATTTGACGTGGCCGACGATGGCAGCGTTGTTGACGACGCTCGCTCCATTCGCGAGGAGCGGGATAGCGCGTTGGATAAGTCGATTTGTCGCGAGCACGTTCAGTTCAAAGACGTCATCGAACGCGGACGCAGGCAACCGTTCTGGTGTCCCGGGGCGCCCGAACGTCGCCGCGTTATTGAATAGGCCGTCTAACGTGATGGCCCGGTCTTTGAGTTCGTCCATCATCGCCTCGATGTCGTCGGGTTGGGACAAATCGCATGCCATAAACGTGACGCGAGCGGATGCCGCCTCGATTTCTTCGCCTCGTGCCTCGTCTCGGCCGATGCCGATGACGTCATGTCCTTCCTCTGCTAACCGGAGGGCAACGGCCCGTCCAATCCCGCTCGTCGCTCCCGTAATCAAAAATGTGCCCATATTTCGTTCGCTCCCCTCAAAAGATGGCGTTAAGTTGTATAATTATGATAATACAAGATAGAAACGGGGTCAGTTTATAATATGTTGCGACGCATACAAGTCCTTTTATCCCTGATTTTGCTCGCAGGTCTCATTGCCGTATTATCATATTACTGGAGCTCCCAAGTGATTGGCTTGTTCTCGGTGCTCGTCTTTTTGACGACGTTCAGCATTTTGCTCGTCATCTTGCTCGAGAACCGCAATCCGCAACGGACGCTCATTTGGGCGATCGTCATGCTCGGCTTCCCGGTCGTCGGTCTGTTCGCTTATTTCGTGTTCGGACAGAACTATCGCCGGAAGCGGATGTTCAAAGAGAAAGCGATGCTCGATGAAGAGACATACCTCGCCTATCGGCAGAAGGCGATGACGTTGTCGCCGTCACTCATGTTCTCCCACGACGATTATGAGAAATTGCTCCATTTGACGTCGTCACTCAATCAATTACCCGTCTCATCGAACACGTATACGCAAGTGCTGACGAACGGGCAAGAAAAGTTTTCGAAACTGTTGCCCGCCTTGAAAGGGGCGACCCGCCACATCCATCTCGAATATTATATTTTCCGGGAAGATCGTATTTCTCGGGAAATTCAACGCATTTTGATCGACAAGGCGAGGGCGGGGGTCGAGGTCCGCTTCTTGTACGATGCCGTCGGCTCGATCCATACGAGCGGGACGTTCTTCGACGAGATGCGGCAAGCAGGCGTCCACGTCCAAGCCTTCTTCCCCGTCGTCTTACCGCTCGTGTCGAGCAAGACGAACTACCGGAACCACAGGAAGATTGTCGTCATCGACGGCACGGAGGCGTTCACCGGCGGGTTGAACGTCGGTGACGAGTATTTGGGCGAACATTCGAAGTTCGGCTTCTGGCGTGACACGCATCTGTACGTCAGAGGGGAAGGGGTGTCGGAACTGCAACTGATCTTTTTGCAGGACTGGTACTATATGACGGGCGAGCGCCTGTTCACTCCGTTTTATCTCGAACCGCTCGAGACGGTACGCAGCGCGAGCGGGGGTGTACAAATCGTGGCGAGCGGACCGGATGAACCGTATGAGACGATGAAGTCGATCTATTTCGCGCTGATCAACGCCGCGAAAAAATCGGTCTATATCTCTTCGCCGTATTTGATTCCCGATGAGGACATCATGAGCGCGCTCAAGACCGCCTCGCTGTCCGGAATCGATGTCCGGATCGTGCTCCCGAGCTATCCGGACCATAAGATCGTGTTTTATGCGAGCCGGTCGTACTTCGAGGAGCTGCTCAGCGCCGGTGTGAAGATTTATCTGTATGAAGAAGGGTTCATGCACTCGAAAGTCATCGTCGTCGACGATGGGCTGGCGACGATCGGGACGGCGAACATGGACTTCAGGAGCTTCCACCTCAATTTCGAGGTGAATGCGCTCTTATACAACACGAATTCCGTCCATCAGCTCAAGCAAGATCTCTATAAAGACTTTGAAGGGTCACACGAGTTGGAGTTGCAAGCGTTCTCGGAACGGTCGTACTTCATCAAACTCGTCGAGTCATTGGCCCGAATGTTTTCACCACTACTATGAGGGGGAAGCGGGATGCGGTTTGCCATCGATCGGACAGGGGGGTATGTCGATGCCCTTACGTTAAGTCGGGGGCGGATCGAACCGTTTGCCCCTTTTGTGTGTCCAGAATGCGGGGAACGGGTCATCGTCAAGCAAGGTGTGAGGCGACGGCTTCATTTCGCACATGTCCATCCGTGTGGACGAGGCGAGTCGACGGGGCACCACGAAGACAAATGGGGTGTTCGGCAGTGGCTTCAGACACAAGGTTACGCCGTCGAACAAGAAGTCGTCATCGGCGCACGTCGTGCCGATTTGCTGGCCCGACGCGACGATACGAGGCTCGTCATCGAAATTCAAGCGTCGACGCTCACAATCGAGTCTTACGTCGAGCGGACGAGACATTATCGCGACAACGGACTCGATGTCGTCTGGCTGGCGAGCGGATTAGAACCTAGTGCTTGGCCTTCATTGCAGCCGTGGATGCGTCACGAACTGTTTAGACGGCATGGCCTCCATGTCCCTTACAAGCAATCACTTTATCGTTTCATTGGCTTCCCGATATCGGTTCGACGTGGCGTTGGTCATTGGCAGACCGTATCGTCATTCTCGAGTTCGCCGTTCGAATGTTATTATCGTTTCGACGCCCAGCAATGGGTTCAACTCGTCCGGCGCCGCCGGATGACCCCGCCCTATCCGACGCCGCAGTACCGCCGGCTCGTCTTGAACCGATTGTATCCGATCGGAATGTTACCATCTCTCATGCCGAGTTGCTGTTACTTGCCGTTATCCTCGCTTTGGGGCATCCACGTCCATCCGTTCACGTTTCAGACGGTGCTTTATTTGAATCGGCGTGAGCGTCCCGACGACTCCGTCGCATGGAGTATTGAGAAGACGTGCCGCCAGTTTGACGTGACCCCGACAAGCGACTTTCTCCAAGCGTTTGAAGTACAATGGAGACAACTCTTGAACGTGTTTGATATGACGGAGTCGGTGCGGGATTGGCACGTCCCAAAGACGCTAGAGACGGCCCTTCTCCACGATCTTCGATTATTTCAAGGGTTTCAGCGATTCATGGCGAAATCGTATACAAACTAGGAAAAGGAAGTGGACATATGTCAGAAGTACTCACACGAAAACAAGTACCCGTCGAGGAGACGTGGAACTTGGAGACGATTTATGCGGACGATCAGGCGTGGGAACACGATTTTGAGGCATTGAAAGCAAACGTGCCGGCCTTGGTCGAGTTTAAAGGTAAACTCGGGGAATCAGCCTCTACTTTGTTTGAAGGCCTGCAACTTCGCGACGACATCTCGCGTCAATTGCATAAACTGTATACATACGCCCATATGCGTTATGACGAAGATACGTCGAACAGTCATTACCAAGCGTTGAACGACCGGGCGGGCTCGCTCGCGGCCCAAATCTCGGCTCAGCTCGCATTCATGACGCCGGAACTGCTCGCCATCGATGAGAGTCAAATCGAGGCGTTCATGGCGGAACACGAATCGCTCAACGTCTATCGCCATGCGTTCGACGAGTTGGCGCAAGAGCGTCCGCACGTGTTGACGGAAGCCGAAGAGGCGATTCTCGCTCAAGCTGGTGACGTGCTCGGCCAGTCGAGTTCGACGTTCGGCATGCTCAACAACGCCGATTTGAAATTCCCGAAAGTGAAGAACGAGAAAGGTGAAGACGTCGAATTGACGCATGGCCGTTACATCACATTCCTCGAGTCGAGCGACCGTAGCGTCCGCGAAGGGGCGTTCAAGGCGATGTACGGCACGTACGAGCAATATTTGAACACGTTCGCCTCGACGTTGTCAGGCAGCGTGAAGAAGGATAACTTCTATGCGACGGTCCGTAAGTTCGAGAGTGCCCGTCAAGCGGCGCTCCATCATAACGCCATCCCGGAAGCGGTATACGACGGTCTCGTCGAAGCGGTGAACGAGCGCCTCGACTTGTTGCATCGTTACGTCGCGCTCCGGAAACGGGCACTCGGTGTGGACGAGCTGCATATGTATGACTTGTATACACCGCTCGTGAAAGACGTGGACATGAAAATTCCATATGACGAAGCGAAAGACTTGATGGTCAAGGGACTCGCACCACTCGGTGACGAGTACGTCCAAATCGTCAAGGACGGTCTCGATTCACGCTGGGTCGACGTCCGTGAGACGCGTGGCAAACGGAGCGGTGCTTACTCTTCAGGCGCGTACGACACGCAGCCGTTCATCTTGATGAACTGGCAAGACAACGTCAACAACTTGTTCACGCTCGCCCATGAGTTCGGTCATTCGGTCCATAGCCATTACACGCGGGCGTCGCAGCCGTATCCATACGGGGACTACTCGATCTTCGTGGCCGAAGTGGCATCGACGACGAACGAGGCGCTCTTGAACGACTATTTACTGAAGACGCGTACAGACCGCCAAGAGCGGCTCTATCTCTTGAACAATCAGCTCGAGACGTTCCGTGGCACGTTGTTCCGTCAGACGATGTTCGCCGAGTTCGAGCATATGATCCATAAAGCGGCCCAAGATGGCGTCTCGCTCACACCTGAGTACTTAAATGAGACGTACCTCGAGCTCAACAAGCGATACTTCGGAGACGAGCTCGTCATCGATGGGGAGATCGCCTTCGAATGGGCACGGATCCCGCACTTCTATTACAACTACTACGTCTATCAGTATGCGACGGGCATCTCGGCGTCGGCCGCATTGTCGCAACAGATCATGGACGAAGGGGAACCGGCCGTCCGTCGTTACATCGACAAGTTCTTGAAGGCCGGGTCGAGCGATTATCCAATTGAAGTATTGAAGGCGGCTGGAGTCGATATGACGACGAAAGCACCGGTGCTCGCAGCGCTCGATCAGTTCGAGGCCGTGCTAGACGAGATGGAAGCGTTACTTTTCCAATAAAAGAAGCGGGGCGTGAACATTATGTGACAATATGAACAAAGTGCTTGTCACGGTGCGCTCGTCTCGGTATATTATAAGTGTGAAATCAATCACAAACCCCTTTATTGACCGTAAACTTTCTCCCAACCTGTGATCTGTATAGATACTCGGGTACGATGTTTTCCGTCCCCGCGGGAAACATCGAAAAAACCCACGGCTCCCCGGCCGTGGGTTTTGTTGTGTCATTTATTCGTCGCCCAAGCTTCGCCGCTGCAGCCCGGGACAGGCCGGCAACGTTGTTGGAGCGACAGTTTTTTTAATTCTCTTTCGATGACAGGCTTGTCGAGCTCTAAAATGAAAGCGAGCTCGGTAATCGTCGAGGCGTCATAGTGTCCTAACACTTTCTCGACGTTCCAATCGGTCTCACGGGTCGGTACATAGCCGAGCAGTTCGGCCATGACAGCCTGATAGACGTCATACGGATAGAGTCCTTCGATTTTGAGCGCCTCGTCACGCGTGACGAACGTCAAGGCGGGAAGCGATTCGATTTCCCAGTCTTTCAAGATCTCATGATCGACCGCCAGTGCGCTCAGCAGTTGATTGGATTGGATATCGGCAGCCAACTCATCGATGTCGAGTCCATAACTGACGAACGAGCGGGCAATTTCCCATAAGTCGCTGTCGCTAGAGCCATCCTTCAAAAAGATATCGTTAATATGCAGATGGCGCATGAAGCGCATCGCATGACGTTTCCCTTGTAACTCCATAGCCTTGATCATCGTGAGAAGGCGAACCTCTTCTTGACATCCGCCAACACAACTAGGAACCGTCGAAACCATACGGAAACGAATCAAGTGCCCGTATTCAAGTTCGAGTTTTTTAATGAGTGTCATCACGTGAAGCCCGTTTGGATCTGAGATGTCCATGAAATAGAATAACTCTAATGGCTTATATGTTACTTGGATAGAAGATTCTTCCAATGAACAGGATGACTCATTACATTGTTCAAGTTCCATTGTGTCGCCTCCTCTCGTAAACAAAAATCAAATATATCGTATGCTCATTGTAGCAACGAAAAAAAAAGGTTGGCAACGTATCTGCTCAACCTTGGTTTCGACGCATCTTTTCTTCCATGAATCGAACGATTTTATTTTTGGCGGGCCGGAGGGGAATGCCATGGCGATGAAGAAGCTGTTCGAACGCGAGTTTGCCCTTCGCTTCATCGGTCACTTCAAATTCTATTTCATAGTCGTGAATCTCCAAATAATGACTTTCGTCAAGGACGAGCAGACCGTCTGGCGTCTCGATTTCCGCACGTTTCGTCTCAAGGCGACCGAGATGTTCGAGCGGGCCGGACAAGTCGAACGCGGCGAGCGCCTCTTTCATTTGGTCATCATGGATGATGCCGTATTTGAACAGGTTCTCGGCCTCTGCCTCATTGATTGGGGCATGTGTCTCGAGCAGTCCAACGTCATGCGGTTGTTTGAGTGTCAACACTTGGCCATGTTTTTTCTCGCGAATCCGTAGGGCGGCGCCGTGCTTCTTCAGTTCGAACGTCGGTGTATCGAAATAGTCATTCGCCTGCCATTTCACTTTGTCCGTTAAATCGTAGGCGGTGAGCAAGGTCTCATACTCGTCTTTCGTCAACATCGATTTGAATTCAATTTCCACTTCTTGGGTCATAAATCATCGCTCCATTCTATGAACAATTGTTCGTTTATGATACCATACAATCGGATACATACGGAAAAAGCAGGGTTTTCCGAAATGAACGAAAGTGGTGACAGCATATGCAATCAATGGATTGGGATCAATTTTTAGTGCCGTATCAAATCGCGGTCGATGAACTGAAAGTTAAATTCAAGGCGATTCGGAAACAATATAAATCTCAAAACGACCACTCACCGATCGAGTTTGTCACGGGACGGGTCAAACCGGTCGGTAGCATTCTCGAGAAGGCGAAGCGAAAGCAAATCCCTTACGACAAGTTGTCGACGGAGATGCAAGACATCGCCGGACTCCGCATCATGTGCCAATTCGTGGACGATATCGTCCACGTCCTTGAACTGCTCCATCACCGGACCGACTTTAAAATCGTCGAGGAACGTAACTATATCACGAACCAAAAGGAATCAGGCTACCGCTCTTACCATTTGATTCTCGAATACCCGGTTCAAACGATTCATGGCGAGTTCCCGACGCTTGTCGAAGTCCAAGTGCGGACGCTTGCGATGAACTTTTGGGCAACGATCGAGCACTCGCTCAACTATAAATACGACGGGGATATGCCGGTCGAGGTGCAGGAGCGCCTGCGCCGGGCGGCTGAAGCGGCATTTTTGCTCGATGCCGAGATGAGTCAGCTCCGCGTCGAGATTCAAGATGCACAGCAAGTGTTCCGGGATAAAGAAATGAACGTCCAAACGGACCAAGACTAGGGGGCCAAGGCATGCAGTTTGCGATTGTAGCACGGGGAGACGCGCGTTCGGCCGACATTGCGCGCGAGTTGACGAATAAATTGACCGAAGCGGGGCATTCGGTCTCGAAAGAGCCGCGGATCGTCGTCTCGGTCGGTGGGGATGGGACGATGCTCCAAGCGTTCCACGAATATATCGACCGGCTCGATGATACGCTGCTCGTCGGGATTCATACGGGCCATCTCGGTTTTTACGCCGACTGGCAACCAGACGAGCTCGACGAGTTGACGGAAATGATCACGAGCGAATCGTTCGAACCGGTGTCTTATCCGCTCGTCGAGGTGCTCATCGATTACGAGGACGGGACGACCGAACGACAACTCGCCATGAACGAGTGTACGATTAAAAACTATAAACGTACGCTCGTCTGTGACTTGTCGATTCGCGACGATTATTTCGAGACGTTCCGAGGTGACGGGTTATGCATTTCGACACCATCCGGGTCGACGGCCTATAACAAAGCACTCGGGGGTGCCATCGTCCATCCGTCGATTGAAGCAATCCAAGTGACGGAGATGGCGTCAATCAATAACTTGGTGTACCGGACGATCGGTTCACCGCTCTTGTTGCCGAAGCATCATCAAGTGAAGATCGAGCCGCACACGAAAACAGAATTCGAACTCGCGTTCGATCACCAAGAAGCATTGTCGTGGTCGAACGTGCGCTCGATTCGCTGTGCGGTCGCGAAAGAAAAAGTGACATTTGCCCGGTTCCGCCCGTTCCCATTTTGGCGACGGGTCCGGGAATCGTTCATTGAGGAAGGGAAGTAACCGATGTACGGATTCACATTGCATCGCGTCGCGGGGGCGAACGTCCCGCTGCGCGATTTTTTAATGACAGACTGCGGCATCTCGCGCAAGATGTTGACCCAAATCAAACAAGGGGGGCTCATCCTCGTCAACGGAAAGCCGCGGACGGTACGTTATGACATCAGCGAAGGAGATGATGTGACGGTCCATTTCCCGGTCGAACAGCCGGCGGAGACGATGGTCCGCTCGTCACGCCCGCTCACGATCCTGTTTGAGGACGACTATTTGCTCGCCGTCGATAAACCGGCTGGGATCGCGACGATCCCGTCCCGGCTTCATCCCGACGACACGCTTGCCAATGCGGTGCTCGGATATTACGAGCGAATCGGATTGCAGTCGGCGATTCACGTCATCAATCGACTCGATCGTGACACGAGCGGCGTCGTCTTGTTCGCAAAATATGCGTACGTGCACCATCGGTTCAGCAAGTTGCAACAGACCGGGGGCTTGTCACGGACGTATCTCGCTCTCGTCGAAGGCGAGGTTTCGCCACAGACGATTGACGCTCCTATCGGCCGTGCCCCGGATTCAATCATGGAACGAATCGTGACGGCAGACGGACAGCACGCCGTGACCCATATTCTCGAAGTAGAGCCACACGAGGCATATACAGCGCTGACGATCGCCCTCGAGACCGGACGGACGCATCAAATCCGCGTCCATCTGCGCCATATCGGGCATCCGCTCCTCGGGGATACGATGTACGGTGGTAAGACCGTACTCGACCGTCACGCGCTCCATAGCGCCTCGGCGACGTTTTGCCACCCGATGACGGGCGAGAGACTCGTCATTGAGGCGACATACCCGCATGATTTTCGACTTGAAGCATAATACAAACAGTCCCGCACTCAGCTGAGCGCGGGACTGTTTTTCAATCGTCGTCGAACATATACGATTTTGATTTCGACGCGACGTTCATGACGAGGCCGATGGCAATCATGTTCATGATGATTCCGGTCCCGCCGTAACTGATGAACGGTAACGTCAGACCGGTGATTGGAAGGACACCGATCGTCATGCCGATGTTCTGGAAAATTTGGAACGTGAACATGGCGATGACTGCGGTCACGATGTAACTGCCGAACGGACTGCTTGCCTCAAGCGCGATATGAATCATCCGGTATAAGAACAGGAAGAAGACGATTATCACGATGGCCGCACCGATGAACCCATAATGTTCAGCGATGACGGCGAAAATGAAGTCGGTCTGCGACTCCGGCAAATAGACCAAACCTTGACCGTAGCCGGCCCCGAACATTTGACCGGACCCGATCGCCTGAAGCGATTTAATCAATTGGAATGCCAAGTCGTCGGAATACTCATACGGATAAATCCACGCTTGGAATCGATTCAAGGCGTGTCCCGGAACAAAGCTTTGCAACACCTCGAAATGGGAGAAGAACAAGTACATGAAACCGCCGATCGTCACGGCAGCGGCGCTGAACAGACCGAGCAACCATTTCCAGCCGATTCCCGAGACGATGATGATGGCCCCGAGCATCGTGATGAGAACCAGTCCGGTCCCTAAATCCGGTTGCGTGACAATCAGTCCGAGCGGCGGAATGGCGAGTAGGACGAGCTTCATTAACAGCCACGTATCCTGTTGGGATGAGCCATAGCGTTTATTATGGTCGTAGACGATCGTAGCCATGGAGATGAGCAAAAACAACTTCATGAATTCGGCCGGTTGAAAACTGAAACCTGGCACGTTGTACCAGCCGTACGCCCCGTTGATGTTTGGAACGAGTGTCGTATCTCGGAGCGGTATCAAGCCCACTAGCAGCAAGAGCCCGAAGGAATAGAGATACCAGTGAATTTTTCGCAACTGTTCGTACTCGATCGTCATGATGGCGAACATGGCCACGAACCCGATGATGTAACGGATTCCTTGATCGAATGCGAAGTTGATATGTTGTAATCGTGTCGGCAACATCGGTTGTGCCGTGTAAATGGCGCCTAGGCTTATGACCATCAAGAAAAAGACGATTGTCAAAAGTGTCGTGTCTAAACTTCTTAAATAAGATTGAATGCGGTTCATGATGAAGTCGTCTCACCCTTTCTATACGTATTTTATCTTACCGTAAGTTAAAAAAATCGCAATACGTTACGCGCTAGTTGACAAAACAGACACCATTCTGTAATCTGATAACAGATGTTATAACCAGGTACTAAAAAGGGGAGTTTACGATGTCAATCTATCCAACGTTAACGAATAAGACGTATGTCGTCATGGGAATTGCCAATAAACGCTCGATCGCATGGGCGATCGCGAAGACGCTCGACGCGGCAGGTGCGAAGCTCGTCCTTACGTATGCGGCCGAACGCTTCAAATCAGGTCTTGAGTCGCTTGCGGCCGATTTGAACGGAGAGGCCCTACTTTTAGAATGCGACGTCACGAACGACGAAGCAATCGATACGACGTTCCGTACGATTCACGAACAAGCAGGGCCGATTCAAGGGATCGCCCATTCAATCGCATTCGCTGACAAAGAAGCACTACGCGGCGAATTCTCGGAAATGACGCGCGGGCAGTTCGCGCAAGCGCTCGACATTTCGGCGTACAGTTTGACGGCAGTCGTCAAAGCGGCCAAGCCGTATTTCGCAGAAGACGCTTCGGTCATCACACTCACGTACCTCGGCGGTGAGCGCGTCGTCCCGAACTACAACTTGATGGGTGTCGCGAAAGCAGCTCTCGACTCGAGCGTCAAATACTTGGCGAACGAGTACGGACCTCACGGCGTCCGCGTTAACGCGATCTCGGCAGGACCGATTCGCACGTTATCGGCCAAAGGTGTCGGCGACTTTAACAGCATTTTGTCTGAGCTTGAACAGAAGGCACCACTGCGTCGCAACGTCTCGGCAGAAGAAGTGGCCTCGACGGGCTTGTTCTTGTTATCGAGCATGGGCAGCGGTGTGACAGGAGAAGTCATCCACGTCGACAGCGGTTATCATATTTTGTAAATATAGGGGAAGGGCGCAGCGATGCGCTCTTTTTTGTATTATTCCGACCTGATTTCGGGTAAGGACCTGTGAAGGAGGTTGGATCATGGGTCCTTATCAGATTGATTTCACGGTCGTCCAATATGGAAATCGCCAAGTTCAACCGACAGAACGGGCGAATATCGAGCCGGTCACGCGGATTCAGCGTGTCCAACGAATCCGGCCGCGCCAAGAAGAATGGCTAGAAGCCGAACAACAAAACAGCCCCGGTCGATTTGTCGACCGGAGCGTGTAATCTTATCCGCGGAACCGGAACGTCTCATAGACGTTCCATGTTTCGTTTTCGAGCTCATACATGACGGCCATACGGTTGACCGTTTCCTCGAAATGAACTTGCTCCATGCGCATCCGTTCGAGCACGTCGAACAGTTCGGCATCGGTCAAATCTTGCCCGATGGTGATGTGCGGGAGAAACTCGTATTTGGGAGGCTGGTTGAGAAGCCCCTCGTGGAGCTTGTCTTGGAGCGCTGACAGTTCGCGCGTCGGCAACACTTTTAAGTAGAGGACGTTGTTCGTCGGTGCGAACGAGCGGACCCCATCGATTTTTAATTGGATCGGTTTGGTCGAGTCCGCGACTTGTTGCAAATACTCGAGCACTTTCGGTAAATCGGCTTCGTCAATCTCCGTGCGTTCCTTGATTGTCACGTGTGGTGAAATCAAGGCGTACTTCGTATCGTACCGCTTCCGATACGAGTTGGCGAAATCTTGAACTTGTTTTGATGGAAATAAGACTACCCCAATCTTCATTCCAGTTCCCCCTTTATAAAGTGGTCTACTTTTTTATGATGACCGATTTATTGAATGAAGTCAAAGCGGGCTTAGTCTTTTTTTCGAGTTTTCAGTATAATAGAGGTTGAGTACTTCGGGAGAAACCTTCTCGAGATGAAAGGATGTGTAGCGGGAGTGTTCCCGCCTAGATGATGAAACATGTACCACACTCACGAGACGTACGCGAGGCCGCACGGGCTCGCTTGATTGAACGGGGCGTATCGATTGAATCGATCGCCGAGATCGTCTATCAAATGCAGGCGCCGTATTCGCCACACTTGTCATTGAAAGACTGCACGGAATCGGTCGAGGCCGTGTTAGATAAACGAGAGCTCCAACATGCGATTCTCGTCGGATCAGAACTTGATATTCTCGCCGAACGCGGACAGTTGTCCGAGCCACTGTTGTCAATCGTGGCATCGGACGAGGGCTTGTTCGGTGTCGATGAGACGATTGCCATCGGGGCCGTCAACACATATGGTTCCATCGCCGTCACGACGTTCGGATACTTAGACAAAGCGAAAATCGGCATCATCAAACAGCTCGACACGAAAATGGAAGATGGTCAAGTCCATACGTTTATGGACGACCTCGTCGGCGCGATCGCGGCGAACGCATCGGGACGCTTGGCGCACCGCTTGCGCGATATGACCGACTTTGGCGAAGACGAGATGCGGGAACGGAAAGGCTTGTATTAATGACACCGCGCTCAAACATGTTGGCGATCACCGGGGCGATCAGTTTCGTGCTCTTCTCGGTGGTCGTTGTTTTAGGTTGGGTGGTGCCGGTTGATCGGTTCGTCACGTCTACGCTTGACCCGCTCGCCGGTCCGCTGTTCGTCTATGTGACCGAGCTCGGCAGCGTGAAGGTATTGATCGGCCTGTCGTTTATCGGCATGCTTTATTTTTTGTGGCGGGGCGACCGGTTCGAGGCGTTTCGTTTACCGATTGTCGTCATTACGACGCTACTTGTGACGCAAGGGCTGAAACTCATCTATGGTATCGACCGGCCGTCGATTGATGCGGCGCTCGACGCGACGACGTACAGTTTCCCAAGCGGTCATGCCTCAGGGTCACTCGCGTTGTATGGACTGCTCGCCGTATTGGTGTATCGACGGAATGAGACCGTCGCCGGCTTGATTCTGCTCGTCACACTGACGTTGGCCGTCTCGTTCAGCCGGGTCATCTTGAACGTCCATTATTTTAGTGACGTCATCGGGGGCTGGCTCGTCGCCCTTGTCATCGTGGCGGGATCAGAAATGGTAAGGAGGAAACAAATTTGATTCTTGTAACACAAGTCGAAACATGGTTGTTTATGGACCGCGACCGGGCTGATGCGGCGGAAGCGCCGACGATCCTGGTCGAAAAGGATGCGTCCGGAGCCAAATCGTTCACCGCGATGCGGACATTGTTCCAACTGAAGAAATGGACAGGGCAACACCGCTTCGTGCCGCTCTTGTCATGTGATGAAGCGGCTTATCGAGCCTACGAGGTGTTTCATGTCGATGCCAAGCCTCCGTTCGCCATCCTTGAATCGGGACATGTATTGATGAAGGACAATGAGCGGGATGAGGCCTATGAAGGCCCCCTGCGCGACGCAGGTGTCACGACAGACCGCGAGCGGATCGCGTTCGCAGCGGATTACCTTGAACGGGAACTCGGTGAACCGGTCATACTCGCCATCGATGAGGCGATCACGTCGCGTCCCCGCGTGCCAGATGACGTATGCGTACCGGGAAATGTGATGCAGACAAGTGAACGGTTATTCGCTTGGGCAAACCGACAACAAGCGGAGAGAGGTGACGTACGATGAACGAGTGGGAACAAAAAATCCAAGCACTACTCGACGGTTCGGTCGAAGAGTTACTCGTGCCAAAAGACGATTTTTTGACGGTCCGCTCGCTGTTGATTGACAAGGGCTGGATGTTTGAAGTCGTCGGGGAAGCGAAACACGGGGGCGTCACAATTTATCGGAAGAACGAAGCCAGTTCGACAGAATAAGCGGCTACGGATAAAGGAGGGGCAAAGGACAAATGAGGTCCTGTGCCTCTTTTTTCTGGTCGCACGACGAGAGACAGAAGTTTGGGGACGGTGACCCGAAAACTCTGTCGTAAACGCTTACATAATCTAGACGAAACTCGCTTATACTAAACGTGTAGGAGGCCACTACCATGTTATTGAATGAAAAGAGCAAGCGAATCTTGAGCGTTATCATGCACGAACAACGAGTGACGATTGAATCGCTCGAGCTGATGCTCCCGTATTCACGACGGACCATCGAGTATGAGCTGGAGCGAATTCAAGAATGGTTGGTCGATTGTGGACTGCCGGACATGCACACGGACGGGGCGACGATTCAATTGACGCTCACTCCCGAGCTGACGGAGCGGTTTGAACAAGCAGGATTGATTTGGGCTGAAGAAGAGCGCGAATTGCTGATCGTGTTCTTCACATTGGTCAACCGAGAGTTTTTATCGGCGTTTCATTTTCAACAACTCCTTGACGTCTCCAAATTCACGGTGCAAGAAAGTTTGAACGGTGTGAAGAAAAGTGCGGCGCATTTCGGTCTCGATTTCGCCTATACCCGGAAGTCGGGGTATCACGTAAACGGACATCCACAAACAATCGCCTTGTATTTATATCGGACGATTGAACGTCTCGTCACCCGTTCGACGAAGGAGCGTCTTGTCAGTGCCGTGCTCGCGGATTGGGAGATGGAATATGAAGAGCTGCTTCACCAACTCGAAACGTACGAGACGGTTCGACAGTTCCGCTTGGTCGAGAGCCATCGAGAAAAACTCGCCTACTTCCTCTTGTTCGGAAGCCGAATGGCGTTGCCTACGTCCACCGACGAAGAAGATCACGTCATGGCGGAGAACACGGACGACGCGCTCCGGCACCACTTCAGTCAAATGCCTCATCTCTGGGTGACGCTCGATATGCTGATCAAGAGCGGACCGAAAGTCGAGGAAGAGATGGATGAGGCGACACAACACGAATTGGCTAGCGTCATGATGGATGTGATCGAACGGTTCGAACTTCTCAGTTGCACGTTCATCATCGAGCGGGAAGCACTGTGCGAGAAACTCGTGCTTCATTCGAAAGCGACGATGCAACGCGTCTACACAGGGCTCGAAGCACCCGAAGAGCTCGAACGTTATGTCATGAAAGAACACAAAGTGTTGAACGTTCTCGTAGAGCGATCACTCGAGCCGTTCCGGCAACGTCTCGGCAAAGACGTTCCGGCGACGGAAGTCATGTATTATACGCTCCATTTTGCTGCGCATCTCCATCAACAAGGACAGCACCTCGATGAGCAGATGAAAGCCATCGTCGTCTGTCCGAGCGGGATTAGCGTCTCGCACATGCTCGACCATATTTTGAAGAATCAATTTCCTGAGATCGTCTTTTTACCACCGATCTCGCAGCGGGACGTCGAGCAGTACGCGCCGCTCGTCGACTTGATTTTCACGACCGTCCCGTTGCCGCGAACGATTCATGAGTTGGCGAATGTGACACTTGTCCCAGCGTTGCCGACACGGCTTGAACAAATCCAGTTGAAGCGTCAAATCGAGCAACGATTTTTAAAACGGGGCGAGCACGTCACAGTTCAACTCGACGACGTGTTGCAAGTCGTAAAAAAACATGCGACCGTCACGAACGAACGGCAACTGCGCCAAGATTTGCGGGCGTTGCTGTATGCAGACACGACTCAAACTGTACACCAGGGGGGACAGCCGGTGCTAAATGAACTGATCACGCGAGAAAATATTCAAGTGCTAGACAAAGTCGAGGATTGGCAAGCGGCCATCCGTCTAGCGGCCAAGCCGCTCGAAGCGAACGAATCGATTGTGACGAGTTATATCGACACGATGATTGACAACGTAGAAGAACACGGACCGTATATCGTCCTCATGCCTGACGTGGCCATTCCGCACGCCCGACCCGAGGACGGGGTCCGAAAGCTCGGCATGAGCGTATTGAAAGTGGGAGACCCGGTCGTCTTCCCCGAAAACAAATCGGTCCGGCTCTTCTTTGTACTTGCGGCCATCGACCAGACGACACATTTGAAGACGCTCGCCCAACTGACGGAATTGCTCGGCAACGAGGCCGATTTGGCGACGTTGTTGTCCGCCCAGACGAGTGACGACATGTTACCAGTCATCAACAAATATTCAGAGGAGGAACAATCATGAAAAAAATCTTAGTTGTATGTGGAAACGGGCTCGGTTCAAGTTTCATCATGGAGTTGAATGTGAAGAAGGCGCTTGATCAAATGGGTGCCGAGGCAGAAGTGTCGCACACGGATATCGCGACGGCACGTACGGAACCGGCCGATATTTATCTGGGGGCCAAAGACATCATCGGTACGCTCGATGACGGGACGCGTGAAATCGTGGCTCTTGAGAACGTCATGGACATTGAAGGGATCAAGGCGCAACTAGAAGGTAAACTGTAAACGACTTCGGGGGTCGGAAGGGGGAACAATGAATGCTTGATTTAATTATGCGAGACATACTAGGGACACCTGCCATTTTGGTCGGTCTGTTCGCTTTGATTGGTCTTGTGCTTCAAAAGAAAGATGTGGCATCGGTCGTCTCTGGGACGTTGAAGACGATCATGGGCTTCGTCATTATCGGGGCCGGGGCCGGGGTCATCATCGCGGCACTTGATATATTCGGGCAGATGTTCGACGAAGCGTTCAGTATTCGCGGGGTCATCCCGAATAACGAAGCGATCGTCGCGGTCGCCCAAGACGCGTTCGGCGTCGAGACGGCGATGATCATGGTGTTCGGGATGGTCATGAACATCGTGCTCGCCCGATTCACACCATTCAAATATATCTTTTTGACGGGTCACCACACGTTGTTCATGGCGAGTTTGCTCGCCGCGATTCTGTCGGTGTCAGGCCTTGAAGGAGTCGTCCTCGTCGCGGTCGGTTCGCTGTTGCTCGGGTTATGTATGGTCCTGTTCCCGGCGCTGTTGCAACCGTTCGTCCGTCAAATCACGGGGTCGGACGACTTCGCGATTGGGCATTTCGGTTCGCTCGGATATTTTGTCTCGGGTACGATCGGCAAGTATGCGGGCAACAAAGAGCATTCGACGGAACACATTCAAGTGCCGAAGCAACTCGGGTTCCTGCGTGACACATCGGTCGCCGTCTCTTTGACAATGACGCTCTTGTTCGTGGTCGTGGCCATCTTCGCTGGTCCCGGTTTTATCGAGAGTGAATTATCGGGCGGTTCGAACTATATCGTCTTCTCGATCATTCAAGCGATCACGTTCGCGGCTGGTGTGTATATCGTTCTCGCCGGGGTACGGATGTTGATTGCCGAGATCGTACCGGCGTTCAAAGGGATCGCTGACAAGATGGTACCGAACGCGAAACCGGCACTGGATTGTCCGACCGTGTTCCCGTTCGCTCCGAACGCGGTCATCATCGGCTTCTTGGTCAGTTTTGCGGCAGGATTGATTTCGATGTTCTTCCTCCCGCTGTTCGGGCTCGCGATCATCGTACCAGGGTTAGTTCCTCACTTCTTCACGGGAGCGACGGCTGGCGTGTTCGGGAACGCGACGGGAGGGCGACGCGGTGCGATTTTAGGTGCGTTCGCCAACGGTCTCCTCATCAGCTTCTTGCCGGCCATGTTGTTGCCGCTGCTCGGGAACCTCGGTTTTGAGAGCACGACGTTCGGTGATTCGGACTTCGCGCTCGTCGGGATCCTCATCAGCTGGTTCGTCTCCTTGTTCACATGAAATTGAATCCAAACGAAAGACCATGTCCGAACGGACATGGTCTTTCTGCTGTTTCAGGCGTTTGAGGCCAATTTGATTTTTTGTCGTTTTAACTTGTGTAATAACCAGGCATGTAACACTTCACAAGAATGGTGAGGAAGGGTCAGTTCAACGAGCGGGTGTGACTGACCGAATATAGTGAAGCGCGAATGGTCCTCGTCGAGCATCGATACTTGAATATCGGTCGCTTCTTGAAGCGAAATCCGTTGCTCGCCGGCTACTGCATCTTTTAGTTTCAGCATTTTTCCATTCGTCGCAAACTTGGTGAACGAAGACATTCCCTGTACTTTCAGTTGTTCCATCTCGTGTATCTATCCATCCGCATGATGAATAGATTTTCACCTCGCTTTCTCTATATTGCCTTCCATTCCTCCAGAAGGTTATTCCTAGTATACCGTCCTCGCGATAAAAGAAAAGACTTAATTTAACGAAAAATTAAGACAATTTGTTATCAATTTTTAAAAATAGTGTCACAGGCGCATCGCTAAGGGATTTAAGGTGTAATCCGTATGGGCGGGATAACAAAAAAGAACCTGATGGGATCAGGTTCGACAAAGATTCATGCAGGGATGAACTCAAAAGCGTTCGATCTCCCACGTGCGCCGGCGATACGTCAATTGTCCCTTCAACGCAATCGATTCCTTCTTCGCGTCAAAGTCTTCCTCGAGGACGGACATGTCCTCGTAACGTCCCGCGACATAGAAGGAAATCGACACTTGGCGATTGAATAGACTCCGTTTCGTATGGTCAAAGTCGATGATCAGGCCTTGCGGTGACAACGCCAAAATTTCATCGATGACCGGGAGGGGGATGGGGACGAAACTGATGTTACGGATGTCCCGATCGAGTTTGCTTTGCAAGACGCTTTGGAGAAACTGGCTAATCGTCGACCAGTCTCTGATGTAGAGGCTGCTGTGACGGTCGTTCGACTCGTTGAAGAAAGCGATCTCGTTTTGGATCGAGTTGAGGAACGGCCCTTTCAAACCTCGTTCCATGTGGCTGAGGAACAAAATCTCGGCGATTTCATGGTCTGATAACGATTCGAGCAGGTGGTAGTCGGGAAAGTCGATAGCAGTGAAGCTTGTTTGATTGTTTAAGTATTTCGTCGAGAACGTCGACAGTTCGTGCGCCTCGATATAGCGAAACCGGGTCCGGGACGACTGTCTCATCCCTTTTATGTCCGTGCGACAGATGATCATCGGGCGAGCGAGTGATAGCGCCTCGGTGACATCGCTCAGCGTCACGCCGTGAAGTGTAAAACGTTGCAGTTCTCGGTCTTGTTTAATATAGAACAACTGTTTTGACATGTTTATCCCCTCAGTTCAAAGTCACTATAGTTTGATTTTAGCAAATCCCTATCGAGTGCGCCATGTTTGAGCGGTTCGGGAGGATTGAGATGATGGTTTTTTTGGGAAAATGGTTATAATTGAGGAAAAGAAGCAGAAAGGCGGATTCCATATGTGGGGGTTGAAAAAAAGCTTTCCTGAACTCATAACGAGTCGGTTCATCTTAAGAGAACTCGAACCCCGTGACGCGAGGGCGCTCTATGTGATTCTCTCGACCGAGGAAGTGATGCGCTATTACGGGTCTGACCCTTTATTGGCCGTATATGAGGCGAAGAACGTTATCGCTTATTTCAAAGACCAGTTTCAACAAGGCAAAGCGATCCGCTGGGCGATCTGCGACCGTGAGACGAACGAACTGGTCGGGACCATCGGCTTTCATAACTGGACGCCCCAATACTTTCGTGCCGAGATCGGCTTTGAGGTTGCGCCGAACCACTGGCGTCGCGGCGTCGCGCATGAGGCGGCATCGGCCGTCATCCGGCACGGGTTCGACGAGTTCAAGTTTCATCGCATCTCGGCGCTCGTCGCCCCGGAAAACGAAGGGTCGAACCGGTTGGTGCAGAAGCTTGGATTCACGGAAGAGGGGCTACTTCATGATTATGCCTATAGTCATGGCCGTTTCATGGACTTGACGATGTATCGTCTCTTGAAAGAGGAATGGAATGAGAGGGAGGAAAGATAATGAGACAACTTGTGCTGTTACACGGTTTATGTGGGTCACCTGACTACTTTGAGGAACTTATCCCGTTGCTTGATGCGGAAGTATATGCGCTGACGCTGCCAGGTCATGCTGGAACCGAAGCAGGACCTGAGACGATGGACCAGTTCGCAGAGTGGGTGGTCGCCGAGATGCGGCTCCGAGAACTCGACCGGCCGATCGTGCTCGGCCATTCATTCGGCGGCTACATCACGACAAACCTCGTCCGCCGTTATCCGACCGAGTTGTCGGGATTCGGTTTGATCCACTCGACGGCAGCGGCTGACCCGGAAGAAGCAAAAGCCAAACGCAATCAAGCGATCGAACGAGTGATGGAAGAAGGGGTCCATCCGTTCATCGATACGATGATTCCCGGCGTGTTTGCGGCTGATTCCGACACTAGCTTGATTGAACGCGCGAAACAAATCGGGTATGAGATGTCGAAGGAAGGGGTCATGTCTGCCCAGCTCGCGATCCGCGATCGGGCCGACGAAACGGAGACCGTGCGTGAAACGGGATTGCCCGGACTATTCCTCTATGGGGACAAGGATCCGAACATGGGCGCGGATCGTGCTTTCTTAGGCGCAGAACATCACACGAAACAAACCGTCCCAGGCAGCCATATGGGGATGATGGAGGAGCCTGAATTAGAAGCGCGACTCATCAACGATTGGCTTAAGGAGGTGCGACATGTCTAAATTCAAACTTGTCGCCGTGTCAGGGAGTCTTCGGAAAGCGTCGTTCAATACGGCGTTGCTCCACTCGATTATCGAGCTCGGCCGTGACCGCTTCGATGTCGAAATCGCTTCGATTGAGATGCCGCTCTATAACGATGACTTGATCGACCCGGATGAACCCGAAGTCGTGCGCGACTTCAAACGAGCTGTGCGTGAGGCGGACGGTCTGCTCGTCGTCACCCCGGAATATAACCACAGCATCCCGGGTGTGTTGAAGAACGCAATCGATTGGCTGTCGCTCGAACCAGGCACGCCGCTCCGTGAGAAACCGGTCATGATTGCCGGGGCGTCTCCAGGGATGCTCGGGACGGCGCGATGTCAAATTCATCTCCGTCAAGTATTTGCCACAAATCGTGCTAACGTTTTACCAGGAAATGAAATCTTTATCACGCATTGTAAAGAAAAGATTGATGATACTGGATTGCATGATGAAAAGTCGTGGCAACAAATCGACCGAGTATTATCGGAGTATTACAATTGGATTGAATTTTGGAAGCGTCAAGCAAAAAATTAACTTGAAGTCGCCCTGATTGTTTGATAGAAATGAATTGTGAAAACAAACACAAAGGGAGCGACAGCAAAAATGGAAACGTATATTGAACTGTACAATGGCGGCGAGTTAGAGGACCGGGCAGTCATCAATGACGGGATGACGTTCGGCCGGGTCACGATTGTGGAATTATTCTATCAGACGGGCCATATTTTCGGATACGTGAAGGCCGATGGAGAGAAACGTTTCTTCCTCGAGCCGGTCGCCGGGGACGATACGTTCATCGTCGAAGGGGATCGTTATTCGCTCCAACAGTTCATCGCCCTATTTTGATGTTCACGACGCAAGCGACTCGCTTGCGTTTTTTTGTCGTTTTCGTCACGATTGAAGGTGAGGTGATGAGGATGAAACTAGTAGCAATTGAACCAACTCCAAGTCCAAATAACTTGAAGATTATCGTGGAGCCGGCTTTCACTGGCCGAGGCGTCACGTATGACAAGGCGAGCCGTGACATGCCTCCGATTATCGAGGACATCGTCGGGTTGCGAGGGGTCAAGTCGGTCTATGCGGTCTCCGACTTCCTCGCCGTCGAACGCCATCCAAAACATGATTGGCACGACGTTATGAACGAGATTCGTCGCGCGTTCGGGGAAGACGTCCCGGAAGTCGAGGCAAACCAGATGGCGGCGGACTATGAACCGGTCCACGTATCGGTCCAGTTCGTACTCGACGTCCCGATGCAGTTAAAACTCGTCAAAGGTGACACCGAAAAACGTGTCGGTCTGTCGAAGAGGTTCGTCGACGCGGCGCTCGACGTGCAAGCACAAGTGAAAAACATCATTCAAGACCGGCGTTGGGTCGAGCAAGCTCCGCGTTACGGAGAGCTCGAGGACGTGAGCGTCGTCGCGCAAGAAGAACTCGAGGCGGCTTATCCCGAAGAACGGGTCGCGCGCATCGTCGCCCGTGCGTTCAGCCGGGAAGCCGACTATGAAGCGAATGCGAACCAGTTGCAATCAGACGATTGGAAAGCGCGATTGGCGTTCTTGGACGAACTCGAGATCGTTCCGGACAACATGGTGTACTTCCGCCGTGCGCTCGAGGATAAAGTGATGGCGATCCGTCGACAAGCGGTCGTCATGATCGGCATGTTCGAAGAAAACCGCGAAGAGTACGTCACGTATATCGAACAGGCGCTCGTGGACTCGTCACCGATCGTCCGTCGTACGGCCGGCGATACGGTATCGGATTGGGCGTTGCCGCAGTCGCAGCCGTCGATGATCGAGGCGCTCAAAGACAAGAGCAAGCTTGTCCGTTGGCGGGCCGCCCGGTTCTTGTTCGATTGTGGAGATGAGCAAGCGGTGCCGGCATTGAAAATTGCCGAGGACGACCGCGAGTTCGAGGTTTCTCTTCAAGCCCGTCTCGCGAAAGAGCGAATCACGAGTGGAGAGACTGCGCTTGGGACGGTGTGGCAACAAATTTCGAATCGAACGAAGTAACAATCATTCGACAAACAAATATTTAATTTTTTTACAGTTACAGGGAAGAGAGACGAATCCTCATGCGATTCGTCTCTCTTTTCTCGTATTCAATTTGATAATTCATCCAAATGACTAACAATCGATACCAGTTATTCGACAGTTGGGTAAACGGGTCTTTTGGCCTGTCGAACGATGGGACGTTTTTCCTTGCTAATCGTTGATACACTAAACATATCTTATACCAACAAAGGAGCCATACTCATGATGCTTTTTGCAGAAACCCCAGAACTCGTAGCCTATAAGGAAGTCGTCGATGGTATGATCACGGTCATCTTTGAGTCGATTCACAGTGAGACGTTCTCGATCTCTGCACAAGTTCGTTCCGACATCGACGTCGCCGACGCGTTGTTCATGACTGGTTGGCAACAGTACGTGGAAAACGTCCAAGTTTCATAATAAAGGTGAATAATATACGTAAACCCATTACAAACGTCTGCACGAACGTTTACACTAGTGCTATAGACGTTTTTTTATTTTTCAGAGGAGAGTGGGATACGTGAAGAAGACTTGGTTATTGGCCATCGTCACGGCGATGATATTGGTTGTGGCGGCGTGCAGCAAAGAAGAAGCGAACCCGAGCGATGTGGACGACACCGCGTCGACACCGCCTGCTTTATTGACGCTCGATACGGACGTGAGCTACGATGCCGAATCGAAACAACTGTCGACGACGGTGTCGATGACAAACCCGAACGAAGAACCGGTCAAGGTAACGTTCAACTCGTCTCAACGGTTTCAAATGACGGTGATGAACGGTGATACGACCGTCTTCGATTACGGCAGTGAATATATGTTCACGGAATCGATTATCGAAGAGACGTGGGAGCCAGGCGAGAAGAAAGTGTTCGATGAAGTGTTCCCGCTCACGCTCGAAGCCGGGGACTATACAGTCGATTTCGTCGGACTGGCCCAAGTCGACGGTGCACCTGAAATGGCGGTCACGGATCAACAGACTTTGACGGTCGAAGCGGCGGAGCCACCGGCAGAAGAGGGAACGAGCGAAGAACCGGCGGAAGAGCCGACGGAAGAGCCGAGCGATCAGCCGGCCCAAACGAACGGTGCGTTCCGCGATGTCGCCATCAAACTGAACGGTAACGCGATCGACGTGTCTGGCTACACGGACGTCGAAGAGTTTGAGTGGAGTGTGTCGGACGGTCATAACCTGTATGCCCAAGGCGCGGCAGAAGTGACGAGCGGCGGCTTTACGTTCGGCGTTCTATTGGACGAAGAACCTCCGGTCGGGAAAACGCTGTTCTTGGAGATGACACCGATTGGCGGAGACGTAGCCTCGTTCCGCATCCAATAAGCGAACGACGGAAACTGAGGTTTCCGTCGTTTTTTTTCGGGAATGAAACAAGTTGACGGCACCCACGGATTGTCAGACAATTAGGCAAACCGATATCAGTTAGGGAGGAAGTTGAGTATGCAGCAACATATTATCGAATCGACACATGTCAAACCATCGATTAACCCGGCCGAAGAAATTCGTCTTCGGACCGATTTTTTAAAGGCTTATGTTAAACGGGCCGGTGCGAAAGGGCTCGTCCTTGGCATCTCGGGTGGACAGGACTCGACGCTCGCCGGTAAACTCTGTCAGCAGGCGATGGAGGAGTTGCGTCAAGAAACGGGCGCGGAGTACACGTTCTACGCCGTCCGTCTTCCATATGGGGAACAACATGACGAAGCGGATGCGAAGCGCGCCCTCGAATTCATCCGTCCGGACAAGACGTTCACGGTCAACGTGAAGCCGGCCGTCGACGCCTCGGCTGAAGCGTTCGCACAAGCGACCGGTCTTGAACTCGGTGACTTCCATAAAGGGAACACGAAAGCACGCGAGCGGATGAAAGTTCAATACGATATCGCCGCCACGTTCGGCGCGCTCGTCGTCGGTACGGATCATGCGGCTGAATATGTGACCGGCTTTTACACGAAGCACGGCGATGGGGCTGCCGACTTGACGCCGCTCACCGGACTCAACAAACGCCAAGGCAAGGCGTTGCTCCATGAACTTGAAGCGCATGAGAGTTTAATCTATAAAGTGCCGACGGCTGACTTAGAAGATGACAAGCCGGGACTCCCGGACGAGGTCGCTCTCGGGATGACGTATGATCAGCTCGATGACTACTTAGAAGGCAAAGAGATCGACCCGGCCATCGCCGAGCGGATCGAGACGATCTTCAAGCGGTCGCGCCATAAGCACCATATGCCAGCCTCGCTCTACGACGAGTGGTGGCAGTGACCATAGAGGACCAGCCCACGGGTTGGTTCTTTTTTGTATGATGAGCCAAGTTCTGTATTGCCTTTGCCGGCACCCTCCGTTCCTGGGGCGATGCGGATGCCTCCGCAGCGCGAATCGCGCTTTACGGGGTCATCCTTGCATCGCTCTCCCCTAGGAGTTCGGGTGCCGGCCTTGGCACTGGACAGTCAGACCGTCGCGATGGGGCACCGTGATTGCCCGCGGAAAGCATGGGCGCCGAAAGGGACGCGCGATTTAATCACACAAAAGAACCGATCCTTAGACCGGTTCTTTTGTGTATCACGTATTAGCGCTTCGAGCGTGTCGGCACGAATTGGATGAGCAAGATGAGCGTGAACGCGATCAAGCTGAGCAGCGGGATCGTGATGAATCCGAAGTAGTTCACCCAACGAATCAAACAGTCGTTACTGCAGAACGCGTCGCCGTTCGGGATGCGTTCGAGAACGACGTGATAGAGGGCGATCGCCCAACCCGCCCCGGCCATGAGACCGACGAACAATTTGTTCACAGCACGGTTTGAGACCATGACCGTCAAATAATAGATGGCGAGCGGATACATAAATATGCGTTGGAACCAGCATAACTTGCATGGCACGTACAGCATGATTTCCGAGAAATAAAGACTGCCGAGCGTCGCGATGGTGGCGACAATAAAGGCAAAATGGTGACGTTGCATCTGATTTCCTCCTGACGATTCAAAACTAATCGACAAACATGATATGATACAGTGAAGCAATAACGTATCCAGTATACAATCTTTGAAACGATAGAGAAACAGGTGACGTCATGCAAGTATCAGAAGTGGAAGTGTTGATCGTCCTCGCCGAGGAGTTGAACATGCGCAAAGCAGCGGAGCGGTTATTCGTCTCCCAGCCCGCACTCAGTCAACGTCTCGTCACGATCGAGCACCAATGGGGTAAAAAGATATTCGTCCGTTCGACGCGCGGGCTCGCGCTCACACCAGACGGAGAAAAGATCATCGACTTCGCAAAGAAGATGTACAGCGAAGAACAGGAGCTGCGTGGGGAGTTGACGGCGCAACAAGGTGAGGTGTACGGTACATTAAAAATCGCCGTCGCATCCATCATGGGACAGTATTGGCTGCCCCGCGTCTTGAAACGATTCATGGAGCGGTATCCGTCGGTCCGGGTCAAACTCGTCACGGGTTGGTCAAGCGAGATGATGCGCTATATGCTAGAAGAAAATTTTCATATCGGTATCATCCGGGGGAACCCTGACTGGCGCGGCGAGAAGATGAAACTGTTCTCAGATTCGCTCCACTTGGTCGATATGCGGATGACCGATTTAAAGCAACTCAAAAACAACGAGCGCTCATTCATTCAATTCAAGAGCGACTCGACCTATTATCAAGAGATTCTCGAATGGTGGCAGGAACGGTTCTCGAGCCCGCCGCTGACGACGCTCGTCGTTGATCAGATTGAGACGTGCAAACAGATGGCGCTCCACGGAATTGGCTTCGCGATTTTGCCGGAGTCGACGATCCGCGATGTCGAGGCGATCAATAAGATTCCGCTCACCTCGTCGAACGGGACACCGCTCGTCCGAGATACGTGGATGTTGTCGACCGAATCGATGCTCGAGTTGGCGCAAGTGAAGGCATTTTGGGAAATCGTGGACGAAGTGACAAAGGAGAGTGTGGAATGAGTTGGGCAATTGAAGCAAGACGGCAGTTACATTTGATTCCAGAACGAGGTTATGAAGAGTTTAAGACACAGGCGACGCTTGAGGAGTTGATCCGGTCCCTGAACTCGCCGCGGGTGCATATCTCACACTGGCGCACCGGTCTGTTCGTCCGGGTTGATGGGCTTGTCGGTGAGAAGACGATTGGGTACCGGGCCGACATGGACGGCTTGCCGATCACAGAAGAGACAGGACTCGAGTTCGCCTCGGTCCATGAGGGGATGATGCACGCCTGTGGTCACGACGTTCACATGGCGATCGCCCTTGGGTTGATCAAACGTGCCGTCGAGGAGCCGCTCGACCACGACCTCGTTATCTTTTTCCAACCGGCAGAGGAAGGTCCGGGCGGAGCTGAGCCGATGGCCGTGTCGGAACTGTTCTATCATTTCCGTCCCGATGCAATGTTCGGCCTTCATGTGGCTCCGGAATATCCGGTCGGCACGATCGCCTCGCGCCCGGGTGTCTTGTTCGCGAGTGCGCGTGAACTGCATCTGACGATTCACGGGAAAGGTGGTCACGGGGCCTTCCCGCATGCCGGGATTGACGCCGTGATCGTCCAAGCTGCCTTAATCATGCAACTTCAAACGGTCATCTCACGGAACATCGATCCGATGGGGAGTGCTGTCATCTCGATCGGTAAGGTTGCGGCCGGCACGAAAGAGAACATCATCGCCGACACGGCGAAACTCGACGGGACGATCCGGGCGCTGTCGGATAAGGAGATGGTCGTGCTCGAAGGGCGTATCCGTCAAATCATCGCCGGAGTGGAGATGACGTATAACGTTCAAATCGACCTTGAGTTCGGCAATCGCTATCACGAGGTCGTCAATGACGAACGTTATTTGTTCCAGTTTGAAGAAGTAGTCGAAGAAGTCGGGTATTCGTACAAGACGTGTGTCCCCGCCATGACCGGCGAAGATTTTGGTTACATGTTGAAGCAAGTACCGGGCTTCATGGTCTGGCTCGGCGTGAACGATATGGGTTCAGGGCTCCATCAATCAACGCTCAATCCGGACGAGCGGGCGATCGATGTCGCCATCGAGCTGTTCGATCATTTCTTTCGAACAGCGATCATTAAATGAAGGGAGCGGACACGACGGTGTCCGCTTTTTTGTGCGAAATGTGTTGAATTGTGCGTGAACGGTTAAAAATTCGGGAAATAAATAAGACTTGTAAAGCGTCGATATTGTTAATCATGCTCAAATGTGAACATTTTGCGAACTCAAGCATTGAGACATTACAGCGCTATATAAAATCATTATGATAAGGGTATCCAAGGGAAATCATCTGTGATGTTGCGCGATAGACATTGGTTTAAAGCGCTAGAGAGAGATAGGAGGTAATCAATAGATGTTTCAAGATCCTGTCCTGATGAGCCGGGCGTTAACGGCACTCACGTTGGGTTTCCACGTGATTTTTGCCACAATCGGCGTCGGGGTTCCACTTTTAATTTTATTGGCAGAGTTTCTAGGCATTAAAAAGAAAGATCCGAAATATACCTTGATGGCCCGTCGTTGGTCACGGGGCTATGTTGTCACAGTAGCGGTCGGTGTTGTGACGGGTACGGCAATCGGGCTTCAGCTGTCCTTACTTTGGCCGAACTTGATGCGGGTAGCCGGTCAAACGATCGCACTCCCATTGTTCATGGAAACGTTCGCGTTCTTCTTTGAGGCGATCTTCCTCGGAATTTATTTGTACACGTGGGATCGATTTAAAAACCCGTGGCACCATATGCTTCTCGGGATTCCGGTCGCGGTCGGTGCCTTGTTCTCAGGTTTCTTCATTACGACCGTGAACAGCTTCATGAACCAACCGGTCGGATTTGATATCGTCGACGGACGGCTTGCCAACGTGAGCCCGCTTGAAGCGATGTTCAGCCCAGCGATGCCAACGAAAATGGCGCACGTCTTGACATCGGCTATCTTGACGTCGGCGTTCATCCTAGCGGCGATCGCGGCCGTCCAGTTGCTCCGTCAGCGACGGAACCAGCTCGACAAGTTGTCAATCGAGTATCACAAAAAAGGACTACGCTTGACGATGACCGTCGCACTCATCTTCGCAATCGCGACTGCTCTTGTCGGGGACTTCTCAGGGAAATACTTGGCGAAGTACCAGCCGGATAAATTGGCGGCTGCGGAGTGGCACTTTGAAACCTCCTCGGAAGCTGAGCTTATCCTAGGCGGCTGGCTCGAGGAAGATGGGGAAGGCGGTTACGAAGTACGTGGCGCTTTGAAGATTCCATACGCCTTGTCCATCTTAGCTGGCGGCGTACCGAACTACGAGGTAACAGGTCTTGATGAATTCGCGAAAGAAGACCAGCCACCGCTATTCATCCACTATCTGTTTGATGCGATGGTCGGGATCGGGATGCTCCTCGCACTGATTTCGTTCTTGTTCGTCCTCGGACGTTATATCAAGCGGCTACCGCAATTCAGTAAACCGATGCTCATCGCCATCGCAGCGGGTGGTCCGCTCGCGATGATGGCCATCGAGTTCGGCTGGTTCTTCGCCGAGTTCGGTCGTCAACCTTGGGCGCTTTATGATTTGATGCGCACGAGTGAAGCGGCCACGACATCAGCGAACGTCGGTTGGATGCTTATCGCCTTTGCGATCCTGTATGCAGTTCTTGGCGTAGTCACGGTGCTCGTCTTGACTCGTCTGTTCAAGGACAACCCAGTAGGGAAAGAACTAAAACAATCGGAGCATCGCGGTGAAGCGATGTTCGCGGATGAAGTGTGATCGGAGGGTATGACATGCAGATTCAAGAACTAGGGATTGCCGTACTATGGACGTTTTTGTACGGCTATCTCATCGTCGCATCGATTGATTTCGGTGCCGGCTTCTTCGCTTTCTATAGTAAGTACACGAAGCGTGACCACATGATCAACCGTCTGATTCAGCGGTACTTGTCACCGACGTGGGAAGTGACGAACGTCTTCTTCGTCTTCTTCTTCGTTGGAATCGTCGGGTTCTTCCCGGATACGGCCTACTATTACGGGACAGCACTTCTCGTTCCGGCTTCGGTCGTCTTGATTTTGTTGGCGATTCGCGGGAGCTTCTATGCGTTCGCCAACTACGGTTCAAAAGAGAGCACGTTTTACATGTTCTTGTACGGGGCAACCGGCCTCTTGATCCCAGCCTCGATGTCGACCGTCCTCACGGTCAGTCAAGGCGGGTTCATCAATGAGACCGAGTCCGGCGTCTTCTTTGACGGCATGAAGTTGTTCACCAACTTCTACTCGTGGACCGTTGTCTTCTTGGCAATCGTGTCGGTGCTCTACATCAGTGCCATGTTCCTATTATTCTACGCGGACAAAGCGCGTGACGTTCAAGCGGTCCCGCTCGTTCGGAAGTGGGCCTTGTTCTGGAGCGTGCCGACGATTATTGCCTCGGGCCTCGTCTTCTTCGGGTTGAAGTCGCAGGCGGCTTGGCATTATGAGAGCATTTTGGCAGGCAACTGGTGGTGGTTCGCCGCAAGTTTCATCTTCTTCGTCGTAGCGGTTTCATTCGTCTACTTGAAGCGGAACTACGGCCTCGCTTTCTTGATGGTCATGGGTCAATTCTTCATGGCTTGGTTCGGATATGGTTATACGCACTTGCCATATATCCTTTATCCGTACATCGACATCAACGGAAGCGTCGTCAACGAATCGATGGCGGTCGCACTCGTCGTCGTCTTCATCCTCGGATTGCTCCTCCTCGTACCGGCGCTGTATCTCTTACTTCGCCTGTTCTTGTTCGACAATGACTATGTACGCGGAAAGCGTTCGAGTGGTAAAGCATAAGACCGGATGATTCCGGTCTTTTTTTGTATAGTTTTTTTGGAGGGAATCGGTTACACTGTACGAAGAATCGGGAACAGAAACAGCGTAGGAAAGGGATGTATGAAATTATGACAGGTGAATTTGCAGTCATCGGATTAGGACGGTTTGGCGGCTCAATCGTTCGTGAATTGTCGGCGAACGGGTATGACGTGTTGGCCATCGATGCCGATGAAGAACGCGTCAACGAGTTTATGGGATTGGCGACACATGCGGTCATCGCGGATACGACAGACGAGAACGTATTGAAGAGTCTCGGCATTCGTAACTTTGAGCACGTCATCGTGGCGATTGGGGAAAACATTCAAGCCTCGATTTTGACGACGCTCATTTTGAAAGAGCTCGGCGTTCAAATCATTACCGTGAAGGCGACGAACGATTATCACGAGAAAGTGTTGCGCCGCATCGGAGCCGATAACATCGTCCACCCGGAACGCGACATGGGTGTTCGGATCGCGAACGGGTTGATGAGTCAAAGCATCCTCGACTACCTCGAACTCTCGAACGAGCACTCAATCGTTGAAATCAAAGCGTCGGATAAGTTGTCGAACAAGTCGCTTATCGACTTGGACCTCCGTGCTAAATACGGCGTTAACATCGTCGCCGTTCGCCGCGACGACGACGTCATCATCTCCCCGCAAGCCGACGAGATGATTCTGCCAGAAGATATCTTGATTATTATCGGCAAAGATACAGACTTGGACCGACTCGAACGTACCCTTCGGTCTAGATAAAAACGAGAGGCGCGCGCCTCTCGTTTTTTTAGATGAGCTTCATTTGTTTTAAGCCGTACTCGATGCCATCCTCGAGAATCGACTTTGTGACGAAGTCGGCAACTTCTTTCGCCTCGGTCCGGGCGTTGCCCATCGCGATACCGGTCCCGACGTATTCGAGCATTGCCAAGTCGTTCAAGGCGTCGCCGAACGCATACGTGTTTTCGAGTCTGTACCCGTTCGCCTCGATGAAGTGGCGAATGCCATCGGCCTTGCTCGCCCCGCGATTGATGACGTCCATGGCGTGGGGGTGCCAACGGATGAAATCAAATTCGCCGTATGCGTCCAAGTAATGATGCTCTTCTTCTGGTGTACAGTAAAGTAACGTCTGGTAGACGGCTTGTTCGATATGGAAGTTCGGTTCGTAAGTCGGGATCGGCATATCGAGTTCTCCAAGCGACTGTTCGACGACATGGTCATTTGCTTTCGTCGCTCCGCCCCGATCTTGGCCGAGGTAGACGAGCGTGTGGTCGTTCGAGCCCGCATGCGTTGTCAGGCGGTGGAGAGCATCTGTCGGTAAGGCATTTCGGTAGACGACCTCACCTTGATGGACGACGATTTGTCCGTTGTAACAGACGAAACTCTCAATCCCGACTTGTGCGGGGATGTCCGACAGCATCGCTGGACCGCGACCGGTCGCGATAAACGTCTCGACGCCGTTCGCGCGGAGTTGTTCGATGGCTTTGATTGTCGAAGGTGGAATGTACGATCCTTCGTGGAGCAACGTCCCATCGATATCAAAAAAGACTACTTTCTTATCTTCCATGTTGTTTCACCATGCTTTCTCTGTCTTTATGAAGTCAGTTTTATACTAAAAAGCATAACATGAAATTGAGAAACCGCCCTCAATCTAACGTCATTAGTGAAATATTGTCACAATATAAGCTATAATGAAGAAAGAATCTTACGGAGACATAATTTTTATAGCGAGAATCACTTATGTATCACATAGATGAACATCAACTACTTGTAGTAAGGAGAGATTAAATGAAGTTTGTAAAGAACCACCAAACAGCTGTGTTTGCCTTAGGCGGACTCGGAGAAATCGGGAAGAACACGTACGTCGTTCAATTCCAAGATGAGATTATCGTCATCGATGCGGGCATCATGTTCCCGGAGGATGACTTGCTTGGAATCGATTACGTGATCCCTGATTACTCGTACTTGATTAAAAACAAAGATAAAGTCAAAGGGGTGTTCATCACCCACGGTCACGAAGACCACATCGGCGGTATCCCGTTCCTGTTGAAACAAGTGAAATTGCCGATCTACGCGACGAAGCTCGCGCTCGGCTTGATTAAAGTGAAGTTAGAGGAGCATGGATTGCTCCGCGAAGCGGAACTTCACGAAATCGATGAGGATACGATCGTTAAATTCCGTAAGACGAGCATCTCGTTCTTCCGGACGACCCACTCGATCCCGAACTCACTCGGTGTCGTCGTCAAGACACCACAAGGAAATATCGTTCATACAGGTGACTTCAAATTTGACTTCACACCGGTCGGCGAACCGGCTGACATCGCGAAGATGGCAGACATCGGGAAAGAAGGCGTGCTCTGTCTCTTGTCTGATTCGACGAACGCAGAAGTCGAAGGCTTCACGATGAGTGAAAAAGTCGTCGGCGGGACGATCAGCGAGACGTTCCGGAAAGCGGAAGGCCGCATCATCTTCGCCACGTTCGCCTCGAACATTTATCGTCTGCAACAAGTCGTCGATGCTTGTGCCGAGACAGGCCGCCATTTGGCTATCTTCGGTCGATCGATGGACAAAGTCATGACGATCGGGCAAGAGCTCGGCTTCATCAATGTGCCAAAAGGCATGATCATCGAAGCGAATCAAATGCGGAACTATGAGCCGCATGAAGTGGCAATCCTTTGTACCGGTTCGCAAGGTGAGCCGATGGCAGCGCTCAGTCGCATCGCCAACGGGACGCACCGCCAAGTATCGGTTATTCCTGGAGATACGGTCATCTTCTCGTCGTCACCGATTCCGGGGAACGCCATCTCGGTCGGGAAGACAATCGACCAATTGTATAAAGCCGGCGCGGACGTCGTCTACGGCAAGTTGACGAACATCCACACGTCGGGCCACGGTTCGCAACAAGAGCAATTACTCATGATCCGTTTGCTGAACCCGAAATTCTTTATGCCGATTCACGGCGAGTACCGCATGTTGGTGAAACACGCTGAACTCGCAGAGTCGGTCGGCATCCCGAAAGAAAACAGCTTCATCATGGATAATGGAGAAGTGCTCGCGGTCGACGCCGACTCGGCGGCCATCACGGGTAAAATCTCGGCTAACGCGGTTTATGTGGACGGGAACGGCATCGGGGACATCGGCAATATCGTTTTACGCGATCGCCGCATCCTTTCAGAAGATGGGCTCGTCGTTGTCGTCATCAGCATCGACGGCAAGACACGCAAACTCGTCTCCGGTCCAGACATCATTTCACGCGGTTTCGTCTATATGCGTGAATCTGGTAGCTTGATCCGTGATGGGGAGCGCTTGCTCAAGAAGACGGTCGAACAAGGATTGTCGAACAAGCAGATGAAGTGGTCGGAGATGAAACAACTCGTCTCGGACACGCTCACGCCATACTTGGCACAAAAAACACGAAGACACCCAATGGTTCTTCCGATCATCATGGAAGTATGACCGAGCGGGCTGTAGGTGACTACAGCCCGTTTTTTAGAGGACTATAATAAAAGGAGATGGTGCTGAATGGAACGACCAAAACGGAAGAAAGGGTGGGTGAAATGGGGGCTTGCCGCGTTTGCCTTACTTTTCCTCATCACGATGGTTTACCATCAAGTCAAACCGCTACCGGACGGTGTGTCCCGGGCGTCGGAGCCGGTCGCGATTTCAGACGACCAAATCGATTTTTTATCTGATTTGACGTATCAAGGCGAAGACACTGAAATCAATGAGCAAGAGATTTTTCAAGATGTCGAACGATCAATCCGCGAGGCACGGGAATATATCGTCATGGACTTTTTCTTATTCAATCCTTATTCGAACGAAGACCGTCAGTATCCCGACATCACGGCTAGCCTGTCGTCGGCCTTGTTAGAACAGATGGAAGCGTATCCGGACATGAACGTCGTGTTGATCACCGATGAGATCAATACGACGTATAACGGTCATGCGTCCGATCATTTAGACGTGTTGAAAGAAGCGGGCGCCGAGATCGTCTACACGAACCTCGATGCGCTCCGTGACCCGAATATCTTATACTCGACGCTGTATCGCATCGGGTTTCAATGGTTCGGTGACAGTCAGAACGGGTGGCTCCCGAACCCGATGGCCAAGTCGGCCCCGGATATCACGATCCGGTCGTATTTACGACTCTTGAACGTGAAAGCGAATCACCGCAAAGTGATGGTGACCGAGAATGATGGTTTCGTCTTATCGGCTAACCCACACGATGCGAGCGGCTACCATTCGAACGTAGGCGTCCGGCTCGACGGTCCAATTTTAGCGGACATCCTCGAAGGGGAAGAAGCGATTGCGACATTTTCGAAAGGGGACGCCGAGCGTTTCCCGAGCGAGGAGAAGCTCGCCAACCTGCGCCAAGAGGAATCATCCGGTCCGATGCAAATCCGTTATGTCACGGAATCAAAAATTCAAGAAGCGGTCATCGGAGCAATGGAAGAGGCTGAAGCTGGCGAGACGATTTGGATCGGCATGTTCTACTTGGCCGACCGTAACATCATTCAAGCCATCCATGAGGCCGCTGAGCGCGGTGTGTTCGTCAAACTGATCCTCGACCCGAACACGAACGCGTTCGGTCGCGACAAATCAGGTTTGCCGAACTTGCCTGTCGCAGCGGAATTGAACTCGGTGAACCCGGAGCAAATCGAAATCCGGTGGTACGAGGTCGGCAAAGAACAATATCATCCGAAGATGCTGTACGTTGAAGGGGACCGGCGTGTCGTCGTCATGGGGTCAGGGAACTATACGACCCGGAACATGAACGACTATAACCTCGAAGCGGACGTTGAAGTCGTGACGACGACGGAGACGGAATTCATTCGCGAAGTCGACGGCTACTTCAAACAGCTATGGAACAACGAACAAGGGACGTACACGCTCGCCTATGATGAGATTCAGACCGATTTACCAATCGGGAAGTATTTGATTTATTGGTTGCAGAAGTTGACGTGGACGATGACCTATTAAGTCGAACCCGCCTTCGCAGGAAGGCGGGTTTTTGTTTGCGGATGGTGGATGTTGGTGAACGTCATTTTGACTTTCACCGGCGTTTGCTTCGGTCGACAGACGCCGGTCAATCCAAATAACTTGCCACGTAATGCGAGGATGATGACCGGACGAGTACCTATAATCATGATACCGAACAAAACCCGCCCTCATGAGAAGGCGGGTTTTCGTCAATTCGTTTCGACAGGGTTAAACTCGTTCGAATACTCGTACAAGAAGCGTCCTGTCTCCCGGAGGACGTCTGTCTTCCGGTGGAGCGAGAAGTGATCGTACGGCACGGTCTCCGTGTCGATATTGTTCGTGTATTCTTCGAGTAGGAGCGAGCTGGACGGCTCGATCAAGTTGAACTCGCCGCCGCGCCCTGAGAAGGAGAACACCTGGACGGAACGTGGCCACGTCTCGAGCTTGGCTTGGAACGCTTGCAGACCATCGGAGGTCGGGGACAAGTCGCGGATGGCGGGGCTTCCCGTATTGATTCCGAAGTTGCTAGCGGATAAACCAAAGTTAGCGAGGCGAGTGCCGGCGAACGGACTATCATACGTCACGAACTTGTCGATGATGTAGTCTTCTTGATTCAAGACATAGTTCGCTGCCGCGACGCCGCCCATGCTGTGGCCAATCAAGTACATTCGATCAAAAGAACGGTTCCGCTCGTCCTTATAGCGTTCGATGGCGGCGTTCAGCCATTTCGTCTGATTGTTGAGCGATGCCTCAGCATCCTCGTATTCGATGCGGACAATCGGTCGCATCGAATTATAGTCATTGATGACGCAGTCGACCGCACCTTTCGCCGTCACGGTACAGAGCGCCCCATCTTTGGCCAACCCGCGCTGTTCCATATACTGCGAGAGGCGGAGGAAAGTTCGGTCTGTCCCGAGCAAACCGTGCACGGCGAACGTCGGGATGAACTCGTCCGTTTGGGCCGCTTGGCGAATTGCTTCGGTCTTCCGTTCGGTCGTCAATTCTTCGCGAATCGTCACGATGATCAAGGCGAGTGTCAAGACGAGAATCAATCCACCGAAAATACGGGACCGAATCGATGTCTTGTCTGGATTGCCGACGTTTTTGCGGTACTTCCGCCAGACGAAAAAACCGATCAGGGAGAGGGCGAGGCCGACGACGATCGTGATGATCCATGCTTTGACGTTCGGCACGTGGGCGACGAGTGTCATGTTGTTTTGACGGCCGCCGTACACTTGCCATTCGACATGTTTCATGGAACGCAAGTCGAGTCCGGTTCCGTCTTCGACGAACACGCCGGTCGGCACCGTCAAATTGAACCGAATATCGGCTTGACGAACGTACCGCTCTGCTAATTGTTTCGGCGAGCCGCTCAAATTCACGCCGGGTAGGTCGACACGGTCGAGCCGAAGGTCGAGATTCGTATTGAGCACATACGAGTCAAACCATATCCCGTCCTCTTTTGCGACATCGAATTTCACATCGGGAGGGACGAGGATACCGGCCGGCCCGGTTTGCCATTCTTCTTTGATGTTTTGAAGGTCATCGACATGATCGAACGTTTTCTTCAGCACCATGCCCTCATAATCGTCCTCACTCGAATAGTCACGCGTTGCGTAGCCGTTCTCAGTCGCTTGTTGTTTCCATGTTTCCCAATCAAGCCGCAAATTGAGCAACTTCATGACGGGGTGGTCGCGGAAAGCGTACGTCGTCTCTAACGTGACCGACTGGTCGTAATGAACGGTGGCATCATACTCAATCCGGACACATCCGCCGATTAAAAGAAATAAAAATGGGAATACTAACAACAGCGCCTTTTTTTTCAAGCTCGTCACCTCAAATCGGCTCACCGTAAGTCTCTAACGGGTTGGTTGGATTGATGCGGTCGTAAAACAAGACCCCATCTAAATGGTCGAGCTCATGCTGACAGACGATGGCGCGCATCCCACGGAGACGCAATTTGATCGGGGCACCGTCACGGTCGAATCCTTCGATTGTGATGCGGCGATGGCGTGGGACGTTCCCTTTCACGACGCGATCGACAGATAGGCACCCTTCGCCGCCGTTTAAGTACGTCTGTTCAACCGAGTGGCTCGTGATTTTCGGGTTGAAAATCGATAGTTTGAACGTGTCGTCTTCTTCATGGAGCAAGACCGTGAAGAAACGGCGATTCACACCAAGCTGAGGTGCAGCGATGCCGACGCCGCCACGAAGTTCATACTTCTCGCTCATCTCGGGATCCTGGCTATTGACGAGGAACGTCTCCATTTCGTCGAGTAACGCGAGGTCTTCTGCCGTCGGTGGGACCGGGACCTCGATTGAACGGGTGCGGAGCCGCTCGTCTCCTTCACGAATCACATCTTTCATCGTTAACATGCAAAACTTCCTTTCCAATGGCGATATGATCAATTATATCATATTTATTAGTGATTTCGCCTAGATGGTACAGAAGGTGAAATGAAAATGATACAGAGCCGAAATCAAGAGAAAGATGTGCTCATGTAAGCGTTTTTATGAGGTGAGCATATTTTTTGCGTTATTATAACAACCCGTTTTATACTGACTAGGAAACGGCAGGATAAGTGTTACTTTCCTGAATCACGTTAATACAGATTGCTTTTTTGGACAGATACACTTAAGATTTGAGGTAGTGTTTGATCACAAAAAAGACAATTGTCTCATAGTTGAAAGGATGAGGTGAAACGAATGAACAACGTTCAGGTACTTCAAAACGTGGAAGAAAACTTCCAAACGTTCCGTATTCTCGACGAGAAGGGCGAGGTCGTCAACCAAGACGCGATGCCCGATGTAACGGACGAGCAACTCCAGGAGCTTATGCGCCGCATGGTCTATACTCGAATCTGGGACCAACGTGCCATCTCGCTCAACCGTCAAGGACGCTTAGGTTTCTATGCGCCAGTGGCTGGTCAAGAAGCAACGATGATCGGGACGCAATACGCGCTCGACAAACAAGACTGGATCCTTCCAGGCTACCGTGATATCCCACAACTCGTATTCCACGGACTTCCGCTTTATCAAGCGTTCTTGTTCTCACGTGGCCACGTCGCGGGTAACCGTATCCCTGAAGACGTCAACGTCTTGATGCCACAAATCATCATCGGGGCACAAATCATCCAAACTGCGGGTGTGGCTATGGGCCTCAAACGCAACGGCAACACAAACGTCGCCATTACTTACACGGGTGACGGTGGTTCATCACAAGGTGACTTCTACGAAGGATTGAACTTCGCAGGTGCATTCAAATCACCAGCCATCTTCGTCGTTCAAAACAACCGCTTCGCCATCTCGACACCTGTTGAGAAGCAAACTGCAGCTAAAACGATCGCGCAAAAAGCTGTCGCAGCGGGAATCAACGGAATTCAAGTTGACGGAATGGACGTTCTTGCTGTCCTCGCCGCAACACAACAAGCGCGTAAAGACGCACTTGATGGAACTCCGACGCTCATCGAAGCACTCACATACCGTTACGGACCACATACGCTCGCTGGGGATGACCCAACACGTTACCGTACGAAAGAACTCGATACAGAGTACCAAGAGAAAGATCCGCTCGTACGTTTCCGCCTCTTCCTCGAAGGCAAGAAGCTTTGGAACGAAGACATGGAAAACGAAGTCATCGAGCAAGCGAAAGCAGACGTGAAAGAAGCGATCAGCCTCGCCGACAAAGAACCAAAACAAAAAGTTTCGGACTTCATCAACAACATGTACGAAACACTTCCTTCAAACTTGAAAGAGCAGCTTGAAGAATATACAGCAAAGGAGTCGAAGTAAGTTATGGCTCAAATGACAATGATCCAAGCGATTACTGATGCGATGCGCGTAGAAATGAAGCGCGACGAGAAAGTACTTCTCTTCGGAGAAGACGTTGGTAAAAACGGTGGGGTCTTCCGTGCGACGGAAGGACTTCAAGATGAGTTCGGCGAAGACCGTGTCTTCGATACGCCACTCGCTGAGTCGGGTATCGGTGGTCTTGCAATCGGTCTTGGTCTCACAGGCTTCCGTCCAATCATGGAAGTTCAGTTCTTCGGATTCGTTTTCGAAGTCTTCGACTCGGTTGCTGCTCAAATGGCACGTATGCGTTACCGTTCAGGCGGCGCTTACAGCCAACCGGTTACAATCCGTTCACCATTCGGTGGCGGTGTTAAAACACCAGAACTTCACGCGGACAGCCTTGAAGGCTTGATGGCTCAGACACCTGGTCTTAAAGTCGTCATCCCGTCAACGCCTTACGATGCTAAAGGTCTTTTGATCGCATCGATCCGTGACAACGACCCAGTCGTATTCCTCGAGCATATGAAACTTTACCGTTCATTCCGTGGCGAAGTTCCAGAAGGCGACTACACGATCGAGCTTGGGAAAGCAGACGTGAAGCGCGAAGGAACTGACGTTTCGATCATCACTTACGGTGCAATGGTCCACACGTCACTCAAAGCGGCAGAAGAGCTTGAGAAAGAAGACATCAACGTCGAAGTCATCGACCTTATGACAGTTAGCCCGCTTGATATCGACACAATCGTAGAATCAGTCAAAAAGACTGGTCGCGCCATCGTCGTTCAAGAAGCACAACGTCAAGCAGGTATTGCGGCAAATGTCGTAACTGAAATTCAAGAACGCGCAATTCTTCACCTCGAGGCACCAGTGCTTCGTGTAACTGCACCAGACACGGTCTTCGCTTTCGCACAAGGGGAAGACGCATGGTTACCTGACCATAAAGATGTCGTTGCAAAAGTTAAGGAAGTTATCAACTTCTGATCGTGTTCAAGTAACGATGAGGGAGAATTGTCTCCCTCGTTGTGTTTACATGATGAATTGATGGGAGGAAAAACCAGTGGCAGTATTTGAATTTAAATTACCAGACATCGGTGAAGGAATTCACGAAGGTGAAATCGTCAAGTGGTTCGTAAAAGCAGGGGACACAGTAAAAGAAGATGACATTCTTCTTGAAGTTCAAAACGACAAAGCCGTCGTTGAAATCCCTGCTCCAGTTGATGGAACAGTTAAAGACGTTAAAGTCTCTGAAGGTACAGTTGCGGTCGTCGGTGACGTCCTCATCACGTTCGATATCGAAGGTGACGCGCCAGCAGGCGAAGAGGAAGCAGCTCCTGAACAGCCAAAAGCTGAAGAGAAGACGGAAGACGTGAAAGAAGACGTAAAAGAAGACGGCCCGCGTGAAGTACAACTTCACAAATCGGAGCGCGTCATCGCTATGCCTTCAATCCGCAAGTACGCTCGTGAAAAAGGCATCGACATCCGTGAAGTCAAAGGTTCTGGCGACAACGGCCGCGTCTTGAAAGAAGACATCGATGCATTCGCAAACGGTGAAGCACCAACAGCCGAAGCTACAACAGAGAAAACAGAATCTGTAGCTCCAGCAGCAGCTGCTAAAACGGAAATCAAGCCTTACGAGTCAGCGACGCCTGAACTCGAAACGCGTGAGAAAATCCGTGGAATCCGTAAAGCGATCTCGAAAGCAATGGTCAACTCGAAGCATACAGCTCCACACGTTACACTCATGGACGAAGTCGACGTCACGAAACTCGTCGCACTCCGTAAAGAGTTCAAACAAGTGGCTGCTGACCAAGGCGTGAAACTCACGTACTTGCCATTCGTCGTTAAAGCATTGACAGCTGCAGCGAAAGCTTACCCAGCCATCAACGCATCAATCGATGATGTCAACGAAGAGATCGTCTACAAAAACTACTACAACATCGGTATCGCTGCCGATACGGACAACGGTCTCGTTGTTCCTGTCGTCAAAGAAGCGGACCGTAAGTCAATCTACGCACTCGCTACAAACATCAATGAGCTTGCCGGTAAAGCACGTGAAGGCAAACTTGCTGGGGACGACATGAAAGGCGGATCGATCACAATCACGAACATCGGTTCTGCTGGCGGACAATGGTTCACACCTGTCATCAACCACCCAGAAGTTGCGATTCTCGGTATCGGCCGTATCGCTGAAAAAGCTGTCGTTAAAGACGGTGAGATCGTCGCGGCACCAGTCCTCGCCCTCTCATTCAGCTTTGACCACCGCCTCATCGACGGTGCGACTGCTCAAAACGCACTCAACATGGTGAAACGCTTGCTTCAAGATCCAGCACTTCTAATGATGGAGGGATAAGAACATGGTAGTAGGAGAATTCGCACAAGAAACTGATTTGCTTGTCATCGGCGCCGGTCCTGGTGGATACGTCGCAGCCATTCGTGGCGCACAACTTGGCCTCAAAGTCACAATCGTCGAAAAAGGTAACTTTGGTGGCGTTTGCTTGAACGTCGGTTGTATCCCATCAAAAGCGTTGATCACAGCTGGTCACAACTTCCAGCACGCAAAAGGTCACTCGTCAATGGGTATCACGTCTGACAACGTATCAGTCGACTTCACAAAAGTCCAAGACTGGAAACAGTCGGTCGTCAACAAATTGACTGGCGGCGTCAAAGGCCTTTTGAAAGGTAACAAGATTGACATCGTTCAAGGTGAGGCTTTCTTCGCATCTGAAGACACAGTTCGTGTTATCACAGAAGACAGCTCGACTCCTTACAAGTTCAAAAAAGCGATCATCGCGACTGGTTCGACACCAATCGAGATCCCATCGTTCAAATGGTCAAAACGCGTCCTTTCTTCAACTGGCGCATTGGCTCTTCCTGAAGTACCGAAGAAACTTGTCGTCATCGGCGGCGGTTACATCGGTATGGAGCTTGGCACAGCGTACGCGAACTTCGATACAGAAGTCGTCGTCGTTGAAGGCGCAAGCGACATCTTGTCTGGCTTCGAGCCGCAAATGACGCAAATCGTCAAGAAGAAACTCAAACAAAAAGGTAACGTCACGATTCACACGAACGCTCTTGCAAAAGGCGTCGAGGAAACAGAAGACGGCGTAACAGTTAAGTTTGAAGTGAACGGCGAAGAGCAGTCTGTTGAAGCGGACTACGTCCTCGTCACAGTCGGCCGTCGTCCAAACACTGGCGACATCGGTCTCGAAAACGCGGAAGTTAAAATCAGCGACCGCGGCATCATCGAAATCGACGACCAGTGCAAGACGTCGAACGAAAACATCTACGCAATCGGCGACATCGTACCTGGACCACCGCTCGCGCACAAAGCTTCTTACGAAGCGAAAGTCGCAGCGGAGGCAGCTGCCGGTAAGCCAGCTTACCTCGACTACTCAGCAATCCCAGCGGTCGTCTTCACTGACCCTGAACTTGCAACAGTCGGTTACACAGAGCCACTCGCAAAAGAAGAAGGACTTGAGATCACTGTATCGAAATTCCCATTCGCAGCGAACGGCCGTGCCCTCGCTCTCGACGAGCCAGACGGCTTCATGAAGCTCATCACGCGTAAAGAGGACGGTCTCTTGATCGGTGCTCAAATCGCGGGTACAGGCGCTTCAGATATGATCGCCGAGCTTGGTCTCGCCATCGAAGCAGGCATGACTGCAGAAGATATCGCGCTTACAATCCACGCTCACCCATCACTCGGTGAGATGGCAATGGAAGCGGCAGAAATCGCAATGGGTATGCCAATCCACGTCGTTAAATAAGTCAAAAGCTCTCTCGCTTACTCGCGAGAGAGCTTTTTTATGTAATGAACGGTCCGTTCGACTTCTTGAAAGCCGATCCGTTCATGGAATTGTTGGCTGCCGACGTTTTCGATTTCCGTATCCGAAGCGAGCTCGTCGCATCCGTTCGACCGGGCGTATACGGAGGCCGCCTCGACGAGGCGTGTCGCCACGTCCTGCTGCCGCGCGGCTTCGATGACGTAAATCCCTTCTATAAACGCGGTCGGGGAGGTGGAGGTGCCAGGGACATAGTCATGACGGAAGCTGAGCTGACAAAATCCGACCGGTTCATCCGTTTCCGCGATAAAATAGTGCATCTTGCCGGAGCGGATCCCGAGCCGGACCTCAGGGGTCAGTTCAGCAACGGGGGCGTCTGGCCATAGTTGTCGCATGAGAGCTACCAGTTCAAGGCAATCTTGTTCATTCGCTTTTCGAATCTTCATCAGTCGTCCTCCTTATGTTTCGTACGTTCAGTATAAAGGAAAATAAAGAATGAAGTGAGAAAGGAGGGAACGATGATGGCGTTCGATGAAGAATTGTTATACACCGTCTCTGAGACGAGCCGCGTCCGATTCACGGGGATCGAGACAGAGACGTCACGTTATGATTTCGGTTTTGTGTATACACATCAATTTATGGGGAAAGTGCTCGTCGTCTGCATGCAGACCGGACAGTCTGCCCTTCTTGACGTCCATGCGCTCGAAGAACCGAGACAGCTCTATCCGATGCTCGGCATCGCCTTGCGAGACACCGGACACGTCGCTGAGTTTTTACGCCTTTGTCTAACTGAAAATGAGACTGAATCCAACCAAACTGAAAATTCACCCCTTGAAAAAATGTAAGCGTTTTCTTATAATGGAACGTAGGGGAAGCAATTCGATCATCATAAGCCACCTTTTCTTCTGATGACACAAAGCGAGCCGGTCCATTGGACCGGCTCGCTTTCGTCTTAGCGGATAGCTTTTGTTTGTTGGATGACTTTAATCATTTGGAGCGACTCGTCTTCTAGACCTTGGACCGGGAGACCGGCCTCGATGTTGGCCATAATATATTCGAGCGTCGATGTCGTGATGAGCTCTCCCGGAATAATGATTGGGATTCCTGGTGGATACACCATGATGAACTCGGCCGAGATGCGTCCGACGGCGTTCTCGAGTGGAATCGTCTCCGTTTCCTCGTAGAAGGCGTCACGCGGGCTGAGCGCGAGTGGCGGGATCTCAGGGAGCATGATCGACAACGAATCGTTTCCAGACTGGTCGTAGACCGATACGACGTCACGCATCCCGTCAATCAACGCTTGAATCGTCGACTCGTCGTCGGCGCTCGTCACGATGAACAAGACGTTCAACAGATCTGACATCTCGACTTCGATGCGGTGCGTCTCGCGCAAGTACTTCTCGACTTCAAAGCCGGTGATCCCGAGCTCGCGGACCGAGACGAGGATTTTCGTCTCGTCGAGCGCGTACGTCGACTCTGAATGGAGTTCGGCGTGACCGTAGACCGACAAGTGCGGCATGTTGTCGATGGCCACTCGAGCCAATCGTGCGAGCGTGAGGGCACGTTCGTTCATCGCCTCTCCTTTTGTCGCCAATTGGCGACGGGCCGCATCGAGCGACGCGAGGAGGAGGTAAGACGTCGATGTCGTCGTGATCATCGAGAGCATCGCGTGAATCCGTTCTGGTGAGACGAGTCCGCGGCGGACGTTCAAAATGGAACTCCCGGTCATCGAGCCGCCGAGTTTGTGCACACTCGTTGCCGCGACGTCCGCGCCGGCCTGCATCGCCGAGAGCGGGAGTTCGTCGTGGAACGGCAAGTGGACACCGTGTGCCTCATCGACGAGGACAGGTACGTCTTGGGCATGGGCGACGGCGACGATCCGTTCTAAATCACCAGCGATCCCGAAGTAAGTCGGGTTGATGACGAGGACGGCTTTCGTGTCAGGGTGCATCTCGAGGGCGCGTTCGACGGCACTTGCCGTGATTCCGTGGGCGATTCCGTATGTCTCATCATATTCAGGGTGAATGAAGACAGGGTGGGCCCCGGTCAAGACGAGCGCGGACATAACAGATTTATGGACGTTGCGCGGCACAATGATCTTCTCGTTCGGTCCGACGACGCCCATGATCATTGCCATGATGGCGCTTGATGTCCCTTGAACTGAGAAGAACGTCTCGTCGGCACGGAACGCTTCGGCTGCGAGGCGCTCGGCCTCGGCAATCGACGCTTTCGGATGATGAAGGTCATCGAGCGGGGCGATGTTGATCAGGTCGATCTTCAAAGCGTTCTCGCCGATGAAGTCGCGGAACTCAGGGTCCATTCCTTTCCCGCCTTTATGGCCTGGGATGTGGAATGCGATCGGATTCGTGTCCACGTGCGTGAGCAACGTGTCAAAGAGCGGTGTCTCGAGCTGTGTAGCACCTTTAAGTTTCAATAGTAAGTCCTCCTTGATAGCAGTGTGTATATGGGTTGTCGGTTTAGGTTCAATCTCATGTCATTTTAGACGTTTCGTTTTAAAAAACAATGCAACAAAAAAACTATAGTGATTTCTATCCCAACTTGCAATAGTTTTTTTTGTTGATACAATGGTTGTCGAGGTGAAGAATATGCAAATCAACTATCCGATTAATCCGGACTGGACGACGGATGAGCTCATAGAAGTCGTCGAGTTCTACAATCAAGTCGCCCTTGCCAATGAAGGCGGTGTCGACCGCGAAACGTTTTTGGATGCGTATCGGTCGTTCAAACAAATCGTGACATCGAAATCAGAAGAAAAACAACTGAGCGCCGTGCACGACGAACAGACCGGATACTCTACCTATCGTACGGTCCAAGCGGCCCTAAAATCAAATGCAAAGATTATAAAATTGTAACTGCTGGAAAGCATGGGAGAACAGAACAGTTTTCTCATGCTTTTTTTGTTATTTGTCTTTTAAATAGGGTACATATTATTAACAGTTATTTCAGGTTTAGCGTCAGTTGAAATGGGAATATACTCACTAAGATAAAAAATTCAAAATAGTCAGACAATTCTCTTTCCTTTTTGAATCTCATCTGATATACTCAATTCAACTCACTAAACCGTAACTTGTAGCCCAACTAAAGGAGTGTGGCATCTCATGAAACAAGTGATCGAGGCATTCAAAAGAAAAGACGCAGAAAAACGGATTCCGGTGCTGCGCTTAGAGATTGATTATGAATTGGCAACTCTCTTCGATGCGATGGCGTCACAAGACGATGCCACTGTCCAGGCTAGCAAGCATCGGTTAGAGAAATATCGCCAAGAACTTTTGCGTCTCGAAGCCTGACCCACAACCACTCATTCAACCAGTATTCCATGCGGATACTGGTTTTTGTTTGGTACAATACATAGTAGAGGTGATAAACATGTTGGAATGGTTCGCGATTGACTTGATTAAACAAGCAGGGGAATATATTCGGCAAAAAATCGATGAGAGCTATCGCATCGAACGAAAGACAGGTAAAGGGGATTTGGTCACAGAAATCGATCGAGCCGTCGAACAGTTGATTGTCGACCGTATCCGTGAAACGTACCCCGAGCATCACATCATCGGGGAAGAAGGAATCTCGACAGGACCGGACGACTTGTCCGGAACGGTCTGGTTTGTCGATCCGATCGATGGGACGTTGAACTTCATCCATCAGAAGCGCATGTTCGCCATCTCAGTGGCCGTCATGATCGATGGGGTCGTCGAATACGGCTTCGTCTATGATGTGATGGCGGATGAGCTGTTCGTGGCACGTCGCGGCGTTGGGACGACGCTGAACGGTCGTAAGCTTCCGGCCATCCAAGAACATCATGTCCGTGACGCCTTCCTGAGCATGAACGCGACTTGGGTCACACCGAATCAGCAGATCGCTCCGGAAGTACTCGCCCCAATCGTGCGCGACTCGGTCGGCACGCGGGCCCATGGCGCCGCGTCGCTCGAACTCGCGTGGCTCGCCGCGGGTCGGGTCGACGGGTACATCACGATGCGGAATATGCCGTGGGATTATGCGGCTGGAAAACTGCTCGTCGAGGAAGTCGGAGGCAGAGTCGTCTCAATTTACGGGGAACCGGTCCGTTATGACGGGAAGACGTCGGTCCTTGCCGGTAGCGAGACGTTCGTCAAAGATGTCGTCAAACACTATGTCATCGCCAAAGGGGCGGCGCCGGAAGTGAGACCTGATCTTCAGATTGGGATTAACGGCTCCTACGACCGTGTCCGGGACTTGCTCGTCTTGGCCAATCCGAACGAGGCGATGGTGCGTGAGCAGTATGAAGCGGGGGAGACATATGAAGCGACGCTCGGCGGAGAACGCGTCGGAGCGTATATGTTGGTGCGGCGCAGTGAAACGCTGCTCGAGCTCGTCAATATCGCCGTCAAGCCGGAGCGGCAAAACCAGACGATCGGACAACGGCTGCTCCAAGACGCGATTCGTCGGGCCGAGCAAAGCGGTGCGAAGCAGATGCTCGTCTGTACGGGCAACTCGAGCATCGTCCAGTTGCGATTTTATCAACAAGCTGGCTTCCGCTTCGACTCGGTCGAGCGCGACTACTTCCCGAGCCATGGTTATCCGCCAATCGAAGAGGACGGGCTCGCCTTGCGTGACCGCATCTGTCTGACACGCGACTTATAAGCGTGTCAGACAGAAGGACAAGCTCATAAACAAGGCCCGGGCGCAGCGCCCGGGCCTTCTGTTATGGACGTCGGTCAGAGAGGACGCGACGGCGTAAGTTGATACCGAAGAACGTGGCGATGCCGCTCAAGGCGAGACTGCCGATGATGATGGCGGCACTTCCTTCGGCCACCCCAATTCCGATGCCGACGAAACCGGCGACGACCGCGGTCGCGATTAAAACGAACATGAGTTGCATGGAGATTCCCCCTTTTTTCTCTAGTCTTCTTTATTGTAGTCAAAAATGATGCGTTTGGAAACGTTAACAGTTGATAACACTCGACAAAGGTGGTGGGACGTGTGCTATACTCTTAAAGTTGAATAAAAGATGAAACTTTTTTAAATAAGAGAGGACTAACTACATGAATGTAAGAACTAACCTTCGGAACGTAGCCATCATCGCCCACGTTGACCACGGTAAAACAACGCTTGTCGATGAATTATTGAAACAGTCTGGTACTTTCCGGACAAACGAAATGGTCGCAGAACGCGCCATGGACTCGAACGACATCGAACGTGAGCGCGGAATCACGATTCTCGCGAAAAACACGGCAATCGATTATAAAGATACACGCATCAACATCGTTGATACACCAGGTCACGCCGACTTCGGTGGTGAAGTTGAGCGGATCATGCGTATGGTTGACGGCGTTATCCTCGTCGTCGATGCACGTGAAGGCTGCATGCCACAAACGCGTTTCGTATTGAAGAAAGCACTCGACCAAGGTCTCCGTCCAATCGTTGTCGTTAACAAAATCGACAAGCCGATGGTACGCCCACTCGACGTTGTCGATGAAGTTGTCGACTTGTTGATCGACCTTGGAGCAGATGAAGATCAACTTGAATTCCCTGTCGTCTATACGTCTGCTGTCAGCGGTTCAAGTTCGTTCGATCCTGATCCAGAGAAGCAAGAAGATACAATCACGTACGTGCTCGACACGATTCTTGAGAACACACCGGCACCAATCGATAACTCGGATGAGCCGCTTCAGTTCCAAGTCACGATGCTCGACTATGACAACTACCTTGGCCGGATCGGTGTCGGTCGCGTCTTCCGTGGGAAAATCAAAGTTGGCGAGTCAGTCTCACTTTGCAAAACAGACGGATCAATCAAACAATTGCGCGTCACTAAATTGTTCGGTTACTTCGGCCTCAAACGTGTTGAAATCGAAGAAGCCAAAGCTGGTGACTTGATCGCCATCGCCGGGATGGAAGACATCAACGTCGGTGAAACGGTCACGCCAGTCGGTAAAGAAGAGCCACTTCCGCTCCTTCGCATCGATGAGCCAACACTTCAAATGCGTTTCATGACGAACAACTCTCCATTCGCAGGGCGCGAAGGCGATTTCGTGACGGCACGTAAAATCGAAGAGCGTTTGATGAAACAACTTGAGACGGACGTTTCACTCCGTGTCGAGAACACAGATTCTCCTGACCAATGGATCGTATCAGGACGCGGTGAGCTTCACCTCGGGATCTTGATCGAGAACATGCGTCGTGAGGGCTACGAACTTCAAGTTTCGAAACCACAAGTTATCATCCGTGAAGACGAAGATGGTACGAAGATCGAACCGTTCGAGCGCGTCATCGTTGACGTCCCAGAAGAGTACACGGGTTCAGTCATGGAATCAATCGGTCTCCGTAAAGGTGAACTTGCCAACATGAACACGAACGACAACGGTCAAACACGTATGGAATTTATCGTTCCTTCACGTGGCCTCATCGGATATCGTAACGAGTTCTTGTCAGCGACACGCGGATACGGAATCTTGAACCACACGTTCGAAGAGTACCGTCCGTTCATCTCTGCTGACATCGGCGGCCGCCGCAGCGGTGTCATGGTTTGTATCGAACCTGGTAAGTCGACGGCTTACTCGATCGGTGCCCTTGAAGATCGTGGAACGATCTTCATCGAGCCAGGTGTAGAAGTATACGAGGGAATGATCATCGGTGAATGTAACCGCGACGTCGACCTCGCGATCAACGCTGTCAAAGGCAAACAGTTGACGAACATGCGTGCTTCAGCAAAAGACTCGACACAAGTCTTGAAACGTCCACGCGTCTTCTCACTCGAAGAGTCGCTCACGTTCTTGAACGATGACGAGTACTGTGAAATCACGCCGGAGTCAATCCGTCTCCGTAAAAAAGTCTTGAACAAGAACGAACGCGAGAAAGCTGACAAGCGTCGTAAACTTGGTAAAGAATAAGTCAGAAAAAAAGGGAGCGCCTAGGCGTTCCCTTTTGTTTTGGATAGTGTAGAATGGTTGTGAAGGAAATAAAGGGGGATTATCAGCTTGAAAGCTTCTCAAACGATGGACATCACACAAATCGATGTGCCGTGGATTGCCTCGCTACTTGGCGTCGGCAGTGACGCGAACGATTTCTCGGTCGGGTTTAACGCCTTGATCATCACGGTCATCTTATTGACGATACTCGTGTTTAAATTAGGTTTTGCCAAACAATTGACGTGGTGGAAGTCGCTCGTCGTCTATATGTTGCTCGCACTTGGGGCAGGCACGATGGCGCTCGTCTTCTTCACATGGCCGATTCCAGAAGTTCTCCTTGTCATGGCTGTCGTCTTGGCGATTTACCGGGGCCGCCTCTGGTGGAACCGTCGACAAGGCGTCGAATCACACTGAAAAAATGGACGTTTCGCCCGAGGGCGAAACGTCCATTTTTGATTACCATCTCCGTTTTTGACGGAACGATGGATATAGGTGGAATTGGCCGGTCGCGGCACGCTCCGCAGTTCGCGCGGTGATGCGTTCTTGACACGTCTGGCACATGTACGTTTTAGCAGGCTTATTACGAAGTCGTTTCGCTTCGAACGACCACGAATCAATCGTATCGATTTTGTCACAAAGAGAGCACTTTACGCGCATGGTCTCACCTTCCTCTTCGTTGATTATAGCATGATTTCAGGAGAGAAAAGCAGGGAAAGAGGTTTGTAAGGGCGAATCCATTTCGTATACCCGTTCGGGAGGAGGGGAGTATATGGCGAGCAAAGCCGCGTTCGAACTCTCAAAGGCACAACAAGGTACGTTGAATGATATGCCATTGACATTTTTAATCACATTTGACGAACCGAAACGGTGGCCGATCACCCATGCCATCAGCTGGGTGCAAGCGCCGAATGAAGTAACGATACGTTTCGCCTTGACGAAAAATTCGCATTTGATCACGTTGCTTGGGAATGAACGGACCGCAAGTCTCATCTTTATAGAAGGAGGCCTGGCTTACAGTGTGGCCTTGTCGCATGTGGCCGAGTTCGAGCCAAGCGTGAAGCCGGGATTGCACCTTCGCTTTTTTGAAGGGCACGTTGAAGAAGTCCGTAACGTCTCCTTTTACGGGGCGACATATGGACAACCGGACATCGTCAAGACGTACGATGTCGAAGCAGCAGAAAAGCTGGACCGTGAAGTCAAGGAGAGTTTGAATTCTTGATCACCATCCTATTTTCGAGGGGCGGCAAAGTCTATGAAAAAAACGTATGTGCTCGATACGAACGTACTCTTACACGATCCACTATCCTTGTTCCAATTCGATGAGCACGATGTCGTCATCCCCGCCATCGTATTAGAAGAGCTTGACGGCAAAAAACGCAATATGGACGAGGTCGGACGTAACGCCCGTGAGACGGCGCGTGTACTCGACCAACTCCGCACGACCGGGAAACTGCATGACGGGGTACCGCTCGAGAATGGCGGTCACTTGTTCGTCGAGATCGGCCATGAACATACCGTCGATTTCCCGTTCGACGTCATGACGAACGATAACCGCATTTTGACCGTGGCGCTCGGCCTGATGAAACAATACGAGCACGACCGGACCCGTAAAGTCGTCGTCGTCTCGAAAGATATACTTGTCCGCGTCAAGGCGGACGCGATCGGTATTGAAGCCGAAGACTATTTGACCGACCATATCGTCGATACGACGAACCTATATGCCGGCTACCGGGAGATCGAGGTCGATCAAGCCGTCATCGATGAATTTTACAAAGTCCGGCAGCTGCCGCTGTCTGCGTTGACGAAAAATCAACTGTACCCGAATTCATTCGTCGTTTTAAAAAGCAACGTCTCGAAAGCGAGCGCAGTCGCGGTCGTCGATTCGCTGCAACCGATCCTTCGTCCGCTCTCCCTAGACGTCGAACACGTCTGGGGCATCCATCCGCGCAACGTCCAACAGCGGATGGCACTCGACTTGTTGCTTCGTGACGATATCCCGTTCGTGACGTTGCTCGGGAAAGCCGGAACCGGGAAGACACTTCTCGCGCTCGCGGCCGGGTTGTCGCTCGTTGAAGACGAGCGTCGTTTCAATAAGCTCGTCGTCGCCCGTCCGGTCGTCCCAATGGGGAACGATATCGGCTACTTGCCGGGGGAGATGGAAGAAAAGCTGCGGCCTTGGATGCAACCGATTTACGATAACTTAGAGTTTTTGTTTAATGCCAATTCGAAAGACGAGCTCGGGAACATCTTGGCCGGCATCAAATCGATTCAGCTCGAGGCGCTCACGTATATCCGTGGCCGCAGCATGCCGGACCAGTTCATCATCATCGATGAGGCCCAGAACTTGACGAAACACGAGATCAAGACGATCCTGACCCGCGTCGGGGAGAATTCGAAAATCGTCCTCGTCGGCGATCCGTATCAAATCGATCACCCATATTTGGATGAATATTCGAACGGTCTCACGTACGCCGTCGAACGGTTCAAAGGGCAAAACGTATTCGGCCACGTCCAACTCATCAAAGGGGAGCGCTCGTCGCTCGCCCGGTTGGCAGCCGATTTACTATAACGAAAAACGCCGAGCGGCTGCTCGGCGTTTATTTCGTATTCGGATGAAGTGCCACTTGCACGTTCGATTTTTCGAGCAAGGCGTTCGTCAACATAATCAAACCGGTCACGATGAAGAGGGCGGAGAAGCCGAAATGCGCGACGACTTGAGACCCGAACAACGGTCCGAGCAGGTTACCCATGAACTGGGCCGACTGATTATAAGAGAAGATGCGCCCGGCCGCTCGGCTCGGCGTGTGTTGTCGCAAAAGCGACTGCACGGACGGCATGAGCGCCGCGGTGGCGAAACCGAGGCCGAATCGCAACACGACGAGTTGCGTCGTCGACGTCACGAACGCCTGTGGAATCAAGAAGGCACTATAGACGATGAGCGCCCAAAACAAGATACGTTCGGCCCCGTACCGGTCCGATAGCCGCCCGAGCCGCTGTGCGGAAATGAGCGCGGCCACACCCGGTGCCGAGGCGACGATGCCGGCGATAAAGGCGAGCGATGTCGTATACGGGTTCAATTCCCGGACATACAGTGTCAGTAACGGACCGACCGATTGCGTCGAGAAGGTGATTAAAAACGTCGTTAAAAAGAGACTTAAGATCAGTTGTGGATGGCGGAGCGAGGCGATGATCGATTTGGTCGAATCTAGCCGTTCGCGCGCCACTGGGACGAAGTCCTCTTTGACGAACACGAGTGTGATGATGAACGTGATAAATAGGGCACTGCCGGTCAAGAGAAAAACGGGTCGAAGCCCAATCCAGTCGGCGAGGAGTCCTCCGATCAATGGACCGAGGAGTCCGCCGGTGATGCCACCGGTCGACAAGGTACCGAGCGCCCAGCCACTTTTCTCTTTTGGCGTTTGTGAAGCGACGAGGGTGATCCCCGCCGAGATGAACCCGGAGACGGCACCCATGAGGAGCCGAAGGCCGACGAGTTGATACACGTCTTGGACGAAACTGATGAGCGTCATCACGACGGCCATGCCGAGACTTGCCCGAATGAGCATCAGCTTGCGGCCTTTTTGGTCGGCGAGCCTTCCCCAGAGCGGGGAGACGATGGCGGCCACGAGGAACGTGGCCCCGAAAGCGACGGCTGACCAGGTGACGACGTGATCGGGATTCGTGACCCCGAGCTCTTCGATAAATAAGGGGAGGAACGGTAAGACGAGGCTCATCGAGGCCGCCGTCAAAAAGCTACCGATCCAAACGATGATTAAGTTTTTCTTCCATAAAGGATACGTAAGCGTCACGACCTTTCAAACATGAAGTTTTTCCATAACCTATATGTTACACTTTGTGAAGTAAAAAGTCCAAAAAAATGAGAAGGCGCTATGGCCTTCTCGATCAAGCTTCTGTTCGCACTGCGATATGGTGGACGCCGCGCAAAACTTGCTGATGATACAAGACGTATACCGGGCCGTCCGTGAGCACTTTCCCGTCCTTCGAGAACTGGAGATAGACGGTGCGCGCCTCATCGATTGGTAGCGTGAGCACCGATTCCCCATAAAAGCTGACGTGTGTCGCCGTAGCGATTGGTTCAGCGTTTTGCAGGAACGGAGCGAACGGCATCGCGAACGAGTCGCGAAGCGCCGCGTCTTTATCGGCCCGAGTCATCGGTTTATTGTGGTCGACACGTGTCCCTTGTGTCAAGCCGTCGTCCCATGCCTTCCCTATCTTGGCATAATACGCTTCATTATCATTCTCAACCGCGCGGTCGAGTTCCTCGATGTTCCGCTTGCGGTCGTCGAAAATCCATACGGTCGGGTCGATCGTCAACGCGTGACGAACCGCTCCGTCTAGTGGAAAAATCATTGATACGCCCCCTTTATTCACGATACACTGTACATTATACAGCTCTTCCGGGGAAAAAGGGAAACTGCGAGAAACTCATAGTGAATCCAGACTGTTCATTGAATTATGATGAAATATAATGTACAGTTGAGTTATGACAAACAGTCTGTCATTGTACGGAGGAGGGGTCGTAGTGGCGACAAATTTGGCTGCAGTCCAACGGGAGCAAGCGCTTCAACTATTAGAGGCAGACGCTGAAAAAATCCGTTGTTTGATTGAAGTGCAGTTAGAAAACCTAAAAATGCCGAAGTGCCCGCTTTATGAAGAGGTGCTTGATACACATATGTTCGGTCTATCACGCCAAATTGATTTTGCGGTCCGTCTTGGACTCATTTCAGACATTGAAGGTAAAGGACTGCTCGATTCATTGGAACAAAAGCTGTCCGCCCTCGCGGAAGCTTCAGATTTATGAACCTTATACTCAAACTGTGCAAGCGGCGCTGTTTGAGTATTTTTTTATAATGGGTCAGGGATTGTTGTACATAAGGAAGTGAAAACATGAAAACTCGGTTTCGTTACTTTGATTTCTCACTGTTCATTGCGGTGCTCATGCTTGTCGGAATCAGCTCGATCATGATTTACAGTGCGAGCGTATGGAATCGCGGGGATTACGCGAACAGCGGTTTGTTCTATCGGCAACTCTTCTACGCCGGACTCGGGATTGTCGTCTACTTGATTGCGACGATGTTCCGCTATGAGAACTTTAGAAAACCAAATATTTTGTACGGCCTCTACCTCGTGTCGGTCGTCCTCTTGTTCGTCACTTGGGCGATGCCACCACTCAACGGGGCACGGGCGTGGCTCATCATCGGCGGATTCACGGTGCAACCGGTCGAGATCGCCAAGTTCGTGTTGATTTTATTGCTCGCGAACTATTATCACCAACTGTGGAACAATGAACTGAAAGGGTTGCCGGGACGCCTCGGCCGAGCCGCGATCACGAAAAAAGGATTACGGGCCCAAGCCGGTGCCTTCTTCGTGATTCCCGTCATCTATTTCTTTCTCCCGTATGCGATCGCCATCAACGGGCAACCGGATATGGGGGGGCTGTTCGTCCTTGGCGCCATCATGTTCCTCATGTGGCTCGCCGTTGGGGCGCCGCTCCGAATCATTATCCCATCGGTGATCGCTGGGATTGGGGCCGTCTATTTGATGTTCACGACAATTTTTTCGGAAAACCAGCGCAGTCGGATCGAGGTCGTCTTCAATCCGTTCATGGATCCGGAAGGCTATGGCCATCAATTGCTCATGTCGATCATCTCGATCGTGCACGGAGGGTTGACCGGTGTCGGCCTCGGCAACAGTTATCAGAAGTATGGGTATCTGCCCGAACCGGAGACGGACTACATCATGTCCATCATCGCGGAAGAGCTCGGTTTTGTCGGTGTCGTCGTCGTCCTCGTCCTGCTCTTTTTCATCGCGTTCCGCGCCGTCAATATCGCCAACCATAGCGATAGTCACTTCGCGATGTTCGTCTCATTCGGCATCGCTGCCCAAATCATGGTCCAAACCGGGATCAATATCGGGGCGATGTCGGGCTGGTTCCCGGGGACGGGGGTCACGCTTCCGCTCGTCAGTTACGGCGGGACGTCACTCATCATGACGATGGGCATTCTCGGAGTGCTCAGCAGCATCTCGATGCGAAACCGGCACCGGGAAGCGACAAGACGGGCTGAGATTCGTGAGAAATCAGCCGAAAATGTGCAAGGTTCATCGTTACATGTTGTCAGGTAAGAAGGTTCGAACTACTTAAATGGGGGGATTTATGTTGAAACCAATTAGCAAATTACTTGTAGCCAACCGTGGAGAGATCGCCATTCGTGTATTTAGGGCAGCCACTGAACTAGGAATGCGCACAGTCGCCGTCTATTCACAAGAAGACAGCGGCTCGTTACACCGCTTTAAAGCGGACGAGGCATATTTGATCGGTCTCGATAAAAAGCCGATCGACGCCTATCTCGATATCGAGGACGTGATTCGAATCGCGAAACAGTCGGGGGCTGACGCGATTCACCCAGGATACGGTTTCTTATCTGAGAACATCGAGCTCGCACGTCGTTGCCGCGAAGAAGGTATCATCTTCGTCGGTCCGAATGAATCGCATCTTCATGCGTTCGGGGATAAAGTTCGGGCCCGTCAAAGCGCAATCGCGGCCGGTCTCCCGGTCATTCCAGGTTCGAACGGACCGCTCACATCATACGAAGACGCGCTCGAGTTTGCGAACGAGCATGGATTCCCACTCATGGTCAAAGCGGCGATGGGCGGTGGCGGCCGCGGGATGCGTGTCATCCGCACGGAAGCCGAGATGAAAGATTTGATTGAACGTGCCAAGTCAGAGGCGAAGCAAGCGTTCGGTTCAGACGAAGTGTACATAGAAAAATTAGTGGAGCGTCCGAAACACATCGAGGTCCAAATCCTCGGGGACGACCACGGCAACATCATCCACTTGTTCGAACGTGACTGTTCGGTCCAACGCCGACACCAAAAAGTCGTCGAGGTCGCACCGTGTGTGACGTTGTCTGAGGAATCGCGCCAAGCGATTTGTGACGCGGCGGTTAAGCTCATGCGCCACGTCGGCTACATCAACGCCGGGACGGTCGAGTTCCTCGTCACGGAAGACGAGTCGTTCTACTTCATCGAGGTCAACCCGCGTATCCAAGTCGAGCACACGATCACAGAGATGGTGACCGGCTTCGATATCGTGCAGACCCAGCTCATGATCGCGCAAGGCGAGTCGCTTCACGGCGACGTCATCCATATGCCGAAACAAGAAGACATCAAATTGCTCGGTTACGCGATCCAGTCACGTGTCACGTCAGAAGACCCGGGCAACAACTTTATGCCGGACACGGGCAAAATTATGGCGTACCGCTCTCCGGGCGGCTTCGGGGTCCGACTCGACGGCGGGAACGCTTACGTCGGGGCCGAGATTTCACCGTATTATGACTCGCTTCTCGTGAAGCTGTCGACACACGGCATGACGTTCGAACAGGCGGCTTCGAAAATGGTCCGTAACTTGAACGAGTTCCGGATTCGCGGCATCAAGACGAACATTCCGTTCTTGATTAACGTGATGAAGCACCAGAACTTCATCAGCGGTGACTACAACACGTCGTTCATCGACGAGACGCCAGAATTGTTCGTCTTCCCGAAACGGAAAGACCGTGGAACGAAGTTGCTCAACTATATCGGTGACGTCACCGTGAATGGATTCCCGGGTGTCGGATTGAAAGATAAGCCGATTAGCCGCTCGGTCCGGATTCCGCAAGACCTTCCGACTGAAGCCAAACCAGGTACGAAACAGATTTTGACGGAGCTCGGTCCGGACGGCCTTGCCGATTGGATCAAACGTCAACCTGAACTGTTGTTGACGGATACGACGATGCGAGACGCGCACCAGTCGCTTCTTGCGACGCGGATGCGGACACAAGACATCGTCAATATCGCCGAACCGACGAGTAAACTCATGCCAGAGCTATTCTCGGTCGAGGCATGGGGCGGGGCCACGTTCGACGTCGCCTATCGTTTCCTCTCGGAAGACCCATGGGTACGCCTCATGCGTCTTCGTGAGAAGATGCCAAACGTCTTGATTCAAATGTTGCTTCGCGGCGCCAACGCGGTCGGGTATAAAAACTATGCCGACAACGTCATCGAACAGTTCGTCCATGAGGCGGCCTATGCGGGTGTCGACGTGTTCCGGATCTTCGACAGCTTGAACAACCTCGAGTCGATTCAACTTGCGATCGACGCGACGTTACCGACAGGAAAAGTCGCGGAAGCGGCCGTTTGTTATACGGGCGACCTGTACGATGGCAACCGTCCGAAGTACCACTTGCCATACTATGTCGATTTGGCGAAGAAACTCGAAGCGAGCGGGGCCCACATCCTTGCCATCAAGGACATGGCCGGTCTGCTCAAGCCAGAGTCGGCATACGCGCTCGTCTCAGCCTTGAAAGATGCCGTCGATTTGCCGATCCACTTGCACACGCATGACGCTTCCGGCAACGGAATCTTCACGTATGCCCGGGCGACGGATGCGGGCGTCGACATCGTCGACGTGGCTGCGAGCTCGATGTCAGGCATGACGTCACAACCTTCAGGCGGCAGCTTGATTTATGCGCTCGACCATCACGAGCGTCAACCGAAAATCGATGCGAAGCATTACGAGGTCATCAGCGACTACTGGCAAGACGTGCGTCATAACTATGAGCCGTTCGAAAGCGACATGCGTGCTTCGAACCCATCGGTTTATGAGCATGAGATGCCGGGCGGTCAGTATTCAAACTTGCAACAACAAGCGAAAGCGGTCGGGTTAGGCGACCGTTGGAGCGAAGTGAAGGCGATGTACGCCCGCGTCAACATGTTGTTCGGCGATATCGTCAAAGTGACGCCGTCGTCAAAAGTTGTCGGGGACATGGCACTGTTCATGGTCCAACATAACTTGAACGAACAAGATGTGGTCGAGCGGGGTCACCAACTCGACTTCCCAGACTCGGTCGTCGAAATGATGCGCGGTGAGCTCGGAACGCCTCCAGGCGGATTCCCGACAGACGTGCAACAAGCCATCTTGAAAGGCGAAAAACCGCTCGATGTACGTCCGGGTAAACTGATCGAGCCGTATGATTTCAAGGCGGCGCAGACGAAGTTGTTCGAGAAGCTCGAGCGCCCGGTGACGGACTTCGAACTGCTCTCGAACGCGTTGTATCCGAAAGTGTTCGAGGATTACGTCACCCATTCGACGACGTATGGCGATGTATCCGTCCTCGACACGTTAACGTTCTTCTACGGCTTGAACGTCGGAGAGACGATTCAAGTCGAGATCGAGACCGGGAAGACGCTCATCATCAAACTCGTTCAAATCAGTGCGGCGAACGAGGACGGTATCCGTCTTGTCTCGTATGAGATGAACGGGGTACCGCGTGAAATCGAAATCAAAGACGTGAACGTGAAGTCGGCGACGACGAGCCGACCGAAAGTTGATCGGACGAACCCGAAACAAGTCGGTGCTTCGATGCCGGGATCGGTGTTGAAAGTGCTCGTCGAACCTGGTAGCCGTGTCCATCGCGGGGAACAGCTCCTCGTCACGGAAGCGATGAAGATGGAGACGACGGTCCAAGCCGCTCAAGACGGTGAAGTCAAAGCGGTCCATATTAAAGAAGGCGACACAATCCAAAGTGACGACTTATTGATTGAGTTTGTATAATGGAAAGAAGCATAGCGCGGCTATGCTTCTTTTTTAGATAGGAGTGGGAGAGATGAGACGAGTCTGTTGGTTTCGATCGGATTTTCGATTGACTGATAATCATATGTTACACCGGGTATTGAAAGACGCTGCTTCAGGCGATGAATTGGAGTTCGTCTTTTGGCTCAATCCGAACTATTGCGAGCCGTTCGAGACGCGGCACGATTACTTTTTCGCGACGATGCGACAATTTATGGGTGAGCTCAAGGAGAACGGCCTCGGCCTGCGTGTCATCGTCGCCGACACGGCCGAAGTGTTCGTCGAAGCGCTCGGTCAGTTTGACACGCTATACTTTAACGCCGAGTATGTTGAACCGTTCAAGCAGCGCGACGATGCCGTCATCGAGGCGCTCGGGCAAGACGTCAAAGTCATCCGTCTGCTCGATCGGCATTTGTTTGCCCCGAACGCGTTCACGAAAAAAGACGGGGACCCGTACAAAGTGTATACGCCGTTCAAAAAGGCGGCCTACGCCGAAACGCCGCCCGCACCGTATGATGTCGATGTGACAGCGCTGAAGCAACTCGTCGCGACCGAACATGTCGTGCCTGCTGAATTGCGGCGTCAGTTCGACCGGTGCGAGCGTTCGTGGAAAGCGCTCGGAGAAGCGGCCGCGAAACGACGTTTGCATGACTTTGTCGCCAACCGGATCGACGCCTATGATGAGGACCGCGATATCCCGGCGATCGCCGGCACGAGCCGGCTCTCTCCATATCTACGGACCGGGGTGTTGTCGATCCGCACCGTGGCGGAAGCAGTGCTGTCGGCGCCGAAATCGAGCGGACGCGACACGTATTACGATGAGCTGTTATGGCGCGAATTTTATTATATGATCATGGTTCAATTCCCGGGACTGAAAGACCGTCCGTTCAACGACAAGTATAAGCATCTCGACTGGGAAGACGATGACGAGAACTTCCAGGCGTGGTGTGAGGGGAAGACGGGTTACCCGATCGTCGACGCGGCGATGCGGCAACTGAACGAGACAGGTTGGATGCACAACCGGCTCCGGATGATCGTCGCCTCGTTCTTATCGAAACATTTACTGATCGACTGGCGAAAAGGGGAACGCTATTTCGAACAGAAACTGATCGATTATGAGGCAGCCTCGAATATTGGCGGCTGGCAATGGGCCGCCTCGGTCGGGACGGATGCGGTTCCGTACTTCCGCATCTTCAATCCGACGACGCAATCCGAGAAGTTTGATACCGAAGGGACGTTCATTCGGAAGTATGTGCCTGAACTCGCCGACCTCGACAAAAAGTCGATTCACTTTCCCGATCTCAGCGAGCGGGACGGATACGTCGACCCAGTCGTCGACCATAAGGAAGCGCGGGCCCGAGCGCTCGAACGGTTCAAGGATGCACAGTAAATAGGCATAGAAAAAAGGAGCGATGAACGTCGCTCCTTTTCGTGTGTTCGATTAAACTGATTTTTGTCGAGCGGACGCGGTCGTCTGCTTCTGACTCCGATACGCATGATATGCCAAGTACGAGACAATCCCGAAATAGCAGGTAATCAAGAACGCGTGGAGGAGCGGCACGTATGTGGCATGTCCCCCAAGGACAATCCACGCCCCCGTGCCGACTTGGAGCAAGATGAAGAACAAGGATGCCCACATCCCGGTCTCGACGAGTCGATTCGTCTCCCGTCGCGCCAAGTACAACACGTACAGCGTATAGAAGACGAGCAGTCCCGCCATGATGCGGTGCCCCATTTGGACGTACGACTCGAACGTCCAGACGTCTTGGCTACATACCGGCCAGCCCACACACGCATACGTCGCGCCGAGGTGACGGACATAAGCACCCGTGTAGACGACGACCATCGTATAGATCGTCAAGCCGTAAAGGTGAATCTTCAATCGTTCGGAGACGGCCCGATGCACGCGTTCTCCTTCGAACAAGAGAATCGTCAAAATGAGAAGCGACGCGAACGAGACGAGCGAGATGCCGAAGTGGAGCGCGAGAATCGCGTCCGACTGTTGCCAGATGACGGCACCGGCGCCGATGATGGACTGGATGAGCATAAAGATGAACGCGAGGAACGCGAACACTTTGACGTCATAGCGGTTCTTGACGACCGCGAACGTCCAAACCGTCAATGCGATGATGAGCAGTCCTTCGATGCCGGAGACGACACGGTGACTGTACTCGATCATCGTCTCGACGCTCGGATTGGTCGGAATCAGTTTCCCGTGGCAGAGCGGCCAGTCTGTACCGCACCCGTCGCCGGAGTCCGTCTTCGTCACGGTTCCACCCATGATGAGAACGAGCATCATCCCGAGCGTGACGAGTGCTGAAAATAGTGCGAGTTTTTTATGCATTCGTTTCCACCTGCTTTTGAGAAAAATCACTAGAATTGTGCCTTGTCAGTTTATATTTTTTTCGCCATACTTATTATACGGCTTTACGTCGTAAAAACGAAACGGAAAAGCTTGCAATCGCTATCAAAATCGTTATTCTAGTATTAGCGTAGCGTTTTTACTGTGACAATTATCACACGTCTGTCACAAAAAACTAGCTATTTTACAAGCATAAACGACGTATTCTTTTTGAAAATATGGTATCTTTGTTATGAGTTAGGTGAACTTTGTTCATATTGTGTTTTTTCTGTGAAAAGAATACGAGGATTTCGTGATTAGTAGGGGGGTCAGTATGACAAAAGTCAACCCAGGGACAATGGCAGAAGTAGAATATACAGAATCCGCCTCGTTCCGCGACTATGTTGCTCTTGCAAAAATGGGAATCGTCCGCGCCAATCTATTGTTGGTGTTCGCCGGTTTCTTTGTAGCAGCAACATATCAGAGTGATACGCCAGTACTTTATTTGTTTGAAGTTTGGCCACAACTCTTATTAACGATGTTAGGAAGCGCGCTCGTCATCTCCGGGAGTTGTTACCTAAACAACTTCGTGGACCGTGATATCGATTACTTGATGGGACGTACAGACAACCGACCAAGTGTCACCGGGAAAATTTCGGGAGAACGGATTTTGCTCCTTGGATTAACGCAACTCGCGATCGGGACATTGCTCTTATTGATCGTGTCGTATGTGGCAGCAGTCTTCGGTTTAATCGGGGCATTTTTTTATGTCGTCATTTATACGATGTGGCTTAAACGAACGCACACGTTGAACACGGTCGTCGGCAGCATCTCCGGAGCGGTACCACCGCTCATCGGTTGGGCAGCCATCGATCCCGCGCTTCATATCGATGCGTGGCTCATGTTCCTCGTCATGTTCTTGTGGCAACCGCCACACTTCCTCGCGCTCGCCATGCGGCGTGTCGAGGAGTATCGAGCGGCCGGCATTCCGATGCTACCGGTCGTCAACGGCTTCGCGATCACCAAGCGCCAAATCATTTGGTGGATCGCGACACTCATTCCCGCGTCGCTCTTGTTCTTGCATTACGGTTTGATCTACGTGATCGTCGCGGCCGGTCTTGGGGGCTACTGGTTATATCTCGGCTTGAAAGGTTTCAAGGCCGAAGATGAGATCAAGTGGGCAAACAAAATGTTCTTTTATTCATTGATTTATTTAGTCGTGTGGATTGTCACGCTGGTATTGACGGCACTTTGATAGTCGCACTCACTATATAGAAACCATTGCACATCATTTTGGGAGAAAGTGGGGATTGTTGTGAAATCATTTAAGAAGCTTCTGTTTGGCATCGTCCCGATGATGATGTTCGCACTACTGTTATCAGGGTGCGGCGTAGAGGGATTGTCTGCATTGAAGCCGATGGGAGAGGGAGCTGAGATTCAGCTTCGCATCATTCTCATCAGTTTGGCAATCATGCTCTTTGTACTTGTCATCGTAACGATTATTTACGTGTACGTGCTCATGAAATTCCGTCGGAAAGATGAATCGATTCCGAAGCAAGTCGAAGGAAGCAGCACGCTTGAGATGATTTGGACAGTCGTTCCAATCATTTTATTGATCATTCTCGCTGTTCCGACGATCACGACGACAGTCGAGCTCGCGAAAGCGAAAGAAGCGAAAAAAGAAGAAGAAATCAATGTCACGGCCAACCTTTACTGGTGGGAATTTGAATATCCGAACGCAGGCGTGGTCACGGGTCAAGAACTCGTCATCCCAGTCGGTAAGCGTGTCGGCATCAACTTGACATCGAAAGACGTCATTCACTCGTTCTGGGTACCGGCCTTGTCAGGTAAGACGGATACGAACCCAGGCCTTGATAACGAAATGTGGTTGCATGCAAATGAACCAGGTACGTTCTACGGGAAATGTGCCGAGCTTTGCGGACCTTCACACGCACTCATGGACTTCAAAGTCATCGCACTCGAGCAAGAAGAGTACGACCAATGGCTCGAAGACATGAAAGCACAGCAGGACGCAAACACAGAAAACCTCGTTGCAGATAACCAAAACTTGACGACAGGCGAAGCCGTGTACGTCGAGAGCTGCTTAAGCTGTCACGGTGGCGGGAAAGTCGCGCCGAGCTTGACGAACTTTGGTGATCGCGAATGGTTGGCGGGCTACCTCGAAAACAACGAAGAGAAGTTGAAAGAATGGATTCGCGACCCACAAGAATTGAAACAAGGCGCGCTCATGCCTGGCTTCGGTGAAGGCCAAATCAGTGATGAAGAGTTAGATGCACTCGTTGACTTCTTGTACGATCAGAAGATTGACTAACGGGAAAAGGGGGATTTCACGTGGCACAGACCACTGCTATGCAGCAACCGCGTAAATACAATGGCATCATGGATTGGGTTACGACGGTTGACCACAAAAAAATCGGTATTTTGTATTTGTTCTCAGGAATCTTCTTCCTCCTTCTCGGTGGAATTGAAGCTTTACTTATTCGTTGGCAACTCGTTCGTCCGATGAACGACTTCGTCAGCGGCGAAACGTTCAACCAATTGATCACGATGCACGGGACGACGATGATCTTCCTAGCGGCCATGCCGATGCTATTCGGATTTATGAACGCCGTCGTACCGCTACAAATCGGGGCACGCGACGTCGCGTTCCCGTTCATTAACTCACTTGGTTTCTGGTTGTTCTTCTTCGGTGGTGTCATGCTGAACCTTAGCTGGTTCTTCGGCGCTGCACCGAACGCAGGGTGGACGGCGTACGCGCCGCTCTCGACACAACCTGAAGCGTCAGGGGTCGACTTCTATGCCCTCGGTCTTCAAATCTCAGGTTTCGGTTCACTCATGGCCGGGATTAACTTCCTCGTCACGATTCTGAACATGCGTGCACCAGGTATGAAACTCATGCGGATGCCGCTCTTCACGTGGACGACGTTCGTCGCTTCGGCGTTGATCCTCTTCGCGTTCCCGCCGCTCACAGTCGGCTTGTTCATGTTGATGTTCGAGCGCTTGTTCGGTGCCGTCTACTTTGATCCGGCAGCCGGCGGTAACGTCGTCATCTGGGAACACCTTTTCTGGATCTTCGGACACCCGGAAGTATACATCTTGATACTCCCTGCGTTCGGTATTTTCTCGGAAATCATTCCGACATTCGCTCGTAAACGTCTGTTCGGTTACACAACGATGGTCTTCGCAACGATGCTCATCGGTTTCCTCGGATTCATGGTTTGGGTCCACCATATGTTCACGGTCGGTCTCGGACCGGTCGCCAACTCGATCTTCGCTGTCGCCACAATGGCCATCGCCGTTCCGACAGGGGTCAAGATCTTCAACTGGTTGTTCACGCTATGGGGCGGACAAATCAAGTTCAACGTCGCGATGCTCTACTCGGTCGCATTCATTCCATCGTTCCTCGTCGGGGGGATGACAGGGGTCATGCTTTCGGTCGCACCGGCCGACTATCAATATCACGATAGTTACTTTGTTGTCGCTCACTTCCACTACGTTATCGTAGGTGGGGTTGTCTATGGTCTATTCGCAGGACTTTACTACTGGTTCCCGCTCATGTTCGGCAAAGCGCTCTCTGAGAAGCTTGGCTACTGGCAGTTCTGGTTGTTCTTCATCGGGTTCCACTTGACGTTCTTCCCGCAACACTTCCTCGGATTGTTCGGGATGCCACGCCGCGTCTTCACATACCTTCCTAACCAAGGGTTTGAGACGATGAACTTACTGTCGACGATCGGTGCCTTCTTCATGGGTGTATCGACAATCATCTTGCTCGTCGCTGTTGTCAAGGCATTCTTGTCGAAGCAACGCGTCAAGCCAGACCACTGGGAAGATGGACGTACACTTGAGTGGACGCTTCCTGTACCGACACCAGAGTACAACTTTGCACAAACACCGCTCGTCAAAGGTCTCGATACGTTCTGGCTCGAGAAAATGGCGGGCAACAAACGGGTCTCTGTTGCTGAACCAGTAGCAGACATCCACATGCCGAACAACTCGTTGATTCCATTCTTCATGTCACTCGGTCTTTTCATCGCCGGACTTGGAGCGATCTTCCAAATTGATAACGCGGTTGTCGGTTGGTCACTCATCGTGATCGGATTACTCATCACATTCGTGTCGATGTTCCTCCGTTCATGGATCGACGACCATGGCTTCTATATTCCAAAATCACAGATTGAAGCGGATTTGAAAGCGATTCGTGAGAAAGGAGACCAATAAATGGCACATGCAGTCGAAAAACACCCGGTGACCGGTATTCCGGCCAATCCAGAGAAAGCCACGCTGGAAGGGAAAAATAAATATGTGGCCTTCTGGTTCTTCCTCGGTGGAGAGACTGTTCTCTTCGCCACGCTATTCGGAACGTACGTCGGTCTACTGAACTCTGGTGCGCCAGAGGAACTTCGTTCGTACAATATCTTTGAGATGGGGCTCGTCTTCTTAATGACGATGCTCCTCCTCACAAGTTCGCTCACAAGTGTTCTCGCCATGATGAACATGAAAGCGAACAATCCAGGCCGCATGAAGTTTTGGTTGGTCGTCACGCTTCTCCTCGGGGCTGGATTCCTTGGAGCAGAGATTTATGAGTTCATCCACTACTACCACATCGGTCACACGTTCACATCGAGCGCGTTCGGATCTGCGTTCTATACGCTCGTCGGATTCCACGGCGCTCACGTCACGTTCGGTCTCCTTTGGATCACGACGCTGTTGATTCGCAACTGGAACCGTCCAATCGATGTGTACAACGCACCGAAGTTCTACGTGTCGAGCCTGTACTGGCACTTCATCGACGTCGTATGGGTTTTCATCTTCTCAATCGTCTACCTCTTAGGGATGGTGAGCTAATATGGAAAAACAACCAATGAACGAAACGCACAAACAGTTAGAGCTTGAAGTAAAAGCCGAATCAAGACGCGAGTATCAACTTCAGTTGATTAGCTTCGCGATGATGATTTTGCTCACATTCGTCGCGTTCGGTGCCGTATACGCTGAACTCATGCCGGTGTGGGCGGCAGGTGGCTTCTTGATCATCCTCGCCATCATCCAAGTGTTCTTGCAACTTTATATCTTCATGCATATGAACAACCGTGGCAACACGTGGATCGTCGGAATGATGTGGCTCGGTATCTTTGTCGCCATCATCACGGTCGCGGCCCTTCGCTTGCTCATTTGGTAAATGTGACAAAGGATTGAACATCTGTGGAAACATAGATGATTCAGTCCTTTTTGCTTTACTTCAAAAATAAAGGAATAGTAATCTTGAAGTGAACGGTTTCATCGGTTTGGGAGAGAAAGAAAAGGGGTGAAGGGATGCTCTGGAATACATCAGAGCTACTCAAACAGTTCGATTGGACGACGCTTTGGAGTCCATGGTTCGGATTGTTGATGGTAGGGTTGTACGTCCTCTATGCGGTCGTCACAGAGAGCATGGCGAAGCGAGGGTACGAGTCGACCACGTTGCTACAAAAGTTCAGCATGTTATCCGCTATTTTATTGTATTACATCGGTTTCGGTAGCCCGGTCGATGTGCTCGCGCATATCATCTTCTCGGTGCATATGTTACAGATGGTGCTCGTCTACGTGCTCGCACCGGCGCTCGTCGTGTACGGGATGCCATATTGGGTGTTTGAAAAATTATTTAGCTATAAGGTGATTGGGCCGACGCTCAAATTTATGACAAAACCTTTGATCGCACTCGTTTTGTTCAATGCATTATTCACGTTCTACCATATGCCATTCATTTTTGACTACGTGTTGACGAACTATGGTGTGCACCGCATCTTCCACGGCGCTCTCGTCGTCTTCAGTTTGACGATGTGGTATCCGGTCATTGCACCATTCCTCTCGGAAGAAGAGGAAGGCATGTCTGATTTGAAGCGGATGGTATACATCATCGCCAACGGCGTGTTGTTGACGCCGGCGTGTGCGTTCATCATCTTCAGCCAAGGCATCTTGTATGACGCCTATACAGACGCAGAAACGTTTGCGACCGTGCTCGGCTACTGTATGCCGAACGGGGACGTATCCGGCCTTGATTTGAACGCGCTCATGGGCGCGACGAACAGCGCCCTTGAAGACCAACGCTTCGGTGGGGTATTGATGAAGCTCGGTCAAGAAGTTGTCTACGGTTTCTTCTTCGGCTGGACGTTCTTCGGCTGGGTGCGCCGGACAAAATCGCTTGCGCTCGATGAAGGCATGTCGTTCACACCGCAAGAACCAAAAGAGAAAAAATGAACTAAGTCAAAGGGGAAACTACGATGAACTATCTTGCCTTGATCAGTGTGACATTCATTGTCATTAGTGCTATTTTAGTCGCAATCGGATGGACGATTATCGCGCGTGATCGTCGCAACGTCGACAAACATAAAAAAGTCATGACGGCTGCCGCGATTGCCGCGACAACATTCTTCATTCTTTACGTCTCGCGTACGATTTTTGTCGGCAATACCGCTTTCGGCGGACCTGATTCAGTGAAGCCATACTATTTGGCGTTCATGATCTTCCATATCTTACTCGCGACGACAGGCGGGGTCCTCGGCTTGATCACGCTTTACCTTGGCTATAAAAACAAAGTCGAGAAACACCGGAAAATCGGACCGAAAGCTTCGGTCGTCTGGTTCTTCACGGCGATCACAGGGGTGACGGTATACGTCCTCCTCTACGTCGCCTATGACCCAGGTGAGACGACGAACGTCTTCCGTGCCATTATCGGTGGGTGAATCGAGAGAGGGGGAAGAGGATGAAACGGAATAGCTATATGACGGTCGGTTTGACGGTCGCCATTTTGGTGGCAATCGGCGTGGCCTCGTACTTCTTATTCTTTAAAGAAGAGGACTTGCCCGTCATCCAAGAGCCGACCCCGTTCACGTTGACGAACGCGCTCGACGGTCAGTCGTACAATTCGGACAACGGTAAAGTTAAAATCGTCACGTTCTTTTACACGAACTGCCCGGACATCTGTCCGCTCACGTTGCGCGACTTCATGAAGCTCGAGCAAGAGCTGAAAGCGAACGATCTATACGGGACGGACGTTGAGCTCGTCGCCATCACGGTCGACCCGGAAGTCGATACGGTCCCCGTCTTAGAGAACTACGGGGCGGCGTTCCAAGCCGAACCGACGGGCTGGAAGATGTTGACCGGAGACAAAGCCGACATCGACCGTATCACGCGTCAGCTTCAGTTCTACTATTCGAAAGCGAACAGTGGCCTCGTCACGCATGCGACGACGATGTATATCATCGATCGCAAGCATGACGTGCGCGCGGTCGCCCAAATGGCGACGGCAGGAGAAAAACCTGTCGACATCGAAACCATTATGGAGGACGTGTTAGTACTCGCGGCAGAAAAGGAGTGAAGAAGATGAATGATACGATGGCTGTCATCGGAAATGATTATTCCTACGGAGATGTGACGATTGCCGAACGGGCGATCGAGGATTTGATCGCTTGCAGTGCGATCGAATTCGGATTGCGTGAAGTGAAAGTCGTGTCTCTGTCGAAAGAGCAATACGATTATCAAATCATCGCACCCGTCTCGCTCGTCGAGGCTGAACGCTTGTATCGGTATGTGCGCGATCAGTTCGACTTGTTGCTCGGACAGGTCGATGTGACGCTCAACGTCATCGGAGTATAAAAAATGGAGAACCCCAGCCGGGTTCTCCATTTTTTTGAGCGCACAAAAGAAAAACCCCTTCGCTTATGTAAGGGGTTTTACTTCGAGTGTCTCAGCGAGTGCGGCAAGACGACGCTCGCAATCACGGACGATTTCTTCCGGGAACTCTTCGTCGTACTCGACGCCGTGCGGGTAGTAATGTTTTCCGAGAATCGGTGTCAACATTTTAACGACCGCATGACGGTCCTCGATTTGTCCTTCAATCGCATATACCGGTAAGCGAAGGTAGAACGTCTCGCCTGTCGATTGTTTCTCGTACTTCATGTCATACGTTGCACGCTCATAGTCCCAAGCGCCTTCACGGATGAAATGATGATGATCCATGATCGTCTCGAGCAAACCGAAGCGGATCTCTTTTCCCTCGATGTGGAACTGCTCAAATTTCATCATAATCCCCCTTTTCCCTAATAAACCTCATATGTCATCATATCATATTCGAAAACGTTCTTGGAATAACGTGTGTTCAAATTGTGAAAAAAAGATGAACGCCTCAAGCCTGGGTGTCGAGGTAGTGGGCAATCTTGTCTGTAAGCCTCACACCGAGCGGCAGGAGCCCTTCCGACCCGAAGAAGACGTTGAACTCTAAAATGTAAAATTCACCGTCCGCGACGATGACGTCGAAGGCAGCGTGATTGATGTGAAGCGTCCTGGCGATGTCGAGCACTTCCGCGACGACGTCTTCCGGGATGTCGTCATACGAGAAGTGGGCACCTTGGGCGACGTTGTTCAAGAACGCTTCGCTGACGCGCCAGTACGAACCGACGACTTCTTCACCGATGACGATGATCCGCAGGTCGCGGTCATTCGGGATGTATTGCTGGACGTAGAACGTCTCGTGCTTGTCGACGTATTCGAGCCAGTCCTGTTCATGCTTGATGAGCCAGACGCCTTGTCCCATCGACGACTTGGCCGTCTTGGCGACGAACGGGTACTCGAACTCTTCCAAGACGCGCTCAATCGTGTAAGGGTTTTTCCCGTAGATGAGCGTCTTCGGGATGCGGTGCGGGAACGTCGCCTTGAAGGCGCGCGTCATCTCAATCTTATCGTGCCCGAGGTGATACGTGGCCGGGGACGGGAAAATCGGTTTATTCAGTCCGTAGATGATCGAGTTGACCATCCAATATTCAGGGAACAAGACGAGGTCGGCCGCTCTTACTTTATCGAGCTGGTCGTAATAATATTCAGGTTTCGCATAGTCGGTCTTGATGCCGGCCGAACGAATCATGTTAAATGAGACTTTTTTCATAGCGAGGTGCACGGATGCACCTGTTCACTTCCTTTCTGGTTGGACGCTTGACAGTCACGTTCAATTATAAAGCCGATTGCTTACAGAGGGAATCAAATGTGTTAAAATCATGGCAGAAAGGGTGAAAGCCATGATTATTACTGAACAGACGATCGCCCTGCTCGATCAAACGGAATCGTTAGCCGATTTGATTGAAGCGAGCGAGTCGTTCCAAACATATATCGCCACGAAACAAGCGCGAGCCCAATCGGAGGAAGCGCGCCTCGTGGAACGTGAGTTCTTGCGGATGAAAGAAGATTACGAGTACGTACAGCGGTTCGGGAAACATCACCCGGACCACGATCGCATTAAAAAAGAGATGCATCTCGTCAAACGGCGTCTCGATGTCCAGCCAGAAGTGGCCGCATTTAAAAAAGCGGAACGCAGTTTAGATAAACTGCTCGGGGAAGTGAGTGAGCTGTTGGCCTTCTCGGTTTCTCCAAAAATCAAAGTCCCGACCGGAAACCCGTTCTTCGATGAAGGCGGATGTTCAGGCGGAGGAAGTTGTGGAGGCGGAAGCTGTGGATGTGCCATCTGAGACGTTTGAGTTGAATGGTCGAATCGGGTTCGTCGTCTACGTCCAATCGTTGAAGCAAGTGAAGGCGTTGCGTCGCTATGCGAACCTGTATTACGTGTCAAAGCGGGAGAAGTACGCCTTCTTGTATACCGACCTCGATGGACATGAGGCGATTCTCGAACAAGTGAGCGCGTTGCCGTTCGTCGAAGCGGTCGTCCGCAGTGAGCGGCCGTTCGTCGCGGAGACGTACGAATCGAAGCAGAAATAACACAAAGATGAAGGCGGCACCGCCTTCATCTTTTGTGGTGAAGGAGAACGGAGATGCGAGTGATTTCAGGAGAACGAAAAGGGACCCGACTCAAGGCGGTCCCGGGGTCGGCGACACGACCGACGACAGATAAAGTGAAAGAATCATTATTCAACATCATTGGCCCTTATTTCGCCGGGGGAGATGCGCTTGACCTATACGCCGGGAGCGGCGGGTTAGGGATTGAGGCGTTGTCACGGGGATGTGACCATGCCGTGTTCGTCGACAAGCAACGAAAGGCGATCCAGACGGTCACAGACAATTTGAAGACGACACACTATGAGTCAAAAGCGACGGTGTTGCAACAAGACGCCCGGTCGGTCCTCGACCAACTCGTCTTAAAAGGACAGCCGTTTAAATTGATTTTTATGGATCCGCCATATCATGCGGAAGAACATGTGCCGTTTTTACACATCATTGAGTCGAACCGACTATTGACGGACAACGGGGTCGTCGTCTGCGAACATGGCAGCGATGTGACGTTACCGGATCAGGTCGGGCAGTTGGAAAAAATCAAGGTGCAGCGCTACTCGGACGTGATCACGATCAGCTTCTACGAGTATGCGGCGACCGAGGAGTGAGAACATGTCAAAACGTATCGCGATTTGCCCGGGGAGCTTTGACCCGATTACGAACGGCCATTTAGATATCATCGAGCGGGCGGCAGCCATCTTCGACGAAGTCATCGTCGCCGTGCTCGAAAATTCGAGCAAGGCACCACTGTTTAATGTAGAAGAGCGCCTGTCGCTCATCCGTGAAGTGACGACGCATTTGCCGAACGTCACCGCCGACGCGTTTGGGGGATTGCTCGTCGAATATGCAGCGAAGCGTGAGGCGGCAACGATCGTCCGTGGGCTGCGGGCCGTCTCTGATTTTGAATATGAACTTCAAATCGCATCCATCAATAAAAAGTTGAATGAGAACGTGGAGACGCTCTTTATGATGACAAACAGCCAATATTCGTTCCTAAGCTCGTCAATCGTGAAAGAAGTCGCCAAATACGGGGCGTCCGTCGCTGAACTCGTCCCTGAACAAGTCGAGCACGCCTTGCGTCAAAAGTATAAAGTGAGCCAGGGGCAATGAAGTCGCTCAAAATCGGCTTCGGGTTGCTCGTGGCCGTCTTGATTTTCTTGTTTGTGCCGCTCCCGTATTACATCACCTACCCGGGGGAAGCAACGACGATTGAAGAATTCATGACGGTCGAAGGCGGGGACAAAGAACCCGGCGAGCTACAGATGGTGACCATCTCGCAACGTCGGGCGACTCCGCTTTGGCTCGTCGGCAGTTGGTTCACACCGTTCACCGATGCCAGCCCGGCCAGTCGATACTTGTATGAGGGAGAAGGGGAGGCAGACTACGAGCGAAGACAAGAACTGTTGATGGCATCGTCCCAGCAGGCGGCGATTCAATACGCCTATGAGTTGGCGGACGCCGACGTGACGGTTTCGTTCGAAGGGATGTATGTCTCCGCCCCAATCAGCGGGTCGCTCGCGGCGAACGTCTTGAAACCGGGTGACGTGATCACCGCCATCGACGGCCAGTCGTTCGCGTCGCGTCTCGACTTCATCGAACGTGTCGCTTCGTTCGAAGCCGGCGATGAAGTGTCCGTCACGCTCGAACGGGATGAACGGGAGCTTGAGGTCGATACGCTTATCCAGCCGCTCGACCGGACCGGCGACCGGGTCGGTCTCGGGATTTATGAACCGTTACCGATTCAAGACGTGCGCACAGTCCCGGAAGTCTCGTTCGAACTGACGAACGTCGGAGGACCTTCGGCCGGTCTTATGTTCACGCTTGAAATCTTTGATCAGTTGACACCGGGTGATTTGACAGGTGGGGCTGTGATCGCCGGTACCGGCACGGTCGATGAGACCGGGACCGTGGGACCAATCGGCGGGGCGTGGCAAAAAATCGTCGCCGCCGATCGGGCCGGTGCGTCGGTTTTCTTCGTGCCGGACGGATCAAATTACGATGAGGCGATGGAATCGCTCGACCGCCTAGACAGTGACATCAAAGTCGTTCCGGTCAAGACGGTCGAGGAGGCCATCGATTATTTGGAGTCAATGAATTGAGGGGTTTGTACGTGTTCGACGAGTGACCGATTTCCGAGAGGAAGGCGATACGCCTCGGTCACTCGAGCTTCGAACGCAAGGTCAGGATGGTACTTGCTCATGAGCGGTACGTCTTTTTTTATGCCTTTCAACACGGTTCGTCCAATCGCGTTGAATGCGAGCGGGCGGACGTAAGGCACCTCATCGAAACGCTCTGGCAGCTCATCGCGGCGCCAATGGACGAGCACAGAGACGAGAGCACGTTGAATGGCGGTCCGAGTGTAGCGTCTCGTCAACAGTCGAGCGAGCGCCTGCTCGAACGTCGGCTCGAGACCGGCTTGAATCAAACGCGGTGATAACGAACTGTCGATGCCGACAAGTTGGTCGAGCACATCTTTCGGGGTCGTCCGTAACTTGTACTGCAAGACGGGCCAATAGAGTGACCAGTGTGCCACCGACACGTCCGCAAACAGGGCTCTCGTGGCGTCAGGGACGGCCCGGACCATACCTGTCTCCAAATAGTGGCCGCGCACCCCCGTGGCCGACATGACGTCTGAGACGCTTGGGTCATGGTATCCCGCACCGAGGCGACGAATCGTATGGAGCTCGATCGTCGTCGCCGCTTTCGCATAGTGATAGGCGAGGATATTGTTCGGGAGCGTCAAGTCGAAATCGGGATAGAGCGCACCGAACGCCTCGCTCGACGCTTTGGCCGAGGATCGTCCTTGGTCAAGCGCTTCTTTTAGTGCCGTCTGATAAGCTGGCGTCGCCTCGATGTTTGCGGCCGCGGCCCGTCTCACGGCTGTGATGTCTCCGCTCTCGCTTCCGAACGACAGCGTTTGGCACTGCATGCGTTCGGCGATGGCGACGGCGGCGCTTGCGAACCGGTCGGCACGTTGTACCCCGTAACGGGTCGGCAGTTCCACGACGAGGTCAATCGCGCCCGTCTGGACGGCCGCTTTCGCGCGGCTCCATTTGTCGAACGCCGCCGGTTCCCCGCGTTGGGTGAACTGGGCGCTCATGACGGCGATGACGGCATCGGCGCCCGTTTCGATCCGTGCTCGTTTAGCTTGATGGAGATGCCCGTTATGGAACGGGTTGTACTCAGCGATGATGGCCGTTTTTCGCATAAAATTACTCCTTTGCATTGTCGATTGGATTGGTGTAAGATGGATAAGTACGCTTTGGCAAAGCGCCGTCGTCAACTGATTTTAGTGTAAAGAAAAAACATTGACAAAACAAGTTGGCCTATCTATAATTCATATTGTTGCAATTGAGGTGATTCGGATGAAGTGGTCTATTGCACAGCTACTTAAGCTACGAAACCAGGGTGACAGTTTTGCCATCGATGAGATGGTCGAACTACCAGAGCTTACTCAGCTCCATCCGGATATCCGTTCGATTCGCCCGGTGCATGTGCACGGGGATGCGTCGTTCACATCTAATCAAGTTACATTCAATTTGAAGGTTCAAGGTGACCTGACGTTGCCAGATGCGCGTACGTTGGACGATGTCATCTATGAATTTGATATTGAATCGCTCGAGCCTTTCTTTTTGGAGAATGGGCGTTATACGGAGCAATTCGATGATGTCAATTTGCCAGAAGGAAATACGATTGATCTGCGACCAATCGTAAGAGAGCTCATCATGTTAGACGTCCCGATGCAAGTTTTCGGGAACGAAACAGACAAAACTCAGGTTGAAGGAGAAGGCTGGTCCGTCATTGACGAGCAGCCGGACGACCAACCAAAAATTGACCCGCGCCTCGCGGGCCTCGCCGACTTGTTCTCTAAAAAAGAGGACGAGAACGGCTAACTTTTCAAGGAGGTGGACAACGATGGCAGTACCATTCCGTAGAACGTCGAAAACTCGCAAACGTCTTCGTCGTACTCACTTCAAACTCAACGTACCTGGTATGAACGAGTGCCCGAACTGTGGCGAAATGAAGCTTTCTCACCGTGTATGCAAATCTTGCGGACACTACAACGGTAAAGAAGTAACAAGCAAATAATGCGAAAAGAAGCGGTCTCCTCGGAGATCGCTTCTTTTTTTCTTTTTGGGTCGTGGAAACAGATTGTGGTAAACTTTTGAGTGCAGACTAGACGTGGAGGGATGGCAATGAAGCCGATTAAACGAATTGGGATTATCGGGAACGGCGCCGTCGGCATGCTGATGGCTTCGCTGTTCGAACCGGATTACACGGTGACGCTCTATGGCCGTGTCGACGAGGCGACGACCGTGACGATCGAACGAATCGGCGTCACGAACGGGACGGCTCATGTAAGCCTTTGTCCGGTGACGACACTCGTCGAGTCGGAGCAGGACGTTTTTTTTGTGACGACGAAAGCACACCAGGTCGAGGCGGCGACGGAACGATTGTCAGGGGACGTGCCCGTCTTCATCTGTTCGAACGGGATTGCCCATCTCGACTACGCACGGAAACGAGGGTTTTATCTCGGCGTGGTCGAACATGGCGTGAGCCGCGATGGCGACCGGCTCCAGCATACCGGGCTCGGGCGCATCCGGATTGGCAGCCTCGGCTCGCTCGAAGAGATGTCGTTCAACGCATCTCCACTCGATGTCGTCTGGGAAGCAGACATCGAGCAAGTCGTCACCGAGAAGCTATTCGCGAACGCGATCATCAATCCGATCACAGCGCTCTGTCGTGTCGAAAATGGTGAGGTCGCTTCGCCGCCTTGCCGTGACATCGCTGATGCCGTCTATGCGGAATTGTCCACATTGTTCGACCGGCACGTGCCTTATACATATATCGAGACCATCATTGAAAAAACGGCCCATAACCGCTCTTCCATGTTACGTGACATCGAAGCAGGGCGCCAGACCGAGGTCGACGCCATCTTGACACCGCTGTTGAAACGGGCCGACGAGCGAGGCATCACGTTAACCGTCATTCCCGTCCTACAAAAATTAATTTTAGGAGCGAGCGTATCGTGCTAGTGTATATCGTTTCATTTCCACTCGTCATTTGGTTTATGGTGTATATGATACTTAGAAAAATTATGCCGAAATCGGTTAATACGTTCAAACTCGTCTGTGATGCCGGCGTGGTCCTATGGTTCTACGCGTGTGGGATTTTGCTCGAGGCGATTGTCGGGGTCGATGTGTTCTGGCTGCTGCTAGCCGTCTGTGCCGCCATCTTCCCTGCCAACGCTATTTGGCAGCGGGTGCGTCATGAGGATGTCGTCTATTCGAAGATGTTCGTGCACGGGTGGCGCCTATTGTTTTTGTTGCTCGTCCCGGCCCACTTCGTCTTGTTCACGATCGGCATCGCACGCGAGATGATGTATTAATCGTTTGAAAGGAAGTCGTTATACGTGAGGATAGAGTCGCTAGATGCCATGTACGCCCCGTCGTCTCCGATGATGCAGGTGGAGACAGGCTATTCGAAATGGCTGGACTATAAAGGGATGGACGAACTCGAGGCGAGGGCTGACGAACTGACCGGACGTTCGTTCACGCATTTGCCCGCGCTTGTAACTATATTGCGTGACCAACAAACCGCCCACGGTCCGATGTCTCCCGCGCTCGAATCAAAGCTCGACGCGTTGGCTCGAGGCGAGGCGTTGACGATGGTGACCGGACAGCAAGTCGGGGTATTCGGTGGTCCGTTGTTCGCGGTGTATAAACTGTTGACCGTGATCAAAAAAGCCAAACAGGCAGAAGCGAAACTGAACAAACCGGTCATCCCGATCTTTTGGATGGCGACCGAGGATCACGACTATGCGGAAATCAACCACGTGTTCGTGAGCCAACCGTTGTCGCGTCAATTGCGTAAAGAGGCGCTATCGACGGTCCCGCTCGCCGGCAAGGCATCAATCGGGGAGTTAGAATTCGATCGACTGAAAATTGAGCTCGTGCAAATGCTACAGCGTGTGCTGTTATCAGAGACGGAGACGCCATACACGACGACACTTTATCATGAGCTCGTCGCCGTGCTCCAAGCGAGCCATTCGTTCGCCGAATTTTTCGGGCGGATGATGCGCCGGTTCGTCGGAGAAGACTTCATCCTGTTCGACCCGCACCAACCGGAAGTCCGGGCGCTCGAGCGCGACGCATTCAAGCGGTTGATTCGTGAACACGATCGTCTGAACACGGCGCTACGAGGGGCGTTCGAGGATGGCATGCCACACGTCGACTTGAACCGGGACGCGGCCCATCTGTTCTATCACGACGGCACACGCGAGTTGTTGACGAAACAAGACGGGGTGTTCACGACGAAACGAGGCCATCGATTCACCGAGGCCGAGTTGCTGCAACAAGTCGAGGAGCACCCGGAGCGGTTCTCGAACAACGTCGTGTCACGTCCGCTCATGCAAGACTTCTTGTTCCCGACGCTCGCTTATATCGCCGGTCCGGGGGAAATCGCCTACTGGCTTCAGTTGCGCCCGCTGTTCCATCTCTTTGGTTGGAACATGCCGCTCCTCATCCCACGGCTCGGGGCCGTCCTCGTTTCGACGAACGATGAGAAGAAGCTTGCCCAAGAAGGCGTGACGCTCGTCGATTACTTGACGAACCCGTTGCCGGACCATACGTTCGATGACGAGGCGTTCGACCAGAGTCTTTACGCCTACCGAACGCTCACGGAAGCGCTCGGTCGCGAAGCCGGAAAGCGGGGCCATCGATTTGACGCCAAGGCGCGACACGTACTTGATCGGCTCGCTGACGAGATGCGGGCCGAGGCGAAACGTGACCAATATCGGTTGAACAGTCGACGGATTCATCTGTCGACAAGGCTCTTACCGATGGATGCGCCGCAAGAACGGATCTGGTCGATGGTACCGCTCTTGAATCGTCATGGCCTCGATGTGTTCAAACGGCTATTTGACGCCTACGAACAGTCTGAATCGGAGCGATGTCTCGTTAAACTGTAAAATAAATACCAATGTTTTTTTGATGGTTCCCTGAGCAATCAGGGAATCTTTTTTGTTTGTTACCTTTTTGTTTCCTCTTTTCGCTAAAAACCTATGCGGCGCTTGACATTTTTATGATAAAGTAAACGTAATAAAATAGTTGAAAAATGTAGGTTGAGAGGGTTTTTGTATGTTTGAGCATGAAACGGTTTTAAAAATGGAGTCCATTGAGGGATTGAATATTAAGCCAGACGGGATTTATGTCGATTGTACGTTAGGAGGAGCCGGTCACAGCGAAGAGATTGTCAAGCGTTTGACGACAGGCCATCTGTACGCCTTTGACCAAGACGACGTCGCGCTCAAGCACGCGAGTGAGCGGTTGGCTCCATATGAGGACCGGGTTACGTTCATTAAAAGCAACTTCGTCCATTTGAAAGATGAACTGCTGGCACGGGGAATCACTCAGGTCGATGGGGTATTGTTTGACCTTGGCGTGTCTTCGCCGCAGCTCGATGAGGCCGAACGTGGCTTTAGCTACAATTACGACGCGCCGTTAGATATGCGCATGGACCGTTCGCGTGAGCTATCGGCTTACCATGTCGTCAACGAATGGCCATTCGGGGACCTTGCCCGCATCTTCTTTACATACGGGGAAGAGAAATTCTCGAAACAGATCGCCCGCAAGATCGAGCAAGCCCGTGCCGTCAAGCCGATCGAGACGACGTTTGAACTCGTCGAGTTGATCAAAGACGCGATTCCGGCGCCGGCACGACGAAAAGGCGGACACCCTGCGAAACGAACGTTCCAGGCGATCCGCATCGCCGTCAACGATGAATTGAACGTGTTCGACCGCGCCGTCCAAGACGCGATCGATCTACTCGCCATCGGTGGACGGATTTGTGTCATCACGTTCCACTCGTTAGAAGATCGGATTTGTAAGCAAGTCTTCAAAGAGAGAAGCCAGCATCCGCCGTTACCACCAGGATTGCCGGTCATCCCGAAAGAGTTTGAACCCGAGTTGAAGTTGATCACGCGCAAGCCGATCACGGCCGGGGACGTTGAACTTGAAGACAACCGCCGGGCCCGTTCAGCCAAGCTTCGGGTCGCAGAAAAACAAAAATAGACTGTACGTAGGAGGGATACCTGATGCCAGAAGCTGCTCGCAAGGCTTTGCAGCCTCAAATTTCGCCGAATCGCAATCCGATTCCGCAAGAACGACCAATACCAGCTCCAAAACGACGTACGTTGACTTTGTTCGAATCCATCCTGTACCCGACCATGATCTGTTCAGTTGTCTTGTTCGGTGGCATCACGGTATCGAAACATAACGAAGCGTACAACATCATGCGCGACACGGCTCTGATCACACAAGAGACGAACACGATCGCGAAAGAGAATGAAGAATTGAAGTATGAGATCGCCCAACTAAGCTCACCTGAGAGAATCTATGCGATTGCTGAAAAGCTCGGAATGCAATTCAATGAGAACAACGTCAAGGTGATTGACTGATGAATTCTCTACAACAGAGTAAAAAAAGAGTGGCGTGGGTGGCGATTGTTTGCTTCACACCACTCTTTTTATTTTTTGTCGGTTGGTTCCTTTATTTGTCCGTCTTCCAGACGTACAAAGGGGAAAACATGCTCGCCTTCGCCGAGGAAGAACGCTGGAAAGCGGTCAGTACGTTAAAAGCGGAGCGGGGCGAGATTTTTGATCGGTTCGGACAACCAATCGCCATCAACATTCCGTCCTATCGAGTCGTGGCCGTGTTGAAGCTCGGCGGCGAGCGGGTAGAAAACAAGACGCTCATGCCCGAAGCGTTTCCTGAGGCCGCGAAGCAACTTGCGACCGTGCTTCCGATGACGGAAGGTGACATCTTGAAACGGCTCGAGCAAAACAAAGACCGTGGGCAAATCGAGTTCGGCGTGCCGGGTCGTGATTTGACGGTCGAACAAAAAGAAGAGATTGAAACGTTCAAGATTCCCGGGATCACGTTCGTCGAAGAACCGAAACGCTATTATCCGAACAAAGTGTTCGCATCAAGCGTCGTCGGATACGCCCAAAAGATTGACCAGAATGGGCGAATCGAACTCGTTGGAGAACTCGGGATTGAAAAGTCACTCAATGACGTCTTGAGCGAGTCGTATGGGCTGTATCGGTTCGAGAAAGATTTGGCCGGCCGTCAACTCGTCTCGAGTGACGAGCAATTGAAGGTTGACCCGGAAGATGGGGCGGACGTCCAACTGACGATCGATCACCGCATTCAACAGCTGCTCGATACGAAGATGGAGGAACTGTATAAAGAGTACAAGCCGAAGAACGCGACGGCGATCATTATGGACCCGAAGACCGGCGAAATCATCGCCTTGTCGGACCGCCCGTCATTCGATCCGAACACGCGTGAAATCAGCTCATACAGCAACTTCTCGGTATCGTCCCGCTTCGAGCCGGGGTCGACGATGAAGATCTTCACGTTGGCCGCTGCCATCAACGAAGGTGTCTACAACCCGAACGAACTGTACAAGTCGGGTTCATATAAGTATGGCAAGACCGTATTCAATGATTACAACATTACCGGATGGGGTACGATTCCTATGGTAGAAGGTGTCTGGCACTCGTCGAACGTCGCCTTTTCGATATTGGCGAACGAACGGCTTGGACTCAGTCGCTACGAGGATTATTTCAAAGCGTTCAAGTTCGACCAACGCACGGGCGTCGATTTACCGGGCGAGGTCAACAGCCAGTTCGATTTCGAGAGCCCGCTCAACGTCTTGATCACAGCATGGGGTCAATCGACGGCCGTCACGCCAATGCAAATCTTGCAAGCGACGTCGGCCATCGCGACCGATGGGACGATGAAGCAACCTCATGTCATTAAAAAAGTCGTAAACCGTGAGACGGGCGAGACGATTCGGACGACGAATCCGAAAGTCGTCGGGCAACCGATCACGGCCGAAGCGGCAAAACAGACGCGGGAAGCACTTGACGGCGTCGTCAATAGTGACGTCGGGACGGGGCAATTGTACGCCCTTGACAACTACCGCGTCATCGGGAAAACCGGGACCGCGCAAATCGCGGAGAACGGGAAGTATTTGAGTGGACAATATATCCATTCGTTCGTCGGCATGGCGCCGGAGGACGATCCAGAACTCGTCATGTATATCGCCGTCGACCGTCCGAACAGCGACTCGTCGACGACGGGACCACGCATCATGGCACCGCTGTTCAAAGACGTGATGGACGTCGCGCTCCGTTACCGGAGTGTCGAGCCAGACAAACAGGCGAAGACGATCGATGCGTCGACGAAGACGACGGAGTCATTCGTCGGGCAAGGACGTGACGAGGCGGTGAAGGCAGCCAAGGCGGCGGCATTCACACCGGTGTCACTCGGCAGTGGCGAAACGGTCATCGCGCAAAGTCCGGTCGAGGGTCAACCGTACGTCGTCGGCGAGCGCTTGCTGTTGAAGACGGATGAGTCGTTCACGATGCCGGTCTTGAAAGGCTGGTCGCTCCGTGATGTGAAACGGTTGGCGACGCTTTACCAATTGAATTTAGAAATAGACGGTACCGGCTTTGTCACGTCCCAGTCGATTGGGAAAGATAAGCCTGTCAAGACCGGGGCGACGTTAAAAGTGAAGCTCCAGTCACCGTCGAACTAACGCAAAGGGATGAAGAGGGCCTCGGCTCTCTTTTCCTTTGTCACAGGAGGAAATGGTTATGGAACAGTTGACGATACAAACACTCGCATCTTGGTTCGGCATGAAGACAGATGATACGCGTGAGGTGCGCCACGTCGCAACCGACTCGCGAGACGATAACGCCGACGGCTTGTTCGTCCCAATCATCGGGGCGCGTGTCGATGGACATGATTATATCGAGGCTGCCGTCAAACAAGGTGCGATCGTGACGTTTTGGGAGCAAGACCGGCCGTTGCCGGAAGGGATTGTCGCCATTCCGGTCGCATCGCCGCTTCAGGCGCTTCAAGAGGCGGCAGCCCGCTACTTGGCAGAGATTGATCCAAAAGTCGTCGCCATCACCGGATCGAACGGAAAGACCTCGACGAAAGATATGATCGCCGTTGTGCTCGGCGAGACGTTCAAGACACACAAGACGGCAGGCAATTTCAACTCGGATGTCGGCTTGCCGCTCACCGTGTTACGGATGCCACGCGATACGGAAGTCGCCGTCCTTGAGATGGGGATGAACGGATTCGGTCAAATTGAATTGTTGTCGAAGCTCGCTAAACCGGATATCGCTTTCGTCACGAATATCGGAGAGTCGCACGGAGAACAAGTCGGGGGGCGCGAGGGGATCGCCAAGGCGAAACTCGAGATTAAAGCCGGTCTGAAACCGGATGGCGTCTTGATCGTCGATGCCGACGAGCCGCTCCTGAGTGAAGCTGGCGGGTACCGCGTCGGTTATGAGGCGACGGCTGACGGAAAGCTCGAGGTCGTGGAGGCGACGTTCGATGCTTCGATTTTCCGTTACAACAACGAGTTATATGAATTGAAAGTGCTCGGCGCCCATCAAATCCGCAACGCCGCCTATGCGATCGCTTGCGGACTCAAGTTCGGATTGGGACACGATACGATCCAACGCGGACTCGATCGGGTCCAGTTGACATCGATGCGGATGGAGAAGCGGATGTTCGGTGATGCGCACTTGATCAATGATGCCTATAACGCCAGCCCGACTTCGATGATCGCCGCCATCGAGACGATGAAAACACTTGAAGGGTTCACGCGACGTGTCCTCGTCCTCGGTGACATGTATGAACTTGGCGCAGATGAAGTCACGCAACACGAAAGTGTCGGCCGTGTCATCACGGCCCCGGTCACGGATTGCGTGCTCATCGGAGAGAAGGCGAAATGGATTGCGAACGGCATTACCGATCCGCGTGTGAACGTGACAACGGTGCCGACCGTCGAGGAAGCGAAAGTGCTTCTCGGCAGTTATCAATGCCCCCAGACTGTGATATTGTTAAAAGCATCGCGAGGACTGGCGCTTGAGCGCTTAGTTCAATAAAGAGAGTAGTGAGGTACGAACATGCTAATCAGTTTAATCGTCTTAATCAGTTCATTATTGACCGTATTGGTCGTCATGCCGCGGGCCATCCCGGCACTGCGTAACTTAAAGTTTGGCCAAGAAATCCGTGACGAAGGTCCGGGTTGGCATCAAAAGAAATCAGGCACTCCGACGATGGGAGGCATCGTCATCTTGCTCGCCCTCATCATCGGATTCCTCGTCTCGGTCGTCTTCGGAGAAGCCGTCGCCGGATTCGGGACGCTCTTGTTCGTGACACTCGCCTTCGGTGTGATCGGCTTCCTTGACGACTACATCAAAGTCGTCAACAAACGTAACCTCGGTTTGACATCGCTCCAGAAATTGATCGGTCAAATCGTCGTCTCCGTCCTGTTCGTCTGGTTCCTCTCACTCGGTGGGGAGCTCGACACGACGATTCAAATCCCGTTCACCTCGATCGCGTTTGAAACGGGTTGGTTCTATGTGGCCATCGTCATCTTCTGGCTTGTCGGTTTCTCGAACGCGGTCAACTTGACGGACGGTCTCGACGGTCTCGTCTCGTTCTCGGCTATCCCGACGTTCGCCTTCTTCGGCATCTATGCCCTCGGGCAAGACGAAGCCGGAATTGCTTGGTTCGCCTTCAGTGCCGTCGGCGCCTTGCTCGGTTTCCTCGTCTTCAATAAATATCCGGCAAAAATCTTCATGGGCGACACGGGGTCGCTCGCCCTCGGCGGTGCGGTCGCAGGTCTCGCCCTCATGCTCAAACTCGAGTTGTTGCTCGTCTTTGTCGGTATCATCTTTGTCATCGAGACGCTCAGCGTCATCTTGCAAGTGCTCTCGTTCAAGACGACGGGCAAACGAATCTTTAAGATGAGCCCGATCCATCACCATTTCGAAATGGTCGGTTGGTCAGAATGGCGCATCGTCTTGACGTTCGGTGGAATTAGTTTGATCACGGCAGTCTTGTCGTTACTACTCATGTAATGGATGGTGGAAGACATGCAACAACAGTGGAACGATAAACGAGTCCTCGTACTCGGCGCGGCACGGAGCGGCATCGCCGCTGCCGCTTACTTAAGAAATGTCGGCGCGAACGTGACCATCAATACCGGGAGCGAACCGTCAACGGAAGAACGGATGAAAATCGAAGCGCTCGGCATCAACGGCGTCTTCGGTTCCCATCCGCTCGAATTGCTCGACACGACGGACATGATCGTCAAAAATCCGGGTATCCCGTATCACATCCCGCTCCTCCAAGCAGCGCTTGAGCGGAACATCCCGATCTATACAGAAGTGGAGCTCGCCTACTTGGCGACTGATGCCACGTTCGTCGCCATCACCGGTTCGAACGGGAAGACGACGACGACGACGCTCGTCCACGAATTGCTCAAAGGGGGAAGTCGTCCGGTGCATGTGGCAGGGAATATCGGTTTCCCGGCCATCGAAGTGGCATCGAAAGCGAAGCAGGGTGACGTCATCGTCATCGAGCTGTCGAGCTTCCAACTGATGGGCGTCGAACAGTTCCATCCGCAAGCGGCGGCACTGTTGAACTTGTCACCGGCGCATTTGGATTACCATGGCGACTTTGACTCGTATGCCGATGCCAAAGGAAACTTGTTCCGGAACATGACGGCCGCAGACCGTGTCGTCGTAAAAGGCAGCGACACGGAAGTGATGAAACGTGTCCCGTCCGGTCTTCCCGCCTCAACGTTCGGTTACGACAGTGGAGACGCACACGTAGTGGACGGTTGGGTCACGCTTCATGGAGAACCGGTCATCCGCGTCGAGGACCTTGCCCTTGGTGGGGCCCATAACGTCGAGAACGTGTTGGCAGCCTTGTTGCTCGTCGAACCGTTCGACATTCCGCGAGCACACATCGAACGCGTCCTTCAGACGTTCGGCGGAGTGGCCCACCGTACAGAGAGCCTCGGACGAGTGCTCGGCCGCCGGGTGTATAACGACTCGAAAGCGACGAACAACGTGGCCGCCGAAGCCGCATTGAACGGTTTCGAGGCCCCGATCGTCTGGGTGTGCGGAGGACTCGAACGTGGCGCCGACCTCACTTCTCTCGTTCCGGCGCTCGGCCGGGTCAAAGCGATTGTCGCTTACGGCGAGACGGCGGAGCGGTTCAAGTCGTTAGGTGAGGCCGAGCAGATTCCGTCGTTCGCGGTCGCTACGCTCGAAGCGGCGGTCCCGCTCGCGTTCGAACAGTCGGCGACTGATGACGTGATCTTATTATCGCCGGCTTGTGCAAGTTGGGATCAATATAAGACGTTCGAAGAGCGCGGCGAACATTTCGTCCGACTCGTGAATGCATATGAGGAGGCCAATCGATGAAAGTTATGATTTCTGGTGGAGGGACGGGTGGACATATCTACCCGGCACTCGCTCTTCTCGACACACTCAAAGCGAGGCACCCGAAGCTCGAGGTGCTTTATATCGGGACTGAGAACGGTCTCGAGGCTGACCTCGTTCCACGGGCGGGCGTCCCGTTCAAATCAATCCGGATTGCCGGACTAAAACGTTCTCTATCGCTAGACAACATCAAGACGGCGTATTGGTTCATTCAATCCGTCCTCACGTTACGTAAAGAGATGAAGACGTTTCGTCCGGATGTCGTTATCGGAACGGGCGGCTTCGTCTCAGGACCGGTCGTCTTTACGGCACAGCAACTCGGAATCCCGACCATCTTGCATGAACAGAACAGCATCCCGGGCTTGACGAACAAGTTCCTCTCGAAGAAAGCCGACCGCGTCGCCTTGTCGTTCGCCGGTTCTGAGTCGCAGTTTCCCGGAGCCAACGTTCGCGTCATCGGGAACCCGCGTGGGAGCGAAGTGTTGAAGACGACCGTAGATGAGGCGGCCGTCCGTGCCAAGTACGGGATCGATGAGCGGCCGATCATCTTGATTTACGGCGGAAGCCGCGGGGCAGAAGCAATCAATCGCGCTGTCATCGAAGCTATTCCCGAGCTCGCGGCTGAACCGGTGAACGTGCTCTACGTGACCGGGAACGTGCACTACGACAACGTCGTGGCCACCGCGCCAACAGCTGAAAACGTCCATGTCTTGCCATACGTCTACGATATGCCTGAGCTTCTCGCTTGCGCGAGCCTCGTCGTGTCACGGGCCGGCGCGTCGACGATCTCGGAGTTGACCGCGCTCGGTCTACCGAGCATCTTGATTCCGAGCCCGTATGTGACGGCCGATCATCAGACGAAAAATGCGTCAGCCCTCGTTGAGAGCGGCGCGGCCGAATTGATCAAAGAAGGAGACTTGACGGGCGAGACACTCGTCAAGTCGATCCGTCACGTATTGGCACATCATACTGAGATGGCAGAAGCATCGAAACGGCTAGGATTCCCGCAAGCTGCGGAATCACTCGCCGACCTCGTCGAAGAAGTCCGCCGATAAAGGAGAATAGACATGGAGACACGTCAGAACACCGTTCGTAGTTTAGAAGACCGTATCCCGTATATGAAAGATCAGCGTCGTAAAAAAGCGAACCGACGCTTGTCGACCATTTTGATCTTATTCGCGGTGCTGATCGCACTCGTCGTATATATGCAGACATCGGTCTCTGACGTGAAGGCGGTGAACGTGAACGGTCTGTCCTGGCTGACAGAAGAGTACGTGCTCGCCGGGACGGACATCGATACGTCCACAAAAATCGTTCAAGTGTCACCGAAGGAGATTGAACGAGAACTCCGCGCCGTGCCTGGAGTGAAAGATGTCGACGTCGACCGCTCATGGTATAACATCGTGACAATCGATGTCGAAGAAGAAAAGATGATCGCGTATTCGCGGACGGATCAAGAAGAAGTCGCGGTACTTGCTGATGGCTCGCTTCATCCGACTGGCGGCATCACCGACCCTGAGAAGTTAAAGGACGGTCCACTCTTGCGTGAATTCACGGACAAAGCTGAACTCGAGAAAATCGCGACTGAGCTTGAACAAGTCGATGACGCGATGCGGGCCCGGATGTCGGAAATCGTGTTCTCGAAACAAGACGGGGAATCGACTCGATATGAGATTTATATGAACGACGGCAACACGATTCAAACGCCAACGTTCAAGCTCAGTCAAACCGTGTCCAAATACGGTGAAATCTATGAAAACATTCCAAAAGGACAACGAGGAACTGTCGTCATGGATGGCGGATATTATTTCGTCCCGTATAAAAAACCGAAAGAATAATCTGATATTTTACAGTCCTTAGACACATAAGGGCTGTTTTTTTATCGATTGTAATCGAATTGACACCCCAAAACCGCTTAATTTGTAGGATTCTACCTTTTCTCACTATCTTATTTGTTGTAAACTTAGACGTGAGATATCTTGCCGGACCTAACAATATTTTTGGATATCTGTAACAATGTAACGGAATTCAAGTATAGAAATTAAAGCGCGGAGGTGTTTCCCTTTTGGAAGCGAATGGTTATGTGGCCGCATTGGATATAGGAACGTCAGAAATTAAGCTCGTCGTGGGTGAATTACTCGGGGGAACGCTTAACATTTTGGCGGAGGGGTGTGCCCCGTCTGCAGGAGTAAAACGTGGCGCCGTCGTCGACATCGATAAGACGGTTCAAGCCATCAAACAAGCCGTCGAACATGCCGAAGCGGCACTCGGTGATCAAATTCGGTCGGTATATGTTGCCATCGAAGGGGAACATATCCAAATCGCCCCATGTCACGGAATCGCGTCGGTCAAACGAGAAGACCAAGAAATCACGGATACAGATGTCATCGAAGTCATCAACTCGGCGCAAGTCATGCGCTTGCCGGACGAGATGAGCGTCATCGATGTGATCCCGTCGTCATTCACGGTCGATCAACAGACAGGTGTCGTCGATCCTCGGGGAATGCTCGGCTATCGTTTAGAGATGCACGGGAAGATGGTAACTGGTTCGAAGACGATTTTACATAGCATTCGTCGCTCCATCGAACGAGCGGGTCTGAAACTCGAAGGATTCGTCCTCGGCAACTTGGCACTCGGTATGAGCGCGGCATCTGTCGACGAAATCGATCTTGGTATCGGATTGATCGATATCGGACATGAAAAGACAACCGTCTCTGTCTTCTATCGGGGCGACCTTGTCTACTCATATATCCTTCCTGTCGGAGGCGATCATATGACACGCGACTTGGTTTACAAGCTCAACTGTAAATACCAGGACGCCAAAGTGGCGAAAGAAGAATACGGACTCGCCCTTGAAGAAATGGCCGACGCATCAGAGGGCTTCTCGTTCACGAACATTAACGGAGAAGTAACGTTCGAACCGCAAGCAGAAATTAGTTATGTTTTAGAGGCAAGAATAGAGGAAATGTTTACGCTTGTGTTGAATAGAGTGCAAAAGGTAGGCGTCCCGACGCTCAGTGGAGGATATCTCCTCTGCGGTGGGGCCGCTGCTTTACCTGGCATCCAAGAATTGGCGACTCGTGTTATGGGTCAAACGACGAGACTGTATCAGCCTTCGTCGATTGGCGTCAGACACCCGAAATACGCGACCGCGGTAGGCGTCCTCAAGTACGTGCTTATGAGCGATCATCACGTCTCGAAGTCACGACTTGAAAAGCCGGAAGAGCGCGTGACCGTCACGAAACCGGACGGCACGATGCCAAACGACCACGACCACGACGTGGATGTGGAGCGGGACGATCGCGAAACGAAAAATGGATTCGGCCGCTTAATGGAAAAACTATTTGGCGTGTAAACTTGACGTTGTGTTAACAATTGGAAATTACGTAGGGGGATACCTGAAATGATGTACTTTGATGAGGCGATTGACGCCGTAGCAAAAATTAAAGTAATTGGAGTCGGTGGTGGCGGTTCAAACGCCGTCAACCGCATGATCGAGCACGGAGTGCAAGGTGTCGAGTTCATCGCCGTCAACACAGACGCGCAAGCACTCAACATGTCAAAAGCAGACGTGAAGCTTCAACTTGGCGCGAAATTGACGCGTGGCCTCGGTGCCGGCGCAAATCCTGATATCGGGAAAAAAGCGGCAGAAGAGAGCCGTGAACAGTTGATTGAAGCGCTTGATGGCGCCGACATGGTCTTCGTCACAGCAGGTATGGGCGGAGGAACCGGGACTGGGGCTGCACCTGTCATCGCTGAGATTTCGAAAGAAATCGGAGCGCTCACAGTCGGTGTCGTCACGAAACCGTTCATGTTCGAAGGACGCAAACGGATGCAACACGCCCAACACGGGATTCAAGCGTTCAAAGAAAAAGTGGATACACTCATCGTTATTCCGAACGATAAGTTGCTTGAAATCGTCGAGCGCAATACGCCGATGATCGAAGCGTTCCGTGAAGCGGATAATGTCCTTCGTCAAGGTGTCCAAGGGATCACGGACTTGATCGCCATCCCTGGACTCATCAACCTCGACTTCGCTGACGTGAAGACGATCATGACAGAAAAAGGCTCGGCCCTCATGGGTGTCGGTGTCGCGACAGGCGAGAACCGTGCCGTCGAGGCAGCGAAGAAAGCCATCTCATCTCCACTTCTCGAGTCTTCAATCGAAGGCGCGAAAGGTGTCTTGATGAACATCACAGGCGGACTCAGCCTCAGCTTGTTCGAAGTCACGGAAGCTGCTCAAATCGTACAAAGTGCCGCTGATGAAGAAGTGAACTTGATTTTCGGTTCGGTCATCAACGAAAACTTGAACGACGAGATCATCGTAACCGTGATCGCAACTGAATTCGCAGAAGAAGCGCAAGGGACGAACCCGTTCCTCCAGCAACCGAAGAAAAAACCGGAAGCTGAAGTGAACCGTGAGGCTCAACCGAAAACGCAAGAAGCTGCGCCACAAGATGAAGGGAACTTCCATAGACCGGTCTATGGCGGGGACGTCCCAGACGAGACGATCAACATCCCAGCGTTCGTAAGACAACGCCGTAACTAAACAACAGGGGGGTGCCGGTTCTCGGCATCCCCTTTTTCTAAAAAAGGAGAATCATATGCGACTGCTACATACATGGGAAACCGAGACGGATCGCTACCGCGCCTACGTCACGACCCGGACCGATGGGCATAACGAAGGCAACGTCGGACTCCACGTCGGAGATGACGCAGACCAGGTCGTCGCCAATCGGAAGCAATTTTTCGAAGCGGCCGGTCTCGACCTCGCTGATTCGGTATGGGCCGACCAAGTGCATCAAACAAACGTCGAAGTCGTCGGAGACGCTGACCGTGGCAGAGGAGCGTACCGTTACGATGAGACGATTCCGGCGACGGACGGTCTCGTCACGACGGTTGACTCGTTACCGCTCGCCCTCGTGTTCGCTGATTGTGTCCCGCTGTTCTTTTGCGCCAAAGACCATGGCGTCATTGGTGTCGCACACGCAGGCTGGAAAGGGACGGTCGGTAACATCGTGGCCTCGATGACCGATGCATTTGCAACATTGGGCGTACCGGAACAAGATATTGATATGTTTGTCGGACCAGCCATCACGGCCGACCATTACGAGGTCGACCGCCGTGTCCTTGATGCGGTCGAAGCTGTCTCGCCGGCAGCTTATGAAGCATCAGTCTCGGACGAACAGGCAGGCCATGCCCATCTATCCCTGCAACGAGTGAACGAGACGCTCGCCGCTGAACGAAATATCGAGGTGACCCAATCGAACTTGTCGACCGTAGCCGATCGAAGCTTTTTCTCGTATCGGAACGGAGATGCCAAACGTCGATTTGCGGCTGTCCTCGTCAAGGAGAAGAAATCGTGAGCATAGCGAATAATGTGAATCAAGTCAGACAGACGATCGACGCGCATCGGACCGATCAAGCGGTGACGCTCATCGCGGTCACGAAATCGGTCGGTCCCGACGTGGCGAACGCCCTCTATGCGGAAGGCATCCGTGACTTCGGCGAAAATCGTCCCGAAGGATTGCTTGAAAAAGTCGAGCAGTTGCCGCCTGATGCCAAGTTTCATTTCATCGGCAGCCTGCAGACACGTAAAGTGAGACAAATTATCGACCATGTGGCAGCGATCCATTCGCTCGACCGCCTCTCGCTCGCCGAAGAAATCAATAAGCGCGCTCAAGGCGTGATCGATTGTTTCGTGCAAGTGAACATATCGGGCGAAGCATCAAAACATGGTCTCGAAAAAGAGGAAGTCATCCCGTTCATCGAGAACTGTAAACAGTATCCTCACGTGCGGATCATCGGATTGATGACGATGGCACCGTTCACAGAGGACGAGACGGTGATTCGGGAGACGTTCCGAAACTTGAGACAATTGCGCGATGACGTCGCAGGTCTTGCCTATCCGCATGCACCGTGTACCGAACTGTCAATGGGGATGTCGAACGACTACACGTTGGCGATCGAAGAAGGCGCATCGTTTGTTCGTATTGGAACCGTACTTGTGCAATAATATATTTTAAGGAGGAATCCGTTATGTCAATCAAAAACAAAATGAAGGACTTCTTTGGACTCGAGGAAGATCCGAACAACCAGTTCGAAGGAGACGAGTATGCTGTCGCCGAAACGAAGACACAACCGATGACGGAGGCAATCGTCAAAACTGAGGACCGTCCGAAAACATCGAACAATATCGTCGCGTTGAACACGAAGAAGAAAGAACGTTCAAAAGTCGTCTTGGCCGAACCGCGTGTATTCGCCGAAGCCCAAGACATCAGCGACCAATTGAAAGAAAACCGGGCCGTCATCGTCAACCTCCAACGGATGTCGAAAGAGCAGTCTCGTCAAGTCGTCAACTTCTTGTCAGGTGTCGTCTATGCGTTAGAAGGGACGATGACGTCGATTGGACATAACACGATTCTATGTACTCCAAACAACATCGAGTTGACGGGATCGATCTCGAATTTGATTTCGGAGGACGAACTCAACAGTAAAGGGTGGTAACTGAATGGAAAATGCTATACCTGCGTTAGGCAACACGATCGTTACATTACTTGGGTATTATAGTTGGGTCTTGATTGCCTATATTTTATTATCGTGGTTCCCAAATGCGCGCGAATCTAAATTTGGTCAAATTTTATCGTATCTATGCGAGCCGTTTTTAAACCCGTTTCGTCGAATCATCCCACCAATCGGCGGGATGCTCGATATCTCCCCAATCGTCGCTTTATTTGTGCTACGGATGGCACAATTTGGAGTGCGAGCGATTTTCGGTATTTAAATGAGCGTCTTCGATCATTATCGTCCGAATGAGCGCCCGTTTGTCGAGCAAGTGCTCGATTGGGTTCAACAAGTCGAGGACAACTATGTGTTTAAAGTGACGGACTTTTTAGATCCACGCGAGCAACAAATCGTCCGGCAACTCGTCGGGAAGCAGCTCGCGATTTATGAGGACGGCGGATTTGAAGGCGCGGAACGGCGTCGACTCATCCTCGCTCCGGACTATTACGAGCTCGACCCGAACGATTTTGATATCGCGATTCGTCAAATCGACTATCCAACCAAATTTGTCGAATTGACGCATCGTCAAGTGACGGGTACGCTCTTGAACGCTGGGTTGAAGCGTCAAAAATTCGGAGATGTCGTCCTCGACGACGGCGTCGCCCAATTCGCGACGACGCGTGAGGCGGTTGGGTTCATCGAGATGAACGTCGACCGGGTCGGCAAGGCCCGGATTCGCATCTCAGAGGTGCCGCCCGAGTCCGTGCTCGTCGTGCCCGAAGTCAAATGGAGCGACGAGTTCGGAATCGTCTCATCACTCCGGTTTGACACGGTCGTCAGCGAAGTGCTCGGATTATCAAGGCAAAAAGCGCAGGCGCTCGTCAAACATGGAGACTGCAAAGTGAATCATAAACCGATTGACGATGCGAGCTTCATCCTTGAACCAGACGATTTGGTCTCGATCCGAGGGTATGGCCGTGTCAAATTGACGGCGATTCTCGGCTCGACGAAACGTGAGAAAATAAAAATCCAGTATGGCATCATACGTTGAACTTAGGAGGAAAGTCGAATGGCGTTGACACCGATTGATATTCATAATAAAGAGTTCTCGACTCGTTTTCGCGGGTACGATATCGATGAGGTCAATGAATTTCTAGATCAAATCATCAAAGAGTTTGAGCTATTGATTCGTGAGAATAGAAGGTACGAAGAACTCGTCAACGATATGCAAGCCCGTATCGACTACTTCTCCTCGATGGAAGACACGTTGAACAAATCGATTATCGTCGCCCAAGAGGCTGCCGAAGAAGTGAAGACGAACGCGGCGAAAGAAGCGAGTCTCATTTTGAAGCAGGCCGAACGCGAGGCGCTCGCCCGTGAGGAAGAAGCGTCACGTAAAGAACAGCTCGCTGAGCGCGAAGTCATTCAAATGCTCAAAAAAGTCGAGTTGTACCGGACCCGCTTCCGCGTCCTCGTCGATGCTCAGATGGAGCTGTTGAACAGCACGGAATGGGACACGATTGTCGGGGAGCCGCCGGTCCAGACGGTTCTTGACGATACGACCGAACTTGCGTATAATGACGACGAAGTCATACCAACCAAACATCACGGATAATACACAATACGTCGATTAGGACACGTCGATAAAGTCATACCTACGAAGCGACTTAGGGAAGGTGCAAGCCTAAGAGAAAGACTTTATCGGTATCCCCTATGAGTGTCGGGCTGAAGTTAGTAAGCGCGACCGCCTGACCTCGTTATCGGTTACCAAGAGCGGTCTCGGGGTTTTCCCTGAGATTAGTAGGGTGGTACCGCGAGTCGACTAACTCGTCCCTATTAGGGGCGGGTTTTTTTGTTGTCAAAAAAAGATGCAGGAGGAGTTTCAATGAACTACAAAGACACACTATTGATGCCTGAAACAGAATTCGCGATGCGCGGAAATCTGCCGAAACGCGAGCCAGCAATGCACGAGGCTTGGGAACAGATGGACCTATATAACCGCGTCCAAGAAAAAAATGCCGGAAAGCCACAATACATCCTGCACGACGGACCTCCGTATGCGAACGGCGACATCCATATGGGCCATGCGCTCAACAAAGTATTGAAAGACATTATCGTCCGTTTCAAATCATTGAACGGCTACCAGTCACCGATGATCCCGGGCTGGGACACACACGGTCTCCCGATCGAGAACGCGCTTCAAAAAGCAGGCGTCAATCGTAAAGAGATGACGGTCGCCGAGTTCCGCGAGAAGTGTGCGGCGTACGCGATGGAACAAGTGAACTCGCAACGCGAGCAGTTCAAGCGTCTCGGACTGATGGCTGACTTTGACAACCCGTATATCACGCTATTGCCGGAATATGAGGCGGCTCAAATCCGCTTGTTCGGGACGATGGCCGAGAAGGGTTACATCTATAAAGGGAAGAAACCGGTCTACTGGTCACCGTCTTCTGAATCGGCCCTCGCCGAGGCAGAAATCGAATACTATGACAAGAAGTCACCGGCGATCTACGTGGCGTTCCAAGTCGTCGACGGCAAAGACGTCTTAGCGACAACGGACCACTTCGTCATCTGGACGACGACACCATGGACGATCCCAGCCAACCTTGGGATCGCGGTCAGCGACGAGTTGACGTACACGCGCATCGAGCACGACGGCAAAGGGTACATCGTTGCCGAAACGCTCGTCGAAGACGTGACGACGGCACTCGGCTGGACGGATTACACGGTGAGCGGTTCTTGGAACGGGCGCGAGTTCGAACACATGACGGCTCAGCACCCGCTTTATGACCGAACATCGCTCGTCATGATCGGCGATCACGTCACGGCTGACGCGACAGGCCTCGTCCATACGGCACCAGGTCACGGGGAAGACGATTACCGTGTCGGACAAGCTTATGGACTCGACGTCCTCTGCCCGGTCGACGACCGTGGTTATATGACAGAGGAGGCGCCAGGTTTCGAAGGTTTGTTCTATGAAGACGCGAACAAACAAATCGGCATGAAGCTTGAAGAGAACGGCTACCTCCTCAACTTGAAATTCATCAAGCACTCGTACCCGCACGACTGGCGTACGAAAAAACCGGTCATCTTCCGCGCCACACCACAATGGTTCGCGTCAATCAAAGATTTCCGTGCCGACATGCTTCGTGAAATCGAAGAAGTGAACTGGGTACCGGAGTGGGGCATGACGCGCCTTTACAACATGGTCCGTGACCGTGGTGACTGGGTCATCAGCCGTCAACGGGCATGGGGCGTCCCGATTCCGATCTTCTACGCCGAAGATGGCACGGAGATCATCACGAACGAGACAATCGACCACATCGCCAACTTGTTCCATGAGCACGGCTCGAACGTCTGGTATGAGCGTGAAGCGAAAGACTTGTTGCCAGAAGGCTTCACACACCCGAACAGCCCGAACGGCGAGTTCCGGAAAGAACTCGACATCATGGACGTCTGGTTTGACTCAGGTTCGTCTCATGCGGGCGTACTCGAACAGCGCGATAACTTGCGCCGTCCGGCCGACTTGTACCTTGAAGGCTCGGACCAATACCGCGGCTGGTTCAACTCGTCACTCTCGACGGCAGTCGCGACGACGGGCAAAGCGCCGTATCGCAACGTGCTCAGCCACGGCTTCGTCCTCGACGGCGACGGCCGTAAAATGTCGAAGTCACTCGGCAACACGATCGCACCGAACGATCTCGTCAAACAATACGGAGCGGAAATCGTCCGTCTTTGGGTATCGTCGGTCGACTATCAGTCGGATGTCCGCGCATCGCACGACAACTTCAAACAAGTGTCGGAAGTCTACCGGAAGATCCGCAACACGTTGCGCTTCTTGCTCGGAAACTTGAACGGGTTCGACCCATCGATGCGTGTCGCCTTCGAAGACATGCCGGAAGCGGACCGCTTCATGGCGACAAAACTCAAGCAACTTCAGACGAAAGTCGTTAAAGCGTACGACACGTTCGATTTCATGGCTGTCTATCACTTGAGCCATAACTTCTGTGTCAACGAATTGTCGTCGTTCTATCTCGACTTCACGAAAGATATTCTGTATATCGAACGTGAAGACGACGCACGTCGTCGTGCCGTTCAAACGGTCATGTATGACACGGTCGTCACGCTCACAAAATTGCTCGCACCAATCCTTCCGCACACAGCGGACGAAGTGTGGCAAGAAGTGCCGGCGAAGACAGCTGATAGCGTCTTCTTGACAGACCTTGAAGCAGTGGCACCGCTCACAGAAGATGAGACGGCATTGCTCGCGAAATGGTCGAAGTTCCTCACCTTCCGTGACGACGTCTTGAAAGCGATCGAGATCGCCCGTGGCGAGAAGTTGATCGGTAAACCGCTCGAGGCGAAACTACAAGTCGCGCCAAAAGGTGAGACGAAACAGTTGCTCGAGACGATCGATAACGTTCGTCAGTTGCTTCAAGTGTCGCAACTCGATTACGTCGAATCGGCCGATGTCGATTATGCGACGGCCGAAATCAGCGTCATGAAGGCTGACGGTGCAGCTTGTGCCCGTTGCTGGACATACTCGACCGAGCTCGGTCAAAATGCTGAACATCCAGAGCTTTGCCCGCGTTGTACTGAAGTCATCGCATAAGCCGGACCGGAGTGGCGATCGTCCACTCCGGTTTCTTATGACTTGAAAGGAGAATCTGATGAAACGTTATTACGGATTAGCACTTTTCCTCATCTTGCTCGACCAAGTAACGAAATGGATTGTCGTCCAGACGATGACGATTGGGCAGTCAATCGAGCTCATCCCAGAATTGCTCTACTTGACGTCTTACCGCAATAAAGGCGCGGCCTGGGGCATGCTCGAAGGGCAGATGGTGTTCTTCTTCATCGTCACCGCGGTCGTCGTCGTCGGATTGATTTATTTCTTGCATAAAGAAGTGAACGGGTTTGATTTGCTCGGTTATAGCGTCGGGTTACTGCTCGCCGGTGCGATCGGGAACTTCATCGACCGTCTGTTCCGTGGTGAAGTCGTCGATTTCGTCGACACGTATCCGTTCGGCTACAACTTCCCAATCTTTAACGTCGCCGATATGGCGCTCACGTTCGGGGTCATCTTCATGATCATCGGCGTCTTGTTCGAAGAAAAATTAAACAAAGAAAGGGGACAATCGTAATGGAAACTTACACATTTGTCGCCGAAGAAAAGGCACGTATTGACAAATGGATGAGCGAACAAAGTGACTGGTCACGTTCGCAAATCCAAGACTGGATCAAGGCGGGGGACCTCCTCGTCAACGGCCAGGTCGTCAAGCCGAACTATAAACTGCAAGAAGGTGACGAAATCGTCGTGACGGTCCCGGAGGCCGTTGAACTCGAAGTGTTGCCAGAGAATATCAAGCTCGACGTCGTTTATGAGGACGAGGATGTCATCGTCGTCAACAAGGCACGCGGCATGGTCGTCCATCCGGCGGCCGGTCATACGTCAGGCACGCTCGTCAACGCACTCCTCTATCACTGTGACGATTTGTCAGGTATTAACGGTGTCAAACGACCAGGCATCGTCCACCGCATCGATAAAGACACGACCGGTCTCCTCATGGTCGCGAAAAACGATGTGGCCCACGAATCGCTTGCGAGCCAGTTGAAGGATCGTAAAATTAAGCGTGAATATATCGCTCTCGTCCACGGCGAAGTTGCCCATGAGCTCGGGACGATCGAGGCGCCAATCGGGCGTGACACGAACGACCGTCAGCGGATGACAGTGACGGACAAGAACGCGAAAGAAGCGATCACGCACTTCCGTCTGCTCGAGCGGTATAAAGACTTCACACTCGTCGAGTGTAAGCTCGAGACGGGACGGACACACCAAATCCGCGTTCATATGCGTTATATCGGCCATCCACTCGCTGGTGACCCGAAATATGGTCCGCGCCGGACGATTCAATTGAACGGACAAGCGCTCCATGCGGCGACGCTCGGTTTCTTCCATCCACGCACGGACGAATGGCTCGAATTCGAGGCGCCGCTCCCGGCCGACTTCGAAGCGGAACTTGCAAAATTGGACAAAATCGAGAAAACGCGTTGACTTTCAACCGATTCCGATTTATAGTCTAGGAAGCATAACACCTTTAAACCCAGTCCAGAGAGGCTGTGAAAGGATTGTGGCCGCGGCCACGACACGTCGATTATTTGAGGCAGAGGTCTGCCCTCACATATGAAGACTTCCTTTTCCAGCCGGATGAGGAAGTCTTCTTTTTTGTATAATTTGAGAGAGGGGGGAAACGTTTGAAACGTTCTACCATATTGGATGAAGCGGCCATCCGCCGTGCACTTACCCGAATCGCTCACGAAATCATCGAGCGCAACAAAGGAACGGACAACGTCGTGCTCGTCGGGATTAAAACCCGAGGCGAGACGCTCGCCGACCGACTCGCCCGCCGCATCGAAGAAATCGAAGGCAAACCGATCGCGCTCGGTAACTTAGACATCACGCTGTACCGGGATGACCTGTCTAAGAAGTCACTCGACCCGGAAGTGAAAGCGACTGAACTGCCACACGACATCAACGGCAAGACGGTCGTCTTGATTGACGATGTCCTCTACACGGGCCGGACAGTGCGAGCCGCCATGGACGCACTCGTCGACCACGGTCGCCCGGATTACATCCAGCTCGCTGTCTTGATCGACCGGGGACACCGCGAGCTACCGATTCGCCCAGACTTCGTCGGCAAGAACGTGCCGACCTCGAAGTCAGAACAAGTCGTCGTCCGACTCAGTGAAGTCGACACGACCGACGAAGTGTTTATCAAACAGCAATAATCCAAAACCTTTAAGGTGGTCCAGAGAGGCCAGGAAGGAGAACCACATATGAAACCCATCCTCAACATCCACGAGCGTCCCGCTCACTTACCGCAATGGCTGCTCTTCAGCCTGCAGCACGTCTTCGCCATGTTCGGAGCGACGATTTTAGTCCCGATTTTGACGGGCCTAAGCACGTCCGTCGCCCTCGTCGCTTCCGGTGTGGCCACGCTCTCATTCCTAGCGATTACCCGCTTCAAAGTCCCGACCTATCTCGGGTCAAGTTTCGCCTACATCGCCCCGATCATCGCCGTCAGCCAGCAATGGGGTGTCGAAGCCGCCTTGTTCGGTGGCATCATCGCCGGATCGGTTTACGGTGTCGTTTCGCTCATCATCTATAAGACAGGTGTGAACTGGTTGCTGCGCCTCTTGCCGCCAGTCGTCGTCGGGCCGGTCATCATGGTCATCGGCTTATCGCTCGCACCGGTCGCCATCGACATGTCGATGAACAAAGACGGTGCCTATAATGGAACGTTCATCACCGTCGCGCTTCTCACGCTCGGCATCACGATGTTCGCTATGACGACGCTCAAAGGAGTATGGGGCGCCGTACCGATCTTATTCGGTATCATCGGTGGTTACATCATCGCCGCCCTGTTCGGCATCATCGACTACTCGGCGCTCGGTCAAGCGAGCTTGTTCCAACTGCCTGACTTCACGATGGTGTTCGTCGACTACATGCCGATGTGGCAAGTCGGAGCACTGCTCGCCATCGTCCCGGTCGCGCTCGTCACGATGACGGAACATATCGGCGACCAAATGGTCACGTCAAAAATCATCGGACGCGAAACGATGAAAGATCCAGGTCTCCATCGGACACTCCTCGGCGACGGGGTCGGGAAAGCGGTCGCCTCGGCGCTCGGTGGTCCACCGTGTACGACTTACGGTGAGAACAACGGGGTCATGGCCATCACGAAAGTGTACAGTGTCTACGTCATCGCCGGAGCAGCGCTCATGGCTATCAGCTTTGGTTTCCTTGGTCACGTCGAAGCGTTCATCTCGACGATCCCGAATCCGGTCAAAGGCGGCATCTCGATCCTCTTGTTCGGAGTCATCGCTTCGAACGGTCTGCGGACGATGGTCGAAAGCAACGTCGACCTCGCTGAGAAACGCAATCTCATCATCGCCTCAGTCATCCTCGTCATCGGACTTGGTGGGGCCATGGTCCAACTCGGAAGCTTCCCGGTGCAAGGGATGGCACTCGCCACAGTCGTCGGGATCCTTTTGAACGCCTTCTTGCCGAAAGAAGAAGCGGTCGACGAAGCTGCTGCCGAAACAACTGAAGATACACGACAAGCAAGTAACTTTTAATTCGATCCCGTGAGGTCGGCAAAGTGAAGGCTCGTTTATTTGGGTGTAGTCTACCCAAATGAAGGCGTCCCTTCACGTAGGTGAAGAGACGCCTTTTCTCTTTGCCTTCACACAAAAGGAGGAGACGAACATGAACATCATCAAACAACAACCGAAGCATTTTGTCAGTCTGGATACGCTCTCGCTCGACGAGATCATGGGATTGATCGAGGAGTCGCTACGCTACAAACAAGGGGACATGCCACCCTTGTTCGACGGCAAGACGGTCGCGAACTTGTTCTTTGAAAACTCGACGCGAACGAAAAATTCGTTTCAAATGGCCGAACGGCACTTGAAAGTACAAGAGATTCCGTTCGACGTGGCGACGTCATCGGTGACGAAAGGCGAGACGCTGTACGACACGTGCAAGACGCTCGAGGCAATCGGGGTCGATGCCCTCGTCATCCGCCATCCGGAGTCGGGTTATTACCATGAACTCGTTGAAAAGTTGAACATCCCGGTGTTGAACGGCGGTGACGGGAGCGGGGAGCACCCCTCGCAGTCACTGTTAGACCTCGTCACGATCTTTGAAGAGTTCAAGACGTTCGAAGGGTTGAACATCGCCATCTGCGGCGACCTCGTCCATAGCCGCGTCGCACGTTCGAACGCAAGCGTATTGAAACGCCTGGGAGCGAACGTCGTCGGCTGCAGCCCCGCCTCTTGGTGGGACGAGTCGATGGGGCTCGAGCATCGGGACCTCGACGATGTGTTAGCGGACTGTGACGTCGTCATGCTGCTCCGCGTCCAGCACGAACGCCACATCATGGGCGACATCTTCTCGAAGGAAGATTATCATGCGCGCTACGGGTTGACGCCCGAACGCGTCGACCGAATGAAAGGACGAGCGATCATCATGCATCCGGCACCGGTCAACCGTGACGTCGAGATCGCCGGCAGTTTGATTGAACATCCGAAGTCGAGGATCTTTCCACAGATGACGAACGGCGTTTACGCCCGGATGGCCATTTTAAATCGAGCATTAGGGGGACAATTATGATACTTCAACACGCAACTTGGTATGACGGGAACACGAAACGGACGACGAATCTATTGATCGAGGACGGCGAAATCCGCTCGATCGACTATGACGGCACGACCGAAGGACATGAAGTGATTGATGCGACAGGGAAGCTCCTCATTCCGGGGCTCGTCGATGTCCACGTTCATTTGCGCGAGCCGGGCGGGGAGAAGAAAGAGACGATCAAAACGGGGACCGAGGCGGCTGCGGCCGGCGGGTTCACCACAATCTGCGCCATGCCGAACACACGTCCCGTCCCGGACGACCGGGCGACGATGGACCAGCTCCTGGCTAAAATCGAGCAAGACGCAAGCGTACGCGTCCTTCCATACGCCGCCATCACGAAACGACAGCTCGGCACCGAACAAGTCGACATGGCTTCGCTCGCAGATGCGTTCGCGTTCACCGATGACGGCGTCGGCGTCCAATCGGCGGCGATGATGCGTGAGGCGATGCGGGAAGCGAAACGTCTCGATAAGGCGGTCGTCGCCCACTGCGAGGACAATACGCTCAAGGCCGGTTCGGTCCATGAAGGCCGGTTCAGTGAAGAACACGGCATCCAAGGCATCCCGAGCCTCGCCGAAAGCATCCATATCGCCCGTGACGTCTTGATCGCCGAAGAGACGGGCTGTCACTATCACGTCTGCCACGTCTCGTCACGACAGTCGGTACGTGTCATCCGCGACGCCAAACGAGCCGGCATCCGGGTGACGGCCGAAGTGACACCGCATCACCTCGTCCTCTGTGAAGACGATATCCCGGGCCTCGACCCGAACTTTAAAATGAATCCGCCGCTCCGGAGCCGTGACGACCGTGAGGCGCTCCTTGAAGGCTTGTTCGACGGGACGATCGATATGATCGCGACGGACCACGCCCCGCACACGGCCGAAGAAAAAGCGGCCGGCATGGAACGGGCCCCGTTCGGCATCACCGGATTCGAGACAGCGTTCCCGCTCTTGTACACGACGTTCGTCAAGACGGGTCAGATGGAAGAAGCGGCGCTCATCGACTGGATGACGAAACGTCCGAGCGACGTGTTCGGGTTACCGTACGGTGTGATTGAAGTCGGACGGGCGGCAGACTTTGCCCTCATCGATACGGAGACGGAGCAAGTGGTCGATCCGACGACATTCCGCTCGAAAGGAAAAAACACACCGTTCGCGGGGATGAAACTGGTAGGCTGGCCGGTCATGACGATCGCGGCTGGAAAAATCGTATATAAGGGGAGATTCGATGAAACGAACATTATGGCTTGAGGACGGCACTTCATTTGTAGGAACAGCATTCGGCGCAGACGTCGAGACGATCGGGGAAGTCGTCTTTCAGACCGGGATGACCGGGTATCAGGAGATGTTGTCGGACCCATCGTACTGCGACCAGCTCATCGTGCTGACGAACCCGTTGATCGGCAACTACGGCGTCAACCGGGAAGATTTTGAGACGACCGTACCGATGGCGAAAGGACTCATCGTGAAAGAAGTGTGCGATTTGCCTTCGAACTTCCGCTCGACCGCAACGCTCAGCGATACGCTTCTCCGCTTCAATATCCCAGGTCTAGCAGGGGTCGACACGCGGATGTTGACGCGTCATCTCCGCTCACGTGGCGTCATGCGCGGCGTCATGGTCGATGGGGAATCGACGTGGGCATCGGTCCAGGATCGCTTTGACGTCCTTCTTCCGACCGATCAAGTCGAGCGCGTCTCGACAAAGCGGGCGTATGTCAGCACGGGCCGCGGGCCGCGTATCGCCCTGATCGACTTCGGTGCGAAGCTCGGCATCATGCGTGAACTCGTGAAGCGCGACTGTGAAGTCGTCGTCTTGCCGCACGACGTGACGGCCGACGAAGTGATGCGCTATGAACCGGACGGCGTCATGCTGTCGAACGGACCGGGGGACCCGAAAGACGTCCCGACGGCGTTGCCGCTCATCGAGCGCCTCATGCCGACACTCCCGATCTTCGGGATCTGTCTCGGCCATCAGTTGATCGCACTCGCGAGCGGGGCCAATACGTTCAAACTCCCGTTCGGCCATCGCGGCGCCAACCATCCGGTGCTCGAACTTGAGACCGGCGCGGTGACGATCACATCCCAAAACCACGGCTACGCGGTCGATGAGGCATCACTCGCGACGACCGGACTCGTCGTCACGCATCGCGCCGTCAACGATGGCACGGTCGAAGGGGTGAAGCACTTGCATCATCCGACGTTCTCGGTCCAATACCATCCGGAAGCGGCACCGGGTCCATATGACGCCAACGACTTATTTGACCGCTTCATGCAGATCGTCCAAGAAAACAAACAGAAAGTAGGAATGTGACATGCCAAAACGACCAGATATTCAGAAAATCCTTGTAATCGGATCCGGCCCGATCGTCATCGGACAGGCGGCAGAATTTGACTATGCTGGTACCCAGGCGTGTCTCGCCTTGAAAGAAGAAGGATACGAGGTCATCCTCGTCAACTCGAACCCGGCCACGATCATGACCGACCCGACGACGGCGGACCGCGTCTACATCGAACCGCTCGAACCGGAGTTCGTCGAGCGGATCATCCGTCAAGAACGTCCGGACGCGCTCCTCGCCACACTCGGCGGGCAGACCGGCCTCAACTTGGCGATGGAACTCGACCGCCGCGGCGTGCTTGAAGATTGCGGCGTCGAATTGCTCGGGACGAAATTATCGGCCATCGAACAGGCTGAGGACCGGGAACAGTTCCGCGACCTCATGTATAAACTCGGGCACGGGGTCCCGGAAAGCGAGATCGTGCAGTCACTCGAGTCGGCTTGGGGCTTTGCGGAACGAATCGGCTACCCGATCATCATCCGTCCGGCGTACACACTCGGAGGAACCGGTGGCGGGATCGCCCATGACCGGAATGAATTTGAGCAGTTCGTCGAATCGGGGCTGAAAGCGAGCCCGGTGACACAAGTGTTGCTCGAAAAATCGATCGCTGGCATGAAAGAAGTCGAGTATGAAGTGATGCGCGATTCGAGCGACCAGGCGATCATCGTCTGTGCGATGGAAAACTTTGATCCGGTCGGGGTCCATACGGGCGACTCGATCGTCTTCGCACCGACACAAACACTGTCTGACCGCGACTATCAGATGCTTCGCAGCGTCTCACTCGACATCATCCGCGCCCTCGGCATCGAAGGCGGATGTAACATCCAATTCGCCCTCGACCCGGACAGCTTCACGTATTACGTCATCGAGGTCAATCCGCGTGTCTCGCGCAGTTCGGCGCTCGCCTCGAAAGCGACGGGGTACCCGATCGCCAAGCTGGCTGCGAAAGTGGCGGTCGGATACAAGTTGTCAGAACTGAAGAACCCGGTGACGGAGACGAGTTACGCCTCGTTCGAACCGGCGCTCGACTATGTCGTCGCCAAAATCCCGCGCTTCGCCTTCGATAAGTTCGAGACGGCTGATCGTCGCCTCGGCACGCAGATGAAAGCGACCGGGGAAGTGATGGCGATCGGCCGTAATTTGGAAGAAGCACTCTTGAAGGCCGTCCGTTCGCTCGAACTCGGGACAGAAGACTTGGCCGTGCCACGCCTCGCGCAACTCAGCACCGCGGAGCTCGACCGCGAGCTGACGACACCGACGGATGAGCGGTTGTGGATGCTCTATGAGGCGCTCCGCCGCGGCTACTCGACAGAACAGTTGCATGAGCTGACAAAAATCGATCGTTTCTTCTTATCGAAACTCGCTCGGATTTGGCAACAAGAAGAGACGCTTCAGCATGAACCGCTTTCGAAAGAACGCCTCATCGAGACGAAACGTCTCGGCTTCAGCGATAAGATGATCGCCCGAATCACGAATGAGACTGTGGAGACGGTGACATCGCTTCGGAACGACTGGGGCATCCGCCCGGTGTATAAGATGGTCGACACGTGTGCGGCCGAGTTCGCTTCGGAGACGCCATACTTTTATGGGACGTACGAAGTCGAGAACGAGGCCGTGAAGACGGACAAACCATCGATTCTCGTCCTCGGTTCGGGACCGATCCGGATCGGGCAAGGTGTCGAATTCGACTACGCGACCGTCCACTCGATTCAGACGATCCGTGACGCAGGCTACGAAGCGATCATCATCAACAATAACCCGGAGACGGTGTCGACCGACTTCTCAATCTCGGACCGGCTCTACTTCGAACCGCTCACGACCGAAGACGTGCTCGAGGTCATCCGCAACGAACAGCCGCTCGGCGTCATCGTCCAGTTCGGCGGCCAGACGGCGATCAATTTGGCGGCCTCGCTCGAAGCAGAAGGGGTCCAAATTTTAGGGACGTCGCTGGAAGATATCGACCGCGCCGAAGACCGGAAAGCGTTCGAAGCGACGCTCTCGGCCGAACGACTCGCCCAACCGCCGGGCAAGACGGCGGTCACGGTCGAAGAGGCCGTCGCTTGCGCCGATATGCTCGGTTATCCGGTACTCGTCCGTCCGTCATACGTGCTCGGAGGCCGGGCGATGGAAATCGTTTATGAGCGCTCGGAGCTCGAACGGTATATGCGCCACGCCGTCGTCGCCTCGAAAGACCGTCCCGTCCTCATCGACCGCTACTTGACGGGCATCGAGATTGAAGTCGATGCCATCTGTGACGGGACCGACGTCTATATCCCGGGCATCATGGAACATATCGAACGGGCCGGGGTCCACTCGGGTGACTCGATCGCCGTGTATCCGCCGCAACGATTGAGTGAGGCATTGAAAGAAAAAGTCGTCGACTACACGATTAAACTCGCCAAGGCGTTCCGAATCAAAGGGTTGCTCAATATCCAGTTCGTCTACGCGGACGACTTATATGTCATCGAGGTCAATCCGCGGGCGAGCCGGACCGTCCCATTCATCTCGAAAGTGACGGGCCTGCCGATCGCGCGCATCGCCACGCAGACGATTCTCGGGACGAGTCTTAAAGATTTAGGGTTAGGGACCGGCCTGCATCCAGAAGCGGACGCGATTTCGGTCAAAGTGCCAGTGTTCAGTTTCGCGAAATTAAAAGAAGTCGATCCGTCGCTCGGGCCGGAAATGAAATCGACCGGTGAAGTCATGGCGACAGACCGTACGCTCGAAAAAGCACTGTATAAAGGGCTCGTCGCCGCCGGCATGACGATCGCCTTGAAAGGGAATGTCCTATTGACGGTCGCCGACCAAGACAAGGAAGAGGCGCTCGACATCGCCCGCCGTTTCAATCGACTCGGATTCCGCCTGATGGCCACGTCCGGTACGGCGCAGGCGCTCTCAGCAGACGGCCTACCGGTCCATCCGGTCGGGAAGATCAATGAGTCTGGTGAGACGATGCTGAGCGTCATCGAACGAGGAGAAGTCGACATCGTCTTGAACACGACGACGCGTGACGCCCTCGCGACGAAAGACGGGTTCATCATCCGTCGGGCCGCGGCCGAGCAAGGCGTGCTCTGCCTGACGTCGCTCGATACGGTCAAGGCGCTGCTCCAAGTCATCGAGAGCCTGTCGTTCCAAACAACGAGTTTGCCGGCGTTCACGACATTCGGGGTGACCGTATGAGACAACTCGCGACCATTTTATCGAACCGATTGATCGCGACAGCGACGATGGAGATGAAAGTCGAAATCGCACCGCAAGAAGTCGCGCCGGGCACGTTCTTTCACGTGAAGACGTCAGAGCTGTTGCGCCGGCCGCTCTCGGTCGCGAACGTCGAAGGCAACGTCGTCACGTTCCTGTATAAAGTCATCGGCAGCGGGACGGCAGATTTGGCCGCTCGTCGGACGGGAGACGTCTTGGACGTCCTCGGACCGCTCGGCAACGGTTTCCCGCTCGAGCAAACAGGCAAGCGTGTCGTCCTCGTCGGTGGGGGCATCGGGGTGCCGCCGCTCTACTACACGCGGCGTCTGCTCGCCGCACGCGGGATTGAGACGGTGGCGATTCTCGGGTTTGATACGAAAACGAGCATTTTTTATGAAGACGCGTTCCGTGAACTGGGGGAGACGATCATCACGACGGTCGACGGAACGTATGGGGAAATGGGATTTGTGACCGGCCCGCTCGCGCGGGTCGAGGCCGATGTGTTGTTCAGCTGTGGACCGGAACCGATGTTGAAGGCAGTCGCCGCATCACATATCGAAGAGCGATATATCTCGATCGAGAATCGGATGGGGTGTGGCATTGGCGCTTGTTTCGCTTGCGTGTGCGAAGCGCCAGGCGGTTACGTCAAAGTGTGCAGTGACGGACCGGTATTTCGTGCGGAAGAGGTGACGCTATGAGATTACACGTCGATTTGCCAGGCTTACAGTTGAAAAATCCGATCATGCCGGCGTCAGGCTGTTTCGGATTCGGTGAAGAGTTCGCCAAACTCTATGACTTATCGATATTAGGCGGTATTATGATTAAGGCGGCGACAGGCGAGTCGCGATTCGGCAACGGCACGCCCCGTGTCGCTGAGACGGCGCAAGGGATGCTGAATGCCATCGGCCTTCAAAACCCAGGTGTCGACGCCATCATCGAAGACAAGCTTCCGTTCCTGTCGGGATTTGATACCGAGATCATCGCCAACGTGGCCGGCTCGACGCCAGAAGAGTATATTCACGTCGCCCGCCAGATGAGTGCCGACCCGACCATTAAAGCGCTCGAGCTGAACATTTCATGTCCGAACGTGAAGTGCGGCGGGATGCAGTTCGGGACCGATCCCGAGATGGCGGCCGAATTGACCCGGCTTGTCAAAGCGGCGTCAACGAAACCGGTTTACGTTAAACTATCACCGAACGTCACGTCGATCACGGCGATGGCCAAGGCGGTCGAAGCGGCCGGTGCCGACGGGATCACGATGATCAACACGCTCGTCGGGATGCGCATCGACGTCACGACCGGGCAACCGATTCTCGCCAATCGAATCGGGGGCTTGTCTGGCCCTGCCGTCAAACCGGTCGCCATTCGGATGGTGTATGAAGTCGCTCAGGCCGTCGATATCCCGATTATCGGGATGGGCGGCGTGCGGACGGTGGACGACGTATTAGAGTTTATCTACGCAGGTGCCTCAGCGGTCGCGGTCGGAACGGCCAATTTTGAGAACCCGTACGTCTGTCAAGAAATCATCGAAGCGTTGCCGGGACGACTTGACGAACTTGGCATCGATCACATTTTAGACATCAGGGGGAAAGCTTATGAACAGACTGTATCTCGCGCTTGATGTCGAGACGGGCGCCGACGCGTTCTGTCTATTGGAACGAATCAATCAGAAACCAGCCGTCAAAGTCGGGATGGAGCTGTTCTATCGGGAAGGAGGGCGTTTTGTCGAGCAACTCGTCGACAATGGATACCCCGTCTTTTTAGACATCAAAGTCCACGACATCCCGGAGACGGCACGGCGGACGCTCCGTCAAATCGGCCGCCTCGGCGTCGAGTTGACGAACGTCCATACACTCGGCGGCGAGACGATGATGCGCTACGCCTTAGACGGCTTACGTGATGTGACCGATACGACGAAATTGATTGGGGTCACCCAGTTGACGTCGACCGATGAACGGATGCTTTCTGAAGAATTAAACATCAAAGGCGGTCTGGAGCAGGCCGTCCTTCGCCAGGCAACCATGGCCGGTCGGGCCGGACTCGACGGGGTCGTCGCGTCCGTGCATGAGGCCCGCGCGATCCACCAAGCACTCGGCTCTTCATTTTTGACCGTGACGCCGGGTATCCGGATGAACGAGACAGTAGACGATCAAGTCCGGACCGCCACACCAAAAGCGGCGCGTGAGGCCGGCGTGTCGGCCATCGTCGTCGGCCGGCCGATCACTCGGGCTGAAGACCCGAACGCCGCATATGAATACTACTTACAGGAATGGAGTCGAACTTATGAGACAAATCGCTGAAGCTTTATTACAGATCGAGGCCGTGACCCTTTCTCCCGAGAACCCGTATACATGGTCGAGCGGGATGAAGAGTCCGATTTATTGTGACAACCGTTTGACGCTCAGCTATCCTGACGTCCGCAATCTCATCATCGATGCGCTCGTCGAAGCGATCCGTCCGCTCAACGCCGATGTCATCGCCGGGACAGCGACAGCGGGAATTCCTCATGCGACGCTTGTCGCCGACCGGCTCGGTTTGCCGCTCGTCTACGTCCGTTCGAGTGCGAAAGGACATGGGAAAGGGAATCAAATCGAAGGTCGGTTCGAGCCTGGCGCTCGTGTCGTCGTGATTGAAGACTTGTTGTCGACCGGTTCATCGAGCATCGAGGCCGCCAAAGCGATCCAGAAAGCGGGCGGGGAAGTGATCAAGATTCAAGCGATCTTTTCCTACAGTCTGAGCCGTCTTCACATCAATTTGTTGGACTCCGGTTTCACTGCGCACGCGCTGATCACACTGTTGGATGTGCTCGACGTCGCCGTCAAGAAGCGCATCATCAGTAAAGAAGAAGCTGCTACTTTACGTGACTGGCGGAATGATCCGACAGGTTGGAGCGCTCGTGTCACATCGTAATCTACCTTTCTAAGAATCCACCTCCGGGCGGATTCTTTTTCAATTGGTAACATGGCATACTGAACGTGTTAGAATAGGGAAAGCAGTTAATAAAGGAGATGTGTATGGCGTATTCTAGAATGAAGGGAAAGTCCTTGAAAGCTCGCTTTCAAGCGATCCCGAAACATCGTAAAATCGCGTTCGGACTCGTCCTCACCGTCTTGCCCCTCATTTTTTTCTTGAATTTATTCATATTCAGCCATGTGTTGGCACTCGGGGACACGTACGAGGACCGATACCAGATGAAGAGGCTTCGGCTCGAGACGGCGCATGGCAACGTCGAATTTGTTCGGAGCACGAATGAGAAGGTTCAGATTGACGTGTTGCAGACGAACTCGAAAGAGCGTCGCATCAAAGTCAAGTCGGTCGGCGACACAATCTCGGTCGTCGAGCGGTATGGCCAACTGAGTCAATTCGGCAGCCGGGCGAGCGATGAGCCGTCCCGCTATAAAATTCGCGTCGCCTTGCCGAGCTCGATGACGTCAATCGATGTCGAGGCCGAGCAAGTGACGGGACAAGGATTGATCGCCAAGACGATCATCTTGGAGGCGAACGCAGTCAATGTAAAGAAACTCGAAAGTGATCGACTTCGTGTCGAGACGCGGAGTGATGCGACACTAGAGACCGTCCGGGTCGTCACGGGAAATATCCGCTCCTATCGGAATGCGACCGTGGGTGACATCGTCGTCAATCAAAGCTTGACGGTTCAGACCGAGGCTGGGACGCTCGCCTACGAGCCGCGCAATGCGACCGGACAAGTGAACGTCACCACGTCCGGCAACGTGACAGCATCCGAGCGGTTCAAGGAAATCGGGGGCGGCGTGTATCATCTGTCGAACTCGAACCGACCGAATATCGAACTCATTTCCGAGACAGGAAAGGTCGAACTTAAATGATCAACAAACGTTACATCCCTAAAGTCGGACTCCGGACATTAAAGACGGGGATTGCCGTCGCCATCACGATCGCCTTGTCGTGGTACGTGTTTGGCATCTATTCAGGCATGGGGGCCATCGCGGCCGTCGTCGCGATGCAACCGACCGTGAAACGGTCATCAAATATCGTCTTCAGTCGAATCTTCGGGACGATTGTCGGGCTCATGTGCGGTCTCTTGATCGTCTACGCGTTCGGGGTCAACCCGATCTCGATCGGGCTCGCCGTCATCGTGGCGCTCACGCTCAACACGACGTTCGATAAGACGCACATGTCGACGTACGCGGCGTTCGCAATCGTGCTCATGCTCGAGAACCCGACGACCGACTTCTTCCATTATGCGTGGACCCGTTCGCTTTTGACGGCCGTCGGTGTTTTCGTCTCGCTCGGAGTGAACTATGCGTTCCTGCCGCCTCGTTATGAAGATCGGTTGCTCAGTGAGATTCGAAAGACATCGGCCTACATGTTCCACCATTGGCGCGAACTTGTCGGATCCCCATCAGAATTGCTCGAGACGCGGGCCCGCATCCTCGGGCATCAGGAGCTGCACATGATGCTACAAGAAGACATGAAAGTGACGAACGTGACATTGAAGCATTTGACGATCAAACAGTATCGTCTATTGATTCACCTTGAGGACAAGCTCGTCTTGCTGCTCGAGAGTCTCGCCGAACACCGTGAGGCACTATTGTTGATGGGTGAGGAAGAGCGCCGGGCGTTCGAATCCGAGTTTTTATATCTCCTTGCGCATCATCACGACATCCTCTACACGTGTGACAAGCCGTATTCGCTGTTCACGTTGCCGCACGAGGATTTATCCGTTTCTGAAATCTTACACGGGCACTTGCTCGACTATCATGAACAGCTCGAAGCGTTCAAACATAATCCGAAATGAAGCAAGGCCCCGTTTTAGCGACGGGGCCTTGCTTCATGATTGATTGAGAGCTCGTCCTTTAGGCGCCTTCGCTTTCCACAGGCAATCCCGGAGCCGCATCGCGACTAGCGTCGCTGCTGGGTCTCCGTCGGATTGCTATCCTGTAGGAGTCTCCGGCGCCACGGACAAGCAATCTTTCATCTTTACGTATTAGAGGAAAAGCAAAAAGAAGCAGGACCAACCGATGCCCGGGCCGGCAGCCGAACTCCTAGGGGAGAGCGATGCAAGGATGACCCCGTAAAGTGCGGTACGCACTGCGGAGGCATCCGCATCGCCCCAGGAACGGAGGGTGCCGGCGAAGGCGATAGTAAGCATCGATTTCTATGCAAGTCACAAACAAGACCACGTCATGTGACGTGGCCTGTACTTACTGCTGGAGTGATTTAACGAGTCGCTCATCCGGCGTGACGTACACCGTCTGCTGATCAGTATAGATGACGAATCCAGGCTTGGCGCCGCTCGGCTTTTTCACATAGCGCGCTTTCGTGTAATCGACCGGCACACCGCTCGAGGCACGGGCCTTCGAGAAGTAGGCGGCGACTGTCGCGGCTTCGAGCAGCGTCGTCTCGTCGGGTTCGCTCGAACGGATGATGACATGGGATCCAGGAATGTCTTTCACGTGGAGCCAAATCTCGTCGCGACGTGCGAACTTGAACGTCAAATAATCGTTTTGCGTATTGTTCTTCCCGACGAAGAACTCTGTCCCCGTCGACGACGTATACGCTTCGAGCGAAATTTTCTTCGTCTGTTTCTTCTTTTGATTCCGTTGTTTCATATAGCCGCCTTCAGCCAATTCTTCTCGAATCTCGACGATATCGGCCGGTGAGGCGACATCGAGTTGGGCGACGAGCGTCTCTAAATACTGAATCTCGGCGTCGTTCAATTCGATTTGCTTTTGCACTTCGATTTTGGCGACTTTCAACTTGTTGTATTTCTTATAGTAAGCTTGTGCGTTTTCGTTTGGCGTCTTGAACGGATTGAGCGGGATGTCGATCATACCGCCTTCTTCGTCGTAGTAGTCGACGACGTGAGCGACGGTCATACCTTTCTCGAGTTGGAACAAGTACGTCGTCAACAGTTCACCGTATTTTTGGAGCTCATCGGACCGTTCCGTCGCCTTCAAGTCGTCGAGCAGACGCTTCCGCTTCAAGATGTTCTTCTCGAGCTCGGACTTGAGCAAACGTTCGACATCATGCGCCTGTTGTTTGACGCGGTCTCGGTTCGCTTTTTCATAGAAGAAGCGGTCGAGGACGTCTTTGCTCGTCTCGTAGCGTTCTTCGGCGGCAATCTCTCCTGACGTGAGCACGATCGGACTGAAACGTTCTTTTCCGGAAGCGAGCTGTTGGAAAACGAACGGTCCTTCGAGGTCGGCCATCACACCGATGAACGCCTCTTCGATGCTCGCCCGGTTCGGGAGTTTGGCCCGATGGACGATTTCTTGTGCAATCTGCGGGCTCAGGCCTGCGAAACTGGCGACAAGTTGTTTATCAAGTTTTCCTGAGTTCCAATCGATTCGCTTCAAGCCGGCCTCACGTTCTGTCAACGGGTCGCACTTGTCTTGGGCCGGCGGCAATAAATAATCGCTGCCCGGCATGATCGTCCGGTACGTGTTCTGTGACGGTGGCAAGTGCTTGATCGCGTCTAAAATTTTGCCGTCCTCGTTCGTCAACACGACGTTCGAGTGCCGTCCCATCAATTCGATATACACTTTCTTGTTCTCTTCGTCGCCGAGCTCGTTTCGTGAACGAATCGACAAGACGATGACACGGTCACGTCCGATTTGTTCGACCGCCGTGATGAAGCCACCTTCGATATGTTTGCGGAGCATCATGCAAAACATCGGGGGTTCTTGCGGGTTCTTGGTCGGATTATCCGTTAATTGGAGCCGCGCGTACATCGCGTTCGCCGAAACGAGCAATTGGACGCTTTGGCGGTTCGATCGGACTTGAATCATCAAGTCGAGGGAATACGGTTGGTGCACGCGATTGATTCGCCCTCCGACAAGAGCTTGTAATTCTGTTACAACACGATATGTCATTAATCCATCATATGCCACTAGTCTCATCACCTTTGTTCTTTTTCTGTCTCTACGTTATCAGATTCATGGAAAATATGGTACGATGAAGTAGGAAATCCGAACTTCTTCTTGCCGGAACAATTGATTGACTGCTATTATAATTAAATGTGATGTTAGAAGATGGAGGTCTTGCAGTGAATTTTAAAGAACGAGGATTATTAATCGTCTTGTCTGGCCCGAGTGGCGTCGGTAAAGGGACAGTGTGCCGCGTGCTCCGTGAGGAAGAGGACAACAACCTTCAATATTCGGTCTCGGCGACGACCCGGAAACCGCGTGAAGGGGAAGTGGAAGGCGTGCATTACTTCTTTAAGACGAGAGAACAATTTGAAGACATGATCGAGCACGATCAATTGCTCGAACACGCTGAATTTGTCGGCAACTATTATGGGACACCGGTCGAATGGGTTCGTGAGACACTCGAGAGCGGAAGAGACGTCATCCTTGAGATTGAAGTCCAAGGTGCTTTCCAAGTGAAAGAGCGTTTCCCGGAAGCGGTCTTTTTATTCTTGGCTCCGCCAAGCTTGCAAGAACTACGCAACCGCTTAGTCGGTCGAGGTACTGAATCGGAAGATGTGATCAAGCAACGCTTGCTCGTCGCCCGGGAAGAAATTGAATTGATGGATGCATACGATTACGTCGTTACGAATGATGAAGTGGACAAAGCGATTGATCGTATCAAAGCGATCGTGACGGCCGAACATTGTAAACGTGAACGTGTCGCATCTCTCTATAAAAAAGCCATGATGGAGGTCATTTAATGTTATACCCTTCGATTGATGCCTTACAACGTATCATCCCGTCGAAATACACGATCGTGACGGTGGCCGCGAAGCGGGCCCGCCAAATCCAGGACGGAAAAGCAGCGAAAATCGCCGTGCCAAAATCGTATAAGCCGGTCGGTCAAGCGCTAGAAGAAATATTCTCGGGTGACACGACAATCATCACGAACGAAAAAAACAACGGATGAATTGTGACCCAAGTCGGATGCGACTTGGGTCTCATTGTCTATAAGGGGGAGAAATGTGAATGTTGAACGATCGGAATATCTTGCTTTGTGTGAGCGGAGGGATTGCGGCGTATAAGGCGTGCGCGCTCACTTCGAAACTCGTCCAGGCCGGTGCGAACGTGCGCGTGGCGATGACGGCCTCAGCCGAGGAGTTCGTCGGGAAAGCGACGTTTCAGGCGCTCAGCCGCAATCCGGTATACACCGACGTGTTCGAGGAACACGACCCGACCAAAATCGCCCACATCGACGTCGTCGACACGAGTGATTTGATCGTCGTCGCACCTGCCACGGCGAACATGATCGCGAAACTCGCGGCCGGTATTGCCGATGACTTCATCACGACCTCGATTTTAGCGGCGAAATGCCCGGTCATCGTCTCACCGGCGATGAACGTCAATATGCTCGAACATCCAGCCACACGCCGCAATATCGAAACGCTCAAAACGTTCGGTTATCAAATCATCGAGCCCGGTGTCGGCAACCTTGCCTGCGGCTGGATCGGCGGGGGACGTCTGCCGGAACCGGAAGACCTCGTCCGGATTATCGAGAGCCAGTTCGTCCCGAAACATCTGCTCGGGAAGAAAGTATTGATCACGGCGGGGCCGACGGTCGAACGCATCGACCCGGTCCGTTTCTTATCGAACGACTCGTCAGGCAAGATGGGCGTCGCGCTCGCCGAGGCGGCCCGCGATATGGGTGCCTTCGTCACGCTCGTCCATGGTCCGCTGCAAGTACCGATTCCGGACGGTGTGACCGCCATCGCCGTCGAATCGGGGAAAGATATGCTCGAGACGGTGCTCGCACGTTTCGATGACCAAGATCTCGTCATCAAATCGGCAGCCGTCGCCGACTATCGTCCGAAGACGGTCCACACCGAGAAACACAAAAAAGTACACGGGCCGTTGACGATCGAGCTTGAAGAGACGACCGATATCTTGAAGACACTCGGTGAGAAGAAGACGCATCAGCTCCTCGTCGGTTTTGCGGCCGAGACGGAGAACCTCGAGCAACATGCACGCGATAAAATCGCCCGTAAGCGGGTCGACTACCTCGTCGCGAATGATGTGTCGCAGCCGGATATCGGCTTCCGCTCTGACGACAACGAGGTCATGTTGTTTCGGGCGGACGGGGCGCATGTCCGCTTGCCTCGTCAAAGCAAACGCGAGCTCGCTGTCGAGTTGCTCACCCACTTTAAGGAAGATTTACGATGATCGCCCACGTCCATGTCGACGCCCCGGTCATCACGATCGACCGTCCGTTCGATTATGAGGTCCCATCCCAGTTCGAGACATTGATCGAGCCGGGCATGCGCGTCTCGGTCCCGTTCGGCTCACGACGCCTGCTCGGGATCGTGACGGGTGTCTCGGAAGGGACGCGTGAAGGCTTGAAGCCACTTGAAGCCCTGTTAGATGAAGAATCATCTCTGACGGACGAGTTGCTCGACTTATCGACACACGTGAAAGAGACGACGCTCTGCTTCCGGTCGTCGGCGCTTCTTGCGATGCTGCCGGCGGCGCTGAAAGTGAGCTACGACAAAGAGATTAAAGGCGAGACGCTACCGGACGGCGTCCGGGCCGGTACCCATCTTTCCGAGTACCCGAAAGAGACGCAGTCCATCATCTTGGCGCTCGCCAAAAAAGGGGACATCTTGCTCGCGCCGGTGTTAAAAGAGAAACGGACGGTCAAGACGGACCTCGTCATCGAACTGATTGATGCGACTGTCATCCCGGCCCGTGCGAAGAAACAACAAGAAGCGATTGAGTTGCTAAAGGACGTACCGCGCATGTATTGGTCGTCGTTACGTCAAATCGGGCTATCGCGCGCCCAATTGCAAAAAATGGAGTCGCTCGGTGCCGTCAAAGTGACCGAGGTCGAACTGAATCGCGACCCGTATGCCACGATCGAACAGGTCGTTGAGACGGTCCAATTGAACGAGAGTCAAGCGACGGCCGTTCATGCCATCCGTGACGCGGAAGCCGGGGAGACGTTGCTCCTGCATGGGGTCACCGGCAGTGGGAAGACAGAAGTCTATCTCGAAGCGATCGGTCAAGTCGTCGATGAAGGCAAACAGGCGATTTTGCTCGTGCCGGAGATTTCGCTCACGCCGATGATGGTGAAACGGTTCAAGCGCCGTTTCGGCGACCGGGTCGCTGTGCTTCATAGCGCTTTGTCGCAAGGGGAAAAATATGATGAATGGCGGAAGATCAAGCGGCGTGAAGTCGATGTCGTCGTCGGGGCACGCTCGGCCATCTTCGCCCCGCTTGAGAACATCGGCCTGCTCATCTTAGATGAAGAGCATGAGACGACGTACAAGCAAGAAGAGAACCCGCGCTATCATGCGCGTGACGTTGCGATTTGGCGGGCCCGTTACCACGGTTGCCCGGTCGTCCTTGGTAGTGCGACCCCGTCACTCGAGTCTTACGCCCGCGCCCAAAAAGGCGTCTATCGCTATCTGCAACTCAGCGAACGGTACGGGGGCGAGATGCCGCCGGTCCATATTATCGATATGCGACGTGAACTCGCCAAAGGCAACACGACGATGTTCTCAGAAGATTTATTTGTCGCCATCAACGACCGCATCGCCAAAAAAGAACAGTGTGTCATCTTGCTCAACCGTCGTGGCTTCACGACGTTCGTCATGTGCCGCGACTGCGGGGAAGGACTCACTTGTCCGCACTGCGCCGTCAACTTGACGTATCACCAACACGGTGACCGGCTCAAATGCCACTACTGCGGCTATGAGATTGGGATGCCATCAAAATGTCCGACATGTGACAGCAAGAAAATCAAACAGTTCGGCACCGGCACGCAAAAGATCGAGACCGAGCTGTTGAACCGCATCCCCGAGGCGCGAATCATCCGGATGGACCAAGACACGACGTCCCGAAAAGGGTCACACGAGCAACTGTTGAAACGCTTCGAGGATGGAGAGGCCGACATTTTGCTCGGCACCCAAATGATCGCCAAAGGACTCGACTTCCCGAACGTCACGCTCGTCGGGGTGCTCGCGGCGGATGCGACACTCGGCATGCCCGATTTCCGGGCGACCGAGCGCACGTTCCAGCTCGTCACCCAAGTCGCGGGGCGGGCCGGTCGAGGAAGTCTACCAGGTGAGGCATACGTGCAGACGTACAATCCCGACCATTACGTCATCGAGACGGCGAGCGAGCACGACTATGAATCCTTTTTCGCTCGCGAGATGCAGTTGCGCCAAGTCGGTAACCATCCACCGTATTGGTACGTCACGCTCGTCACGTTCGCGGCCGAAAGTCCGCTCGTCGCCCAAGCCGAGGCCGAGCTGTTCGCCTCTGATTTCGTCGAGGCGCATGTGGCCCAGTCACGGCTGAACGGACCGATGCCGGCACCGTTGTCTAAACTAAAGAACTTGTTCCGCTATCAGTTGTTCATCAAAACGAAACATCCTGAGGCGCTATATCCGGTCCTCGCCGCGTTGCAACAGGCACGCGCGAAGGCGATCAGTAAAAAAGAGTATCAATTGAGTATCGACGTAAACCCATACGTATTCATGTGAGGTGGAACCAGATGTATAAAGTAGTAGAGATTCCAAATGAGATTTTACGGGTCACGTGTGATCCGGTGACGAAATTTGATAAAAAGTTGCGTCAGACGGTCGATCGACTGTTCGACACGATGTACGAATATGACGGCGTCGGCGTTGCCGCCCCGCAGGTCAACTTGAACCAACGGCTCGCCGTCGTCCATACGGATGATGAGACCGGCCCGCTCGTATTGATCAATCCAGAGATCATCGAGACGTCGGGAAGCGAGGTCGGCCTTGAAGGGTGCTTGAGCATCCCGGGAGAGTTCGGATTCGTCGAACGGCATGAGACGATCGTCGTCAAGACGCAAGACATGAAGGGCCGCTACCAACAAGTGAAGGCGAGCGGTTTCTTCGCCCGGGCGATTCAACATGAGATCGATCATCTCGACGGGGTGTTGTTCACGGACAAACTCGCCGTGCCGGAAAAAGGGACAGATCAACGCATCGTCTTCATGGGGACGCCAACGTTTGCCGTATCCGTACTTGAGCGCTTGCTCGAAGAAGGATACAATGTCGTAGGTGTCGTCTCGCAACCGGACAAGCCGGTCGGACGAAAACGCGAACTGAAACCGACGCCGGTGAAAGAGTGTGCCTTGCGCCACAACATCCCGGTGTTACAGCCTGAAAAGGTGCGCACCGATTATGCGGACATCTTGGCACTTGAACCGGACTTGATCGTGACGGCGGCGTACGGTCAAATTGTTCCGACCGAACTGTTAGAAGCGCCGAAACATGGAGCCATCAACGTCCATGCCTCGCTCTTGCCGAAACATCGGGGTGGTGCTCCAATCCATCAAGCCATCCTCGACGGGGACAAAGAGACGGGCGTCACGATCATGTACATGGTCGATAAGCTCGATGCCGGCGATATGATTGCCAACACGGTCGTACCAATCGAAGAATTGGACACGGTCGGTACGTTGTTCGACAAGCTCGCGGTCGCAGGGTCTGACTTGTTAATCAAGACGCTTCCTGCTTTCCTTGCTGGTTGGATTGAAGCCGTGCCGCAGGACGAGCGTGACGTCACGTTCGCACCGAACATTAGCCGGGAGCGGGAACAGATTGACTGGACCCGTTCCGGCACAGACATTTATAACCATATCAGAGGGATGAATCCGTTCCCGACGGCGTATACGACGATTGCGGGTGAACGGGTCAAACTGTTCTTCGGGTCGAAGACGTCAGGGACGGGTGAACCGGGAACGATTGTACGGCTTGAAGAGGATGGGTTTGTCGTCGCGACAGGTGACGCGGTCGCCATCAAAGTGATCGATTTGCAACCATCTGGTAAAAAACGAATGGACGGGGCCACATTTATGCGTGGGGCCGGCCAAAAGTTACAAGTCGGCGATCGACTAGGAGGATAATATGAACGTACGAGTTGCAGCGCTTGATACGCTAATCAAAATCGAACAAGGCGGCGCCTATTCGACGATTGCGGTCAACGACCTATTGAAACAAAAAAAATTAGCGACGAAAGACGTCGGCCTCTACACGGAGCTCGTCTACGGGACGCTCGGTCGGAAACGGACGCTCGATTATATTTTAGAGAAGCGGGTCCAAAACCCTAAAAAATTGGACAAATTTGTCTTGCCGCTCTTGCGGATGAGCGTCTATCAACTGTTTTATCTCGACAAGATCCCGGATCGGGCCGTGTTGCATGAAGCGGTTGAAATCGCGAAAAAACGGGGCCATTCGGGAACCGGCAAGTTCGTCAATGGCGTCTTGCGCAACGTCGTCCGGGATGGGTTCCCGGATTTGAGCACGCTGCCAGACGCTGAACGGATTGCCATCGAACATAGCCATCCTGATTGGCTCGTCGCCGAATGGGTGGAGACGTATGGTGTCGAAGCGACCGAGGCGATGTGTAAATTGAACAACGAACCCGCGCCGGTCACGGTCCGGGTCAACCGCCAACGTGTCACCGTTGACGAGATGATTGAACGGCTCGCTGAAGTCGATGTCGTCGCCACGCGGTCGGAATTATCAGCGGACGGGCTCGTCATCGAGTCCGGAAACGTTCACGCGACGGCGTTCATCGACATGGGCTTGTTGTCGATTCAAGATGAGAGCTCGATGATCGTCGCCGATGCGCTTCAAGCCGCGAAGACAGAACGCGTGCTCGACGCTTGTGCCGCCCCGGGCGGGAAAGCGATGCATACGGCCGAACGCATGGACGGCGGAACGCTCGTCGCGCTCGACTTGCATCCGCATAAAGCGAAGTTGATTGAACGACAAGCGAAGCGTCTGCATATCGATGGAGTGACCGCACTTGCCCTCGATGCCCGTCAGGCCGGTGACAAGTTTGAACCGGAGAGCTTCGATCGGATTTTGCTCGATGTCCCATGTTCAGGACTCGGCGTCATCCGCCGCAAGCCCGATATCAAATGGACAAAAGACAAATCTGCTCTCGCCGGACTGCCGAAAGTCCAGCGTGAAATCATCGACGCCGTCTTGCCACTCCTCAAACGAGGTGGTACGCTAGTGTACTCGACATGTACGATCGACCCGTCTGAGAATGAGCAGCAGGCCGATTACATTTTGTCGAACGGATTGACGTGGGATGAGACACTCCAGGACCGTCTTCCACAAGTATTGCGCCCGATGGTGTCATCGGACCGCGCTGAACTCAAATTACTCCCGACGACGTTCGGGACGGACGGTTTCTATATCGCCGCATTCAAGAAAGAGGTATAAACATGAATCCAAAAGCAGTTGAAAAAAATCCATTGGTCGGTGCCAAGCCGTCACTCTATTCCCTCACGTATTCAGAACTCGAACAGTGGCTCATCGAAGCAGGAGAAAAATCGTTCCGCGCGAAACAGTTATATGACTGGATGTACGTCAAGCGTGTGACATCGTTCGACGATATGACGAACGTCTCTAAACCGCTCCGCGAGAAATTAGACGCGGCGTTCCAATTGACGACGTTGAAAGAACTCGTCCGTCAAGAATCACAGGACGGCACGATCAAGTTCTTGTTCGAGCTTCAAGACGGTTATTCGATTGAGACGGTGCTCATGCGTCACGAGTACGGCAACTCGGTCTGTGTCACGACACAAGTCGGCTGCCGGATCGGCTGCACATTCTGTGCCTCGACACTCGGCGGTTTGAAACGTAACTTAGAAGCCGGTGAAATCACGGCGCAAGTCCTCGACGTCCAACGCGCGCTCGACGCGAGCGGAGAGCGAGTCGACTCGATCGTCGTCATGGGTATCGGCGAACCGTTCGATAACTACGACGAATTGATGCGCTTCTTGCGCACGGTCAACCACGATGACGGCTTGAACATCGGTTCACGCCATATTACGGTGTCGACGAGTGGGATCGTACCGAAGATTTACAAGTTCGCCGATGAAGGGATGCGCATCAACTTCGCCATTTCGCTTCACGCGCCGACGACAGAGATTCGGACTCGTCTCATGCCGATCAACCGTGCCTACAACTTGGATAAGTTGATGGAAGCCGTCAACTACTATACAGAGAAGAGTGGTCGCCGCATCACGTTCGAATACGGTTTATTCGGTGGTGTCAACGACACGGAAGAACACGCCCATCAGTTGGCGGACTTGTTGAAAGGCGTCAAATGTCACGTCAACTTGATTCCAGTCAACCACGTGCTCGAGCGCGACTACGTCCGCACACCACGTAAACAAATTTTTGCCTTTGAAAAAGTGCTCAAAGACCGAAAAGTGAACGTGACGATTCGTCGCGAACAAGGTTCGGATATCGATGCGGCTTGTGGGCAGCTTCGAGCGAAGGAGCGCGAACAAGAAACGAGGTAATCAGGAAGATGGAATTAGCATACCGAACCGACCGGGGGCAAGTGAGAGCGCAAAACGAGGATGCCGTCTTGATTTTAGGGGACGAGCACGCCGGGATCGCACTCGTGGCCGACGGTATGGGAGGGCATGAAGCCGGGGAGGTCGCGAGTCAGCTCGTCATCGAGCAGTTTCGTCGTGCCTTCCCGACGCTTCCGGCCTCACCGATGGAGATGGAGAATTGGTTTCGCCACAACGTGGAACTGGCCAATGAGCAAGTGCTCGACTTCTCGAAACAAGCGAACCTGCTCATGATGGGGACGACGATCGCCGGTGTCTGCTGGCACGACGAGACGATCGTCATCGTCCACGTCGGGGATAGTCGTGTGTATGCCTTGCGTGACGATAAACTTCAGCAGTTGACAGAAGACCATTCCTACGTGAACGTGTTGAAGCAGCTCGGGGAGTTGACCGAGGAAGAAATGCGCGTCCACCCGAAACGTAATATCATCACCCGTGCGATCGGCTCGAAAGAGCATGTCGAACCTGATCTGCAAGTGTTTGCCGAACCCGAGTTTGACACGATTTTAATCTGTACGGACGGCTTGACGACGCATTTGACCGATGACGAGATCAAGCAAGTCTTGGAACGCCCCGTCTCGGCGGATGTCAAGGCGGATCAATTGATCGATCGAGCCAACCGTTTGGGTGGGAGTGACAACATCACTGTTGCCCTCGTCCAGTTCACAGATAGAAAGAGAGGATGAATCCGATGCGAAGTGGAGAACGAATCAACGATCGTTATCGGATCGAACAGCAAATCGGCAGCGGCGGCATGGCAAATGTCTACCGGGCTCACGATGAGATTTTAAACCGAACCGTCGCCATCAAGGTGTTGCGATCTGAATTCTCGCATAATGAACAATTTATACGCCGGTTTGAACGAGAAGCCCATGCGGCGACGAGTCTGAACCATCCGAATATCGTCGCCATTTACGACGTCGGAGACGAACGCGACATCTATTACATCGTCATGGAACATGTCGACGGGATGACGCTGAAACAATATTTGCAAGAAGAGTACATATCTGTCGACGAGGCGCTTCGCATCATGGGACAGATTTGTGATGCGATCGACCATGCCCATGCGAATCGAATCATTCATCGGGACATCAAACCGCAAAACATGATGATTGATCAGAGCGGCAACGTCAAAGTGACGGACTTTGGGATTGCGGTGGCCATGTCGAACGCGACGCTGACCCATACGATGTCGGTCCTCGGGTCGGTCCACTACTTTTCCCCGGAGCAAGCGCGCGGAAAGTTCGCCGATGAGAAGTCAGATATTTATTCGCTCGGCGCCGTGCTCTATGAACTCGTGACCGGCCGGGTGCCGTTCATCGGCGAGACGCCGGTCGCCGTCGCGTTGCAGCATCTGCAAGACGACCCGATTCGACCGATGGATTTGAACCCGAACATCCCGCAAGCGCTCGAGAACTGTATTATGCAGGCGCTCGCGAAGTCACCGGGCGCACGTCATGCCTCGGTCGCCGCGTTTAAAAAGGATTGCATGACGTCACTTGATTCGGAACGTGCGAATGAACCGAAGCGGTCGAATGCTGAGCAAGATGCGTTTGATCAGACGCTCGTCATGGCGCCGGTCGTACCGGATGAGCCAAACGTCAAAGAGGCGCCGGAGCAACCGGTCGCAGCAAGTGAACCCGTGAAAGACAAACCGAAACGGAAGAAGAAGTGGTGGCTTTGGCTCTTGCTTGCGCTCCTGTTGATCGGTGGCGGGATTGGGGCTTACGTCATCGCTGACGAGATGTCCCGTGCCGTCGTGCCGGACGTCGTCGGCATGACGAGCGACGAGGCGACGACCGAGCTCGAAACGGCCGGTTTTGTCGTCGAGGCAACTGAACGGGCAAGTGACAACATCGCCGCTGGCGACGTCATCTCGCAGACACCGCAAGCCGGACGGAAGCCGAAACGTGGGACGACCGTGACGATTGTCGTCTCGGCCGGAAAAGAGACGGTCGAGATGCCGGATGTTGAAGGACTGTCCCAGTCGTCGGCCGAGCGGACGCTCAAAGATCTTGAGTTCACGGACATCGAGATTCAGTCGGAGGCATCCGAGACGGTCGATAGCGGGGATGTCATCTCCCAATCGATCGCCCCAGGCAACGAGGTCGTCCCATCTGAAGAGACGGTGACGCTCGTCGTCTCGACCGGCAGCAATAAAATCGAACTCGCCAACTTGGCGGGCTATACGTTCGAGGAAGCGACAACGTATGCCGAACAGAATAGCTTGAAAATCGTCAAACGTGATGAGTATTCAACGAGCGTTCCTGCGAATCAAATCATCCGTCAACTCCCGACGGCCGGTACGGCAGTCGACCCGGGGACGGAACTGACCGTCATCGTGTCACAAGGGGTAGAACCGACGGACGTCTCGATTGAACGGGAAGTCAACGTCGAAATCGAGCCGCCCGCTGAAGGCGAAGAAGCCGAGGCACTCGAAGTCGTCATTCGGACGGTCGACGCCCGTGGCGAAGTCGAGGTGTTGCGTGATAAGATAACGGAGACAACGACTTACTCGTATACGCTCGTCATCGCACCGGACGAAGTCGGAACCGCGACGATTGAAGTCGACGGCGAAGTCGTTCGCACGGATACGGTGACTTACGCACAAGCAAAAGATTCACAATGAAGAGGTGGCGTGCGCGTCGCCTCTTTTTCTAAGGAGGGAATGGAATGAAAGGTACGATTATTCGATTACAAGGCGGATTTTATGACGTCATGACGGAAGAAAAACAAGAGATCCGTTGTCGCGCCCGCGGCAATTTCCGCAACCGGAACATCTCGCCGGTCGTCGGTGACGATGTCGACATCCAAGACCAAGGGGATGGTACCGGTTATATATTGGCTGTTGACGAGCGGTCGAACCATCTCGTCCGCCCGCCGATTGCCAACATCGATCAAGCGTTCTTGTTATTCTCGGTAAAAGAGCCGGCGTTCTCGTTCCATCTGCTCGACCGTTTCCTCGTCTTGATCGAGTCGAAGCAAGTCCATCCGATTATCGTTTTGACGAAAATGGATTTGTTGACGGAGGCGGAACGGGAGAAGATTCACGAAGCAGCGGCTTTATATCGTTCCATCGGCTATGAGGTCATCGAGACATCGACCGAGGACGGGTCGGGGATCGAAAAAATCCGCGGGTCGTTTAAGGAGAAGACGAGTGTGTTCGCCGGACAGACCGGGGTCGGTAAGAGTTCGCTCTTGAACGCGGTCGCACCGGAACTAGAACTTGCAACCGGGAAGATCTCGAAATCACTTGGGCGCGGTAAGCACACGACGCGTCACGTCACGCTGATCACGCTCGCTGACGGGCTCGTGGCCGATACGCCTGGTTTCTCGAGCCTCGAGTTCCCAGAAGAACTCGAAGTCGAAGAGATGCGCTGGTGTTTCCCTGAGTTCGTCGAGCGGCATGATGACTGTAAATTCCGCGGTTGTGCCCATTTGAACGAACCAGGTTGTGCCGTCAAAGCGGCCGTCGAGGCGGGAGAAATCGCTTCCACCCGCTATGAGAATTATGTTACGTTTATGGCAGAGTTAAACGATAGACAACGGAGGTACTGACATGATTAAAATTGCACCATCGATTTTAGCGGCGGACTTCGCCAATTTAGAGGCAGAAGTGAAGGCGGTCCAAGAGGCCGGAGCGGATTACATCCATTTTGACGTCATGGACGGTCAATTCGTCCCGAACATCTCAATCGGCCTACCGGTGTTAGCGAGCTTACGGAAGAAGTCGGACATGGTGTTAGACGTCCATTTGATGATCGACCAGCCCGAACGGTTCGTCGAAGATTTCATCAAGGCCGGGGCGGATATCGTCACGGTTCACGTTGAAGCGACGAATCATTTGCATCGCGTGTTGCAACAAATCAAAGCGGCCGGCGCCAAGTGTGGTGTCGTCTTGAATCCGCATACGCCGCTGTCATCGATTGAACACGTGCTCGGTGACGTCGACATGGTGCTCCTCATGACGGTGAACCCTGGCTTTGGGGGCCAGGCATTCATCGAATCGGTCGTCCCGAAAATCGCGGCGCTGAGCGAGATGCGCCAAGCGCGTCGTCTCGACTTTGAAATCGAGATTGACGGCGGTGTCAACGCAGAGACGGCGAAATTATGCATCGACGCTGGAGCTGATGTGCTCGTGGCTGGTTCAGCCATCTATAACGAGCCGAGCTATAAAGACGCAATCGATAGCATTCGTCACGCATCTCGTGTATAATCGTCGATAGAACAACAAATATTGTCGCAAGGGGTGTCACATTCTGTGGCTGAGAGGCATTTGCTAACCCTTTGAACCTGTTCCGTTCACACGGACGTAGGGATGTGGCGAAAATGCACGTTGCTACTCGATAGCAGCATGGCGTTTACGTCATGCTGCTTTTTGTCGTTCGCTCATATAATAAGGAGGGAATAAGATGAAACAACGTTTAAAACTACAGGCGCTCATTGAAATCTCATTGTTCGCCGCACTCGGCTTGATCTTTGATTTGCTCATCCCGTTCCGGATGCCGCAGGGCGGATCGATCAGCCTGGCGATGTTGCCGATCTTTGTGATGGCGTACCGCCATGGATTAAAAGGCGGACTGGCGACAGGAGCGCTCGTCGGAACGCTGCAACTGCTGTTCGGGGCTTACATCTTCACACCGGTCCAGTTCCTGCTCGACTACACGTTCGCTTACGGTGTCGTCGGGATGGCCGGACTGTTCGCTGGTCAAGTGAAACGGGCCGCCAAGGACGAGGCGAAAAAGACGCTCGTCGTCTACTTGGTGCTCGGGGCGCTCCTCGGTTCACTGCTTCGCTACGGCGCCCACGTCTTATCAGGGATCGTGTTCTTCGCCGAGTACGCGGAAGGGCCGGTCGTCGCCTATTCGTTCGCTTATAACATGACGTATATGTTGCCGTCCTTCCTCGTGTCGGCCGTCGTCCTCGTTCTCTTGTTCGTCTCGGCACCACGTTTCGCCACGCTCGCGACCCGGGGTCTCCGCTAATGCGGGTGTTGATTGTGGCGGCCAGCCCGGAACCAATCTCGGGACTCCCGCGTGACGTCGATTACATCATCGGCGTCGACGGGGGGTACGAGACACTGTTGAACCAAGGGCTGAACCCGGATCTCGTCGTCGGCGATTTCGATTCCTTCACGGGCGAAGTGCCGATTGACGCCGTCCGTTACCCATCTGAAAAAGACGTGACCGACCTCGAGATTGCGCTCGAGGCGGCCCGTGGACACGGGGCGACGGAGATGCTTGTGTACGGCGCTCTCGGTGGACGCCTCGACATGACGCTCGGCAATATTGGGCTGCTCGAGGCATATCCAGAGATGCGTTTGTTCACGGCCGGGCAAACCGTTCGTCTTGTTGGAGCTGGGCGTCACGAGCTCCCACGTCAAGCCGATCATTATTTGTCGCTCCTCCCGTGGAAGCGGGCGAACGTGTCAATCCGCGGCGTCAAATATCCGCTCGATCGTCACGATGTCGTCAGCCATGAGGCGCTCACGATCTCGAACGAGTGGGCCGGTGAGGCGGCGGACTTGATCGTGCACGAAGGAAAGGTGCTCGTGCTGTATATCAAAAAATGAACACAAAAAAATCCCATCGGCGAATGCCGCTGGGATTTATTTCGTTCGTGTATAAAAATTATACGCGTTCAACGAGACCTGATTTAAGAGCGCGAGCTGAAACCCAAACTCGTTTAGGTTTACCGTCAACGAGAATACGAACTTTTTGTACGTTTACACCCCAAGTGCGTTTTGTCTTGTTGAGTGCGTGCGAACGGTTGTTACCTGATTTAGGTGATTTACCTGTTACGTAGCATTTACGTGCCATGCGTTTCCCCTCCTTTTTTATGTGGGTTCGTCCTAATAGACACTCGTTTATATTAGCACGGGTTTTTTCACGATGCAACTAGAAAATCATAGGATGACAAGAAAAAAACTTGACATTACTGGAAAGGATTTTAATAATGAATGAGGGTTACGGCTACAATTGACCGAGTTTATGGAGCAGGTTCTTTTAATAACTAGGTACTTATTGTAGAATGTAGTGAAGGAATCATTCCGAATGAAGGAGGCTACTCCATATGGCAATTGAAATGAAGACAACATATGGCAATATTGACATCACGAACGACGTGGTCGCAACACTCGCAGGCGGTGCGGCGATGGAATGTTTCGGCGTTGTGGGAATGGCGTCTCAAGCTCAATTGAAAGACGGGATTGCAGAACTATTGAAGCGTGAAAACTACGCCCGAGGCGTGGTCGTACGTCAAGATGGAGAAGACGTACATATCGACATGCACATCATTGTGAGCTACGGGACGAAAGTGTCGGAAGTCGCATATAACGTGCAAAGCCGTGTAAAATACACGCTCGGTGAAACTTTAGGATTAAACGTTTCGTCGGTAAACATATTCGTACAAGGCGTTCGTCTGACGAATGACTGACGAGAACGAAGGAGGATTTGGTGTGGGTTTAAAACGTTTAGATGGATTGGTGTTCGCGAACATGGTCGCGAACGGTGCAGCCAACTTGAGCCAGAATGCGGATTATGTAGATTCGCTTAACGTCTTCCCGGTGCCGGATGGCGACACGGGGACGAACATGAATTTGACGATGACATCGGGTGCGAAGGAAGTGGCCGCACTCAACACGGCAAATATCGCTGACGTCTCATCGAAGTTTGCACGTGGTCTCTTGATGGGGGCACGCGGGAACTCCGGTGTTATTTTAAGCCAATTGTTCCGTGGCTTCGGTAAAGCGATCGAAGGAAAGACCGAAGTGTCGACAGTCGATTTCGCTGAGGCATTGAAACGTGGTGTCGACACGGCATACAAGGCGGTTATGAAACCGGTTGAAGGAACGATTTTGACGGTTGCTCGTGAAGCGGCCGACGAAGCGCTCCGTGCTTCAGAGTCGACGAGCGACTTCAACGAGTTCATGGAACGTGTGATCGTGGAAGCGAAAGCTTCACTCGAGCGGACGCCGGACTTATTGCCGGTCTTGAAAGAAGTCGGCGTCGTCGATTCGGGCGGCCAAGGCTTGCTCGTTATTTATGAAGGGTTCCTTGCGAGCCTCGAAGGAAAAGAGCTCGAGAAGCCACATGCACCGGTCATGGATGCGCTCATCGAAGCCGAACATCATGCCCACGCCGCGCAAGGATTCATGTCGACCGAAGACATCGAGTTCGGTTATTGCACGGAAATCATGGTTCGTTTCCAAGATGCGAAGTTGAAGGATGCCCCGTTCAACGAGGACGCGTTCCGCAACGAACTGTCTGAACTCGGGGACTCACTCCTCGTCGTCGCAGATGAAGAGTTGCTTAAAGTTCACGTTCACGTCGAGACGCCAGGCGACGTCATCACGAAAGGACAGCGTTACGGTGAACTCGTCGCTGTCAAAATCGAGAATATGCGTCAACAGCACTCGACCATCTTAGAAGAAGAGCACGGCGCGAACCAACATGGCGTCCAACCGACGGCTCCGAAGGCGAAAGCACCGTATGCGATCGTCACGGTCGCCATGGGTGAAGGCGTCAGCGACTTGTTCCGTTCACTCGGTGCGGCTCACGTCATCGAAGGCGGTCAGACGATGAACCCGTCGACGGAAGATATCGTCAAGGCGATCGAAGCGGCCAACGCGGACCATGTCTTCATCTTCCCGAACAACTCGAACATCATCATGGCTGCCGAACAAGCGGCATCGGTCGCACCTTGCGGCGTCTCGGTCATTCCGACGAAGACGGTGCCACAAGGACTTGCGGCAGCGATCGCGTTCAACCCGGAAGCCGATGTGGAGACGAACGAAAGCGTCATGAAGACGGCGGCTAGTACCGTCAAGTCTGGTCAAGTGACGTATGCGGTTCGTGATACGAGCATCGACGGTGTCGAGATTCGTAAAGACGACCACATGGCGATCGCCGAGAAGAAAATCGTCGCCTCATCGGCCTCGAGCCTCGAAGCGGCGAAGAAATTAGTCGACGCCCTCGTCGATGCCGACGACGAGATCATCACGATCCTGACGGGCGAAGGTTCGTCAGCAGAAGACGTGGAGGCACTCTCGGCGTACATCGAGTCGAAGAACGACGAGATCGAAATCGAGGTTCATGACGGGAAACAACCGCTCTACTCCTACATTTTTAGTGTGGAATAAGCTGTAACTCAGCCCTACCTTCTGTATAATGAAGGTAGGGTTTTTTTGAAAGGGGGAAATGCGATGAAATATCGCAGTGTGTTTGATATCATCGGACCGGTCATGGTCGGTCCATCGAGTTCGCATACGGCGGGCGCCGCCCGCATCGGTCTCATGGCCGGAAAACTGTTCGGGCGGACGCCACGGCTCGCGCACATCACGTTTTATGGGTCGTTCGCCGATACGTATCGGGGACACGGGACCGATGTGGCCATCGTCGGTGGCATCATGGGCTTCGATACGTTCGACTTACGGATCCCGCAAGCGCTCGATCTCGCGAAAGAACGTGGCATCGAGGTCGTCTTTGAGACGAGCGATGCGCTGACGGATCATCCGAACACGGCCCGCGTCCGCCTAGAAGACGAGGACGGCACGTTTGAGATCGTCGGGATTTCAATCGGCGGCGGGACGATCGAGATCACCGAGTTGAACGGATTCCCGCTCAAATTGTCGGGCGGCGGGCCGGCACTCGTCGTCTTGCACCACGATCGCTTCGGGGCGATCGCGGCCGTGACGGGGATTTTGGCCAGACACGAGCTGAACATCGGCCATATGGAAGTGAGCCGTCATGAGAAAGGCAAGCAAGCGCTCATGGCGATCGAGATTGATGATCATTTGTCAAAAGACGTGTTAGCGGAAATCGAGCGGTTACCTCAAATCGAGCGGGTAGCCATCTTTGGGGAATAAGGAGACACCAATATGTTTAAATCAGTAGAAGAATTAGTCAGAACGGCAACAGAGCGGGGCATCCCGATCTCAGAAGTGATGATCGAGCAAGAAGTGCACGTCAGACGCTCGACGCGTGAAGACGTCGTCGGCATGATGGAACGCAACCTCGAGGTGATGGAAGAGGCGGTTGCGCGGGCACTCGAAGGCGTGACGTCCGTGACGGGGTTGACGGGGAATGACGCCGTGCTCATGACCGACTATATCCGCTCGGGCAAGTCGCTCGCTGGGGATTTGATTTTAGACGCGGTCGCCAAAGCGATCGGGACGAATGAAGTCAACGCGGCGATGGGACGCATCTGTGCAACCCCGACGGCCGGTAGCGCCGGTGTCGTACCGGGTACGTTGTTTGCGGTCAAAGAACGTCTGGAGATGGACCGCGAGGCAATGGTCCGGTACTTGTTCACGTCTGGTGCGTTCGGGTTCGTCGTGGCCAACAACGCCTCGATTTCAGGGGCGGCCGGTGGTTGTCAGGCGGAAGTCGGTTCGGCGACCGGAATGGCCGCGGCGGCCATCGTCGAAGCAGCCGGTGGGACGCCGGAACAATCGGCGACGGCGTTTGCGATCGCCTTGAAAAACATGCTCGGTCTCGTCTGTGACCCGGTGGCGGGTCTCGTCGAAGTGCCGTGTGTCAAACGGAACGCCATGGGTGGAGCGAACGCGATTGTCGCGGCCGATATGGCCCTCGCTGGTATCACGTCTCGCATCCCTTGTGACGAGGTCATCTCGGCGATGCATGAGATCGGCCAGATGATGCCGACCGCGTTGAAAGAGACAGCCCGCGGCGGACTTGCCAATACGCCGACGGCCCGCCGTCTCGAACGAAACATCTTTGGAGAGAAAGAAAATGTCGAGAAGTGAGGCGCTGACGACGCTCAAAGGGGTCGGGCCAGAGATGGCCAAAAAATTAGAGACGATGGGTCTCGAACGAATCGAGGACGTGCTGGAGCACGTCCCGTTTCGTTATGAAAATTATAATAGCGGCACGGTGACGACGGCCATCCACGGCGATCTCGTCAAATGGAGCGGTACCGTCCAAGCGGAACCGCTCGTCCGTTATTACAGTAAAGGCAAGAACCGGCTCCAATTTCGGCTATTGCTCGAGGAACGCTACGTCGTCCACGTGACGATGTTCAACCGGGCGTTCTATAAAGACAAGCTCACGCTCGGCGCCACCGTGACGGTCAAAGGGAAATGGGACATGAACCGGATGACGATCAGCGCGACCGACCTCGAGTTCGGTGAACTGTCGGACGGGCTGCAACCGATTTATTCGCTTCGGGCCGGGTTGACCCAGAAGAACTTCAGCCGGATCGTCAAGCTTGCGTTTGAACAGACGACCTCGTTCGAGGACCGCCTGCCGGAATTGATTCGGCAACGCTATCGTCTCGAGGACCGGGAGGCGATGTTAAAAGGGATGCATTTCCCTGATTCGGTCGAGACGTACAAACAGGCACGCCGCAGTTACGTCTATGAAGAATGTCTGCTCTATCAATTGAAGCTTCAGGCGTTCCGGAAGATGGAACGGTCGGGTAAAGGCCGTGCCCTCACGCTCGATAAGCCTCAATTGAACGAATTCGTCAAACAACTTGCGTTTCCGTTGACCGGGGCGCAGACGCGTGTCATCCGGGAAATCGTCGGGGATTTAGAAGTGCCAGAACGAATGAATCGGTTGCTACAAGGGGATGTCGGGAGCGGAAAGACAGTCGTTGCCGCGATCGCCTTGTATGCGACGGTGAGCGCCGGCTATCAAGGGGCGCTCATGGTCCCGACCGAAATTTTGGCTGAACAGCATCTCGCCTCGCTTCAAGCGCTGTTTGAGCCGTACGGGATTCGAGTCGGTTTATTGACGAGTTCGGTCAAAGGCAAGGCCCGTACTGAGTTGCTTCAGGCCATCAAAGCGGGGGACGTCGATATCATCGTCGGGACGCACGCCTTGATCCAAGGGCCGGTCGAGTTCTCGCGCCTACATTTAGCCATCACCGACGAGCAACACCGGTTCGGAGTCGAACAGCGCAAGATGCTCCGTGACAAGGCGGAGCTCGCCGACGTGCTCTATATGACGGCGACACCGATTCCACGGACGCTCGCTATCAGTGCTTTCGGCGAGATGGACGTTTCGACGATCGATGAGATGCCGGCCGGCCGGAAACCGATCGAGACGTATTGGGCCAAGACCGACCAAATCGATCGGGTCCACGCGATGGTCGACCGTGAACTGACGCTTGGACGCCAAGCTTACGTGATTGCCCCGCTCATCGAGGAATCGGACACGCTCGAGGTCGAGAGTGCGACTGCGCTCTACGAAGTGTTGCGGGAACGTTTCCCAAACTACGCGGTCGGTCTCATGCACGGAAAACTGTCGAGCACCGAGAAAGATGACGTGATGAAGGCGTTCGCCAGCAATGCCCTCCAAATCCTCGTCTCGACGACGGTTGTCGAGGTCGGCGTGAACGTGCCGAACGCCTCGCTGATCATCATCCATGATGCGGAGCGGTTCGGCTTGGCGCAACTACACCAGTTGCGCGGACGCGTCGGTCGAGGCGCCGACCAATCTTATTGTATATTGGTAGGGGACCCGAAGTCCGATGTCGGCAAACTTCGTTTGAAAACGATGACGGAGACGAACGATGGATTCGTCTTGGCCGAGAAAGACTTGGAATTGCGCGGGGCCGGTGATTTCTTTGGGACGGCCCAGAGCGGTCTTCCGAGCTTCCGCGTCGCCGATCCCGTACTTGATTTAAAAGTGATGGAAGTGGCGATGCAAGACGCGGTTCGTCTGCTCGGGAGCGAGGCGTTTTGGAACGAGGCGACGTATGCCCCGCTCCGACACTATTTGAAACGACTCGACTTACTCGTCGGAGAACGATTGGAATGACAAACAACACTTGAAAATAAAATCTAAAGAATATATACTGCTATTAGTACCAGGTATTAAGTTCTTTAGCATAGAGTTTAGGAGGGAACTGAATGCGGGTACCTAAGAAAGAGCGGCAACGCTTATTGCAAGAAACGATTGATCGCAACCCGTTCATCAAAGACGAAGAGCTGTCGAAACAGTTTGCCGTCAGTATTCAAACGATTCGGCTCGACCGGATGGAGTTAAAGATTCCGGAAGTGAGAGAACGGATCAAGCACGTTGCCTCAGAACACCTCGATGAAGTGAAGTCGCTCGCCATGAGCGAGGTCATCGGTGATATGATTGACTTGAAGCTCGATGAATCGGCCATCTCGGTTCTCGACATTGAGAGAGAACACGTCTTTAGCCGCAACGAGATCGCTCGGGGACACGTATTGTTCGCCCAGGCCAACTCGTTAGCGGTGGCGCTCATCAATGATGAATTGGCGTTGACCACTAAAGCGGACATCCGCTTCAGTCGCCAAGTCCATCTTGGAGAGCGAGTCGTTGCCAAGGCTCGTGTGATCAAACTGCGTCGGGACGGAAGAACGGACGTCACAGTGGATAGTTATGTCGGCGAAGAGTGTGTCTTTAGCGGAGACTTCACGATTTATCGTCGCGGTGAGGAGGAACAGGCATGAAATTAGCAATTGATGCAATGGGCGGGGATCACGCCCCGAAAGCGATCGTGGAAGGCGTCAAGCAGTTTGCCGACGCATTCCCGAACGAATCGATGGAACTGTTTTTAGTCGGAGATGAGGTCAAACTCGCTTCGTACGGGTTGACCGACCCGCGAATCAAAATCGTTCCAGCGAGCGAAGTCATCACCGGGGACGACGAACCGGTCCGAGCCGTCCGTCGCAAAAAGGACAGCTCACTCGTCGTGGCGGCCCAACTCGTCAAAGACGGAGAGGCCGACGCACTCGTCTCGGCTGGGAATACCGGTGCTCTCATGGCGGCGTCACTGTTCGTCATCGGACGGATCCCAGGAATCGAGCGCCCCGCGTTGTCACCTACGTTCCCTACATATACGGGTAGCGGTGTCGTCATTTTAGACGTCGGGGCCAACCCGGACGCGAAGGCCGAGCACTTGGTCGACTATGCGATCATGGGCTCGCTCTATGCCGAGCACGTTCGCGGCGTCAAACGTCCGCGGGTCGCGCTACTGAACATCGGGACCGAGGCTGGGAAAGGAAACGCCCTCACGAAAGAGGCGTACCCCCTCCTTGAACAAGCCCCGGTCCACTTTGTCGGCAACGTGGAAGCGCGCGAGGCGATGTCCGGTGATGTCGATGTCATCGTCACGGAAGGGTTCGCCGGAAACATCTTGCTCAAAGGTGTCGAAGGTTCGTCGTCGATGCTCATGAAGATGATGAAAGAGCAGTTCACGAGCGATCTCGTCTCGAAGCTCGCCGCTCTCGTCTTAAAACCGAAGTTGAAGCGATTGAAACAAACATTAGATTATCGGGAACACGGTGGGGCCGGCTTGTTCGGAATCAACGCCCCGGTCATTAAAGCACACGGTTCGAGCGACGCGCTCGCCATCATGAGCGCGCTCAAACAGGCGAAAATCATGGTCGATCACGACGTCGTCGCGAAAATCAAACAAGCAAAAGCCACAAACTAATTCAAAGAAGGTGAGTACATGGGGAAAACAGCATGGGTATTTCCGGGACAAGGGTCACAAGCCGTCGGCATGGGCCAAACGTTCCTCGACAATCCTGAACAACTGCAAGCGATCGGCCGTCGCCTCGGATTTGATTTACTCGACGCCATGGCGGCAGGATCAAAAGAAGAGCTTCAACGGACAGAAGTGGCCCAACCGGCCATCGTGGCGCATTCGGCATCACTCGCACAAGCTCACGCCAAAACGGGGGCCACTCCAGACTTGGTGATCGGTCACAGCGTCGGAGAATATGCGGCACTCGTCGTCGCCGGCGTCATCGACTTGGAAGAAGCGAGCGTGCTCGTCCACGAACGCGGCAAGCTCATGTCAGAAGTGAAGGATGGGACGATGGCAGCCGTCATCGGTATGACCGATGTCGACGAAGCGTTCCATGTGACGGAGAAAATCAGTGCTAGCGGGAACCTTGTACAAATCGCCAACTACAACTGTCCGGGTCAGTTCGTCATCTCGGGTCATGTCGATGCGGTCAAACAGGCCGAAACAGACTTGAAAGAAGCAGGCGCGAAACGCGTCTTGCCGCTGAACGTCTCAGGGGCGTTCCACAGCTCCTACATGATGCCGGCCGCGACGCGGTTCAAAGATGTGCTCGCTTCTTCGCCGTTCAAACCGGCGGCGATTGGGATCATTTCCAACGTCGATGCGGATGTCCATACCGACCCGGAAAAATTGAAAGCACTTCTCACCGAGCAATTGTACGCCTCGGTCCGATTCGAAGCGTGTGTCCGCAAAGCGATCGACGCTGGCGTCGACACGTTCATCGAGTTCGGTCCGACGTCACCACTGTCAGGTCTTATCAAACGGATCGATTCGAAAGTGACGATCAAACAGGCGACGACGCTCGAAGAGGTGGCCGCGTTAGGAGGAGAAGTACGTGCATGACCAAGTAGCAATCGTGACAGGCGCATCTCGAGGAATCGGGGCCGCCATCGCGAAGCGTTTAGGGGAGGACGGCTTTCGGGTCGTCGTGAATTACTCGGGTAGTGTTGAGAAAGCGAACGCCGTCGTCAGCGAGATCGAAGCGAACGGTGGTGAGGCCATCGCCGTCAAAGCCGACGTCTCGAACAGTGATGATGTGAAAGCACTCATCAAGACGGCGGTCGACACGTACGGCCGCATCGATTGTCTCGTCAACAATGCAGGCATCACGCGGGACGGTCTGCTTATGCGCATGAAGGAAGCTGACTTTGACGATGTCCTGTCGACAAACTTGAAAGGTGCGTTCTTGACGTCGCAAGCCGCGACGCGGACGCTCTTGAAATCGAAGGCGGGCCGCATCATCAATATCGCTTCGGTCGTCGGGATCACGGGGAATGCCGGTCAGGCGAACTACGCGGCGGCGAAAGCGGGGCTCATCGGGCTGACGAAGTCGGTCGCGCGTGAACTCGCCGGACGTCACGTGACGGTGAACGCCGTCTGTCCTGGTTTCATCCAGACGGACATGACCGACGCGTTGACAGATGCGCAACGCGAGGCGACGCTCGGTCAAATCCCGTTCAATCGCTTCGGTCAGGTCGAAGATGTGGCGAACCTCGTCTCATTCCTCGCCTCTCACCAAGCGGCTTACGTGACGGGTCAGACGATCGCCGTTGACGGCGGCATGACGATGGCTTAAAATCAGAACTTTACCAATCGAAACACATTTTATATACTTTAATTTGGAGGGATTTTATCATGACAACAGAACAAATCTTAGTAGACGTACAAGCAGCAGTGGCAGAGAAACTCGGGAAAGATGTATCTGAGATCACAGCCGACAAATCATTCAAGGATGACCTCGGTGCGGATTCGCTCGAAGTAATGGAAATGGTCATGGACCTTGAAGACAAGTTCGATATCACAATCGAAGACGAAGATGCTGAGAAGCTCGCGACTGTTGGCGACGTCGTCGCTTACATCGAAACTAAATTGTAATCAAGCCTCCCACCGCTCGTCATGAGCGGTGGGCTTGTGCTTATACACGGAGGGAATTATGACAAAGGACAAGCGACGGTTTGACCGTCAAGGGTCGGCGCAACGGCGTCGGCGAAATGAGCTCGAGCGGTCACGGATTCTCGAGCAGTTTAAAGTACTTGAAGAACGGCTGTCGGTTCGATTCACGAACCAAGACCTATTGATGCAAGCGTTCACCCACTCCTCATACGTCAACGAACAACGCGGTCTGAAAAAAGACAATGAGCGCTTAGAGTTTTTAGGCGACGCGGTGCTCGAGTTGACGGTGTCTCGGTTTTTGTATGAGACGTATCCGGAGCGCTCCGAGGGGGAATTAACGAAGTTGCGGGCGGCCATCGTCTGTGAGCCATCACTCGTCAACTTTGCGGAAGCCTATGCTTTCTCTGATTTTATCTTGCTTGGGAAAGGCGAAGAGTTGACCGGCGGACGCAAGCGTCCGGCGCTACTCGCGGATGTGTTCGAGTCATACATCGGCGCGCTCTATCTGGACCAAGGGATTGAACCAGTCGAACAGTTCCTCGCCGAAGCGGTTTTTCCGAAAGTCTTGGCCGGTGTGTTTGAAGAACAGACCGATTATAAGAGTCAGCTCCAAGAAAGCGTCCAGCGAGAAGGTCTCGGGCCTGTCTCGTACACGATTATCGAAGAGCGTGGTCCGGCCCATAGCCGGGAGTTCGTCGCCCATGCCCGTCTGTCAGACGATATCGTCGGCGAAGGCATCGGCCGATCGAAGAAAGAAGCCGAGCAACTCGCGGCGAAAGAAGCGTTGATCGAATTCAACCGGCAGTACGCCGGCCTATAAGAAAAGGAGTGGACCTCAATGGGTCCACTCCTTTTCTGTCATCTCATCACGTCAATTGTCCGAGTTCTTCGACAATCCCATCCACTTCAGAGATCGACAGCGATGAGCGGTTCATCACGTAGTCGTAAATCTCTTTGACGGCCGAGGCGTCGGCACGGTTATATTCTTCCGCTTTGATGGCGCCGCGGTTGATGATGTTCATTTTGTCGAGAATTTCCTCAATCATTTGTTCGTTAGTCATCGGTCGTACCCCTTTCTACAGTTCTTTTTAGAATAGCATGATTCTAGCATTTTGACGAACTGGCAACTGTGGTAAAATAAACAAATGAATGCTTACTGAGGATAGGATGGTCACGATGCACTTAAAACGAATCGAACTCGCTGGCTTTAAATCGTTTGCCAAGCGGATTGAACTGGATTTTCGTCCCGGCGTCACAGCCGTGGTTGGGCCGAACGGGAGCGGAAAATCAAATATATCGGACGCTGTTCGCTGGGTACTCGGTGAGCAGTCGGCCAAATCGCTCCGCGGAGCGAAAATGGAAGACGTCATCTTTGCCGGCAGTGAAGGTGAGAACCATCGCAACGTCGCCGAAGTGACGCTCGTCCTAGACAACACGGACGCCCATTTGCGGTTGCCGTATGAAGAAGTCAGTGTGACGCGCCGCGTCACGCGGAGCGGCGACAGCGACTACTTCATGAACAAGAAGCCGTGCCGGCTTAAAGATGTGATCGACCTGTTCATGGATACGGGCCTATCACGCGATGCGTTCGCCATCATCGGGCAAGGACGGGTCGAGCAAGTCATCTCCGGGAAACCGGAAGATCGTCGGGCTGTCATCGAAGAAGCGGCCGGGGTGTTGAAGTACCGGCAGCGTAAAAAACAAGCCGAACGGAAGCTCCAAGACACCGAGTTGAACTTGTCTCGGGTCGATGACATTTTGTATGAACTCGCCGATCGGGTCGAACCGCTCCGAGAGCAGGCCGCGCTCGCACGCGAGTATCAAGTCGCCAAAGCGCGCCACGATGAGCTCGAGACGGGTATTCTCGGCGCCGAGATCACAGAACTTGGTACGGGCATCGCTCGTGTGTCCGAGCAACTGCAGACGGCCGAGACGAATCTCGCCGAGCAAGACGGCGCGTTGACCGCGATTTCAGAAGAGCGGACGACGCTTGAGGCGGCACTCGCCAAAGATCGAGAAACGCTCGACACGCTCCATCAAGAAGAACGGTCTCAAGCGACCGAGCTGGAACGGTTGACAGGTGAGATCAAGCTCGCGAAAGCCCGTGAAGAGCACGGGGCGGAGACGAAAGAACGCCTCGAACGCCAACGGGTCGAATTGGCCGAAGAGACCGAACAGTTGACGCAGAAGTTGAACGTGGCAAACGCGGATATGGCGTCAAAAGCTGAGGCGTTACATACCGTGGAAGCGTCACGTGCCGAACTTGACGCGCAATTGACGGCGGCGACGCGTGACTTTAACGCAGAAATCGAACAGCTTCAAGGCGAAGCGTTCGAGTTGGCGACGACACGGGCCACACTGAGCAACCAACAGAAGCGGGAACGGCGCGATATCGAACAAGCGGAAGAAGCGAAAGCTCGTCTGCTTCGTGAAAACAAGGATCGCCTTGACGTGCGGACCGAACAGACGGCATCACTCGAGGCCGAACAAGCTCGTCTCGACGAGGCTCGGGACACGTGGGAGACGCTCATGGCGGAAGAAGCTGATTTGACCGAACGGGAAGCGACGCTTCGAGACAAATTGTCGCGGGCCGAGCAGTCGTACCACGACCTTGACCGCCGGCGTCAGAAGACCGAGGACCGGATCGAGTTGCTCGAACGGATGAAACAGTCGTACGAAGGCTATTTCCATGCGGTCAAATTTGTCTTGAAAGAACGGGGACCGGGCGTGCTCGGTGCCGTCGCAGAATTGATTCGCGTTCTCCCGTCCTATGAGGCCGCCATCGAGACGGCGCTCGGTCAGACGCAACAACATATCGTCGTCGAGACGGAAGAGGTCGGACGCCGAGAGATTGAACGATTACGGAAAGCAAGTGCCGGACGAGCCACGTTCGTACCGATGACGAGCGTGAAGGAACGTTACGTCCCGAGTGAAGTCGCACACCGTCTCGAATCAGTCGACGGATTCGTCGGCATCGCCGCCGACCTCGTCGAGACGGACCCGGCCTACGAGAAGTTGAAACGGTCGCTCCTCGGCGCCGTGATCGTGGCTAATTCCCTCGAGGTGGCCAACCGGATCGCCAAGACGACGGGGTATCGCTATCGCATCGTCACGCTCGAAGGGGATATCGTCAACGTTGGCGGTTCGATGACCGGGGGTAGCCGGAAGCAAGGTGTCGCCTTGTTCACCCAGTCCCGTGAACTCGATGATTTGAAGCAAGGATTGACGCAAGGGTTGGCCATGCTTCACGAGCAACAGTTGCGGGTGTCGACGTACACCGATGAGATGTCCCGACTGCGTGCGTCGCTCCAGACGCTCAGGCTCAAGAAGCGCGAGGCCGAAGAGACGCTCCGTTCGACGGAACAGGCGTTTAGAAACTTGGAACGGGTGTCGCAAGACGCCAAAGCGCAACTCGAACTGTTCGACCATGAGATGGCGCGTTACGCCCAAACAATCGCATCCGCCACAAATGAGTTGACAAGGCTCGCCGAAGAACTCGAGGCGACTGATGCATTGCAAGCCTCGATTCGGACCGAACTCGAGGCGCTCCGCGGCGAGCAAGCCAAAGGCGCCGAGACGACGGGGCAACTTCAGACAGCCATTCGTCAAAATGAACTCGATCGTCAACGCAATATGCTCGACCTCGACCGCGTCCGCGCAGAAGTCGAGCGGCTCGAGGCCGAGGTCGCTAAACAGACGTCCCGTCTCGGACAGATCGAGCGTGAGCTCGAACATGTGGCAAGCGGCCGGGTCGTCTCGTCTGCCGAGCTCGAGCTCGAGCACGTCGAGGCGGTCAAACAGATGGACGGATTGAAAGAGCGGATGGCGTTGCATACGAAACAGCTCCACGCCGAAGAAGAGTCGTATCGCATCCTCAGACAGCGTGAACAACAGGCGTCGGACGTGCGTCGTCGGGTCGAGGCGGATGTCCGCAAGCTCGAGACCGAGGCGAACGAGCTCGAGTTGAAGCGGAAGTGGAAACTCGACGCGCTCGAGGAACGAGGGCTCGTCCTCGATTTGCTTCCGACCCTCACGATACCGCTCGATGAGGCGAAAGAAGAGTTCAAACTGCTCGTTCGTCAAATCGAAGAAATCGGACCGGTCAACTTGAACGCGATCGAGGAGTTCGACCTCGTCAATGAACGCTTCATGTTCTTGTCCGAGCAACGGGACGACCTCGTCAGCGCCAAAGAGGATTTATACGACATCATCACCGAGATGGACCGTGAAGTGACGCGCTTGTTCAAAGAGACGTACACGCTCGTTCGTGGTCACTTTAAACAGACGTTCAACGAGCTGTTCGGCGGGGGGGAGGCCGATTTGAAACTCGTCGACGAGTCCGACCTGCTCAACACGGGCATCGAGATCGTCGCCAAACCGCCCGGGAAGAAGTTGCAGACGCTCAGTCTGTTATCCGGCGGAGAGCGGGCCTTGACGGCGATCGCGCTTCTGTTCGCCATCCTGAAAACGAGACCCGTCCCGTTCTGTGTGCTCGATGAAGTCGAGGCGGCTCTCGACGAGGCGAACGTCCATCGGTTCGGGGAATATATCCGGACGCTCTCAATCGATACACAATTCGTCATCATCACCCACCGTAAAGGGACGATGGAGGCGGCGGACACGCTCTACGGCGTGACGATGCAACAAAACGGTGTCTCCGAGGTGCTTTCGGTCGAACTATCCGAAGCGAAGCGCGTCGTCGAGACGGAACAAGAGATGGAGGAATTAAGTTGAGTTTTTTTAAGAAGTTAAAAGATAAATTGACGACCTCGACACAAGAGGTGTCGCAAAAGTTTACAGACGGATTGACGAAGACACGAGACGGATTTGCCAGTGCCGTCAACGACCTCGTCTATCGGTTCCGCGAAGTCGATGAGGATTTCTTCGATGAACTCGAGGATTTGCTCATCCAGGCGGATGTCGGCGTGACGACGACGATGGACCTCGTCGAAGATTTGAAAGAGGAAGTGAAACGTCGCAATTTGAAAGACCCGGTCGCTGTCCGTGACGCCCTCGTCGAAGTCGTGGCGAACCGTCTCCAAGAAGACGAGGCGGATCGTGAGTTGAACATGCAGGACGGATTGACGGTCATCTTGTTCGTCGGCGTCAATGGTGTCGGCAAAACGACGACGATCGGCAAACTCGCCCATCAATTGAAGTCGGAAGGGCGTTCGGTCATGCTCGCGGCAGGCGACACGTTCCGGGCCGGTGCCATCGATCAGCTCCAAGTCTGGGGCGAACGCGTCGGAGTCCCGGTCATCCGTCAAGCCGAAGGGTCGGACCCGGCCGCGGTCGTGTTCGACGCTGTGCAGGCAGCGAAATCACGCGGCGTCGACGTCTTGATCTGTGACACGGCCGGACGTTTGCAAAACAAGGTCAACTTGATGAAAGAGCTCGAGAAAGTGAAGCGCGTCATCGAACGTGAAGTACCGAACGGGCCGCACGAGGTATTGCTCGCGTTAGATGCCACAACGGGACAAAACGCGATGGTTCAAGCGAAAGCGTTCAAAGAAGCGACGAACGTGAGCGGGATCGTCCTCACGAAGCTCGACGGGACGGCTAAAGGGGGGATCGTGCTCGCGATTCGAAACGAGCTCGATATCCCGGTCAAATATGTCGGTCTCGGTGAGAAAGTTGATGATTTACAGGCGTTCGACCCGGAACAGTTCGTGTACGGATTATTCGGGGACATCTTCGAAGAAAAACAACAGACAAACGATGACCTCGCCTAACTTTCACTGTTAAGAAAAAAACTTGACAAGAGGTGGGGACGGCTGTACTATTGGTAGTTGTAAAGGGATTTCACTTAACATGTGGAGGTGGAGGTCATGTCGCTCGAAAAGACGAATCGAATGAACTATCTGTTCGATTTTTATCAAGCGCTTCTCACACCGAAACAGCGCAACTATATGTCTCTTTATTACCTAGATGACTACTCGCTCGGAGAGATTGCGGAAGAGTTTGAAGTCAGCCGTCAAGCGGTCTACGATAACATAAAGCGTACCGAAGCGATGCTTGAGCAGTATGAGGAGAAGTTGGCCTTGTTCGAGAAATTCGAACAGCGGCAACGACTGCTTCAAACGCTCAAACGTCAAGTCGAGCACTCGCCCGATTTGACGGAAACGATTTCGGCGCTTGAGAATTTAGAGTAGGGGGCTGAAGCATGGCATTTGAAGGATTATCCGAACGGTTGCAATCGACACTGGCGAAAATGCGGGGGAAAGGTAAAATTTCCGAAGCAGATGTCAAAGAGATGATGAGAGAAGTTCGTCTCGCTCTCCTTGAAGCCGATGTCAACTTCAAAGTGGTCAAACAGTTCGTCAACGACGTGAAAGAACGGGCCATCGGCCAAGACGTCATGAAATCGTTGACACCTGGCCAACAAGTTGTCAAAATCGTTCATGAAGAGCTAACGAACTTGATGGGAAGCGACGTCGTCCCAATCACATTTAACCCAAAACCACCGACAGTCGTCATGATGGTCGGGTTACAAGGTGCGGGGAAAACGACGACGACCGGTAAGCTCGCGAATTTGATTCGCAAAAAGCATAACCGGAGTCCACTTCTCGTCGCGGCAGATATTTATCGGCCTGCGGCCATCAAACAGCTCGAGACACTCGGCAAGCAGCTCGATTTACCGGTGTTCTCACTTGGCGACCAAGTGAAGCCGGAAGAAATCGTCACGAAAGCGCTCGAGTACGCCAAAACCAATCATCACGATTTCGTGTTGATCGATACGGCCGGTCGACTTCATATTGACGAGACGCTCATGGGCGAGCTCGAAAACGTGAAGACGATTGCCAAACCAAATGAAATCTTCCTCGTCGTCGATGCGATGACGGGTCAAGATGCGGTCAACGTGGCCGATAGCTTCAATGAGAAACTCGGAATCACCGGCGTCGTGCTCACGAAGCTCGACGGTGACACACGTGGTGGGGCAGCCCTTTCAATCAAGGCAGTCACGGGAGCGCCGATTAAGTTCGTCGGTCTCGGTGAAAAGTTGGATGCCCTCGAACCTTTCCACCCGGAACGCATGGCGTCACGGATTCTTGGAATGGGTGACGTGCTCACGCTCATTGAAAAAGCCGAGTCACAGATGGACCAAGATGCCGCGAAAGAGCTTGAAAGCAAAATTCGCGACGCATCGTTCACGTTCGATGATTTTATCGAGCAATTGGGTCAAGTGAAAAACATGGGCCCGATTGATGAATTGCTCTCGATGTTACCTGGTGCAGGTAAGATGAAAGGGTTGAAGAACGTCCAAATCGACGAGAAGCAACTCGATCATGTCGAGGCGATCATTCGCTCGATGACAAAGTATGAGCGCTCCAATCCTGAAGTGCTCAACGCGAGTCGTCGCAAGCGGATCGCAAAAGGGAGCGGTCGCTCCATCCAGGAAGTGAACCGTCTCATCAAACAGTTCGATGACATGAAGAAGCTCATGAAGCAGATGTCAGGACAAATGAAAGGGAAGAAAAAAGGTCTCGGCCTTCCATTCTTCTAAGAAAACTTTTGTCAGTCGGACAAAAAAGCAGTATACTATTAAAGTTGTCAATTCTTAAACACATGATGGAGGTATATTACCATGGCAGTTAAAATTCGTCTCAAGCGCATGGGCGCAAACAAATCACCTTTCTACCGGATCGTTGTAGCTGATTCACGTTCACCACGTGATGGCCGCTTCATCGAGCAACTCGGTCACTACAACCCGGTTGCAAAACCAGAAGCAGAAGTTCGCATCAACGAAGAACTCGCTCTCAAATGGTTGGCAGACGGCGCGAAGCCATCTGACACAGTACGTAACTTGTTCTCTAAAGCAGGGATCATGGAGAAATTCCACAACGCGAAAAACGCGAAGTAAGGATGTGGCCGACCTTTTATGAGGTCGGCCCATTTTTGTGAGGAGGCATAACAATGGAATGGTTATACGTAGGTAAGATCGCCAACACCCATGGCTTAAAAGGAGAATTGAAGTTGCTCGCCGCGACCGATTTTCCGGCGGAGCGCTTCAAGAAGGGCGAGACGCTCTATTTAGACATCGACGGCAAGAAAGTTCCGTTCGAAGTGACGACGTATCGTCCACACAAGCAGTTCCATCTCGTCACGTTCAAAGGACTCGAGAACATCAATCTCGTCGAGAAATATAAAGGGATGAAGCTATACGTCCACGTCGAGCACGTCCACGAGTTGCCGGAACATGAGTTTTATTACCATGAGATTATCGGCTGTGAGGCTGTCGTCGAGGGTGAGGTCATCGGAGTCGTCGATGACATCTTCGAGACCGGCGCGAACGACGTCTGGGTCATCAAACGTCCTGGCAAGTCGGATGCGCTCATCCCGTACATCGAATCGGTCGTGAGCGACATCGATGTCGAGGCGAAACGTGTCGTCATCACCCCGATTCCGGGAATGATCGACGATGAAGATTGATGTCTTAACCTTATTCCCTGAGATGTTCGCCCCGCTCGATCATTCGATCGTCGGACGGGCGCGCACGCTCGGTCACGTCGAGATGGCGTTCACGAACTTCCGTGACTTCTCGACGAACAAGCACCACAAAGTCGACGATTATCCGTACGGGGGCGGGGCAGGCATGCTGCTCACCCCGCAACCGATTTTTGACGCCTTTGACGCGATCGCGAAGACGCGTCCCCGTGTCATCGTCACGACACCGACCGGACGCCGTTTTGACCAACGAATGGCAGAAGAGTGGGCGTCCGAGGAACACCTCATCTTTTTGTGCGGTCATTATGAAGGGTTCGACCAACGGATCCATGACGAGCTCGCGACGGACGAGGTGTCAATCGGCGATTTCGTCATGACCGGCGGTGAGCTCGCGGCGATGGTCATGATCGATGCGACGGTGCGGCTCATCCCGGAAGTGCTCGGCGATCAAGCGAGCCACGAGGACGACTCGTTTTCGACGGGACTCCTCGAATACCCGCACTATACGCGTCCAGCCGACTTCCGGGGCCTCAAGGTACCGGACGTCCTCTTGTCGGGCAATCATGCCAACATCGAGACGTGGCGCCGTGAACGGTCACTTGAACGCACGTATCGACGGCGGCCGGAACTGCTCGAGCAAATCGACCTGTCGAAGGCGGATAAAAAATTCATTGAATCGTTGCGCGATTGACCAAATTATGCTATGTTTGAGCATGTGGGTTAACCCCCACCGATTACCGATGTTCCGCTGTTGGATGCTTGGGCAGATGAAGATATGAACATTGAAGAAAAAGGAGAACAATTCATGAACACACAAAAACTGTTCCGTGAAATCACAGAAGAACAATTCAAATCGGACGTACCTGCTTTCCGTCCTGGTGACACAGTACGTGTCCACGTTAAAGTCGTAGAGGGAACGCGTGAGCGTATCCAGATCTTCGAAGGCGTTGTCATTAAGCGTAAAGGTGGCGGCATCAGCGAAACATTCACAGTCCGTAAGATCTCTTACGGCGTAGGTGTTGAGCGTGCATTCCCGCTTCACTCACCGCGTGTCGCGCAAATCGAAGTCGTTCGTTACGGTAAAGTCCGTCGTGCGAAACTCTACTACCTCCGCAACCTTCGCGGTAAAGCAGCACGTATTAAAGAAATCCGTCGTTAAGATGGGGATTAAGCTTGTCGCTTGCGACAAGCTTCTTTTTTTCTAGTACAATAAGTTCAAACGGACAGAGGAGTGAGGCAAGTTGAAAGAAGTGTTCAGTTGGCTTAAGGCGATCGTCGTGGCGCTCGTCATCGCGTTCGTGATCCGGACGTTCATCTTTGTACCTGTCATCGTCGAGGGAGAGTCAATGATGCCGACGCTCCAAAATGCCGATCGCATGATCGTCAGCAAAATTTCGAACTACGTCGGTGAGCTCGATCGGGGCGATATTATCGTCTTCCACGCGACGGAATCAAAAGACTATATCAAACGCGTCATCGCCATTCCTGGCGACACGCTCGAATATCGGGACGATACGCTTTACTTGAACGGCGAAGCGGTCGAAGAACCGTATTTAGAGGATTTCCAGGCCCAGATGAACGGCTTTCCTCTTACCGAAAACTTCACGCTCGAACAAGTGACGGGCGAAACAGTCGTCCCGGAAGGTTCGTACTTCGTGATGGGTGACAATCGACAAAACTCGAAAGACAGCCGTGAAATCGGCTTTGTCCCGAAAGAGGACGTCGTCGGCAAAACGAACTTCGTGTTCTGGCCGCTCGGCGATTTCGGGACCGTACAAGAATAAGGTGGTGTTTTTTTGGCAATTCAATGGTTCCCTGGCCACATGGCCAAGGCACGAAGACAAGTAACAGAAAAGTTAAAGCTCATCGATGTCGTCATCGAACTCGTCGATGCACGCGTCCCACAATCGAGCCGTAACCCGATGGTCGATGAGATCACAGAAGGCAAACCGCGTCTCATCGTCTTGAATAAAGCGGATATGGCCGATCCCGTCGTCACCGACGCCTGGCTCCGCGCCTTGAAGCGTGACGACGTCGAGGTCGTCGCCGTCGACGCGAAACATAGCAAAGGCTTGAAGCAGCTCATGTCGGGCGCCGAGAAGCTCATGCAAGAAAAGCATGACCGCATGCGTGAGAAAGGCCGGAATCCCGGTCCGATCCGCGCGCTCATCATCGGTATCCCGAACGTCGGGAAATCGACGCTCATCAACCGCCTCGCTGGACGCAATATCGCTGTCACTGGCGACCGTCCGGGTGTCACGAAGCGTCAGCAATGGATCAAGATGAAGGGCGGCGAGATGGAATTGCTCGATACGCCGGGTATTCTGTGGCCGAAGTTCGAGGACCAGATGGTCGGTTATCGCTTGGCGGCGACCGGTGCCATCAAGGACGATATTTTGAACCTTGATGATATCGCGCTCTATGCGGCCCGTGAGCTATCGGCCCGCTATCCGGTACAGGTGAAAGAGCGATTCAAAATCGATCAACTGCCGGAAGACGCCGTCGAACTGCTCGAATTGATCGGGAAGAAACGTGGACTCGTCAGCGGCGGCTACGTCGATTTCGAGAAGGCGAGCGAATTACTATTGAACGAACTACGTCATGAGAAAATCGGACGGGTCTCTCTTGAGACACCGGCCGACCATGACATGGCGTGAAGTCCTGTGCAAACAGGGCTTTTTTGAATAGGAGGAACAGCATGACGATTCAAGCGATTAAACAACGGCTACAGACGGTCCGATATGAAGAGTGGGAAGCAGTCCGGGCCGAACTGAAGGATGACCCGCGCGCAGGCGTCCAGACGTTGCTCAGGCAGCGTGAGCGCCAGTTCAAGGTCGAACGTGAGCGCCAGGACGATTATGCGGCCCGGAGCGTGTTCGAGGACGAGTTGAAGGCAAACGGTTATGTCCGCATCGGTGGCGTCGATGAGGTCGGTCGAGGACCGCTCGCCGGTCCGGTCGTCGCCGCGGCCGTCATCTTGCCGGACGGATTTTATCATCCGGGCTTGAACGACTCGAAACTGATGTCGCCATCAGCACGTGAAGTCGCGTATCGGGCCCTCATGGACGAGGCCATGGTCGGCGTCGGCATCGTCGACGCCGACGTGATTGACCGCGTCAACATTTACGAGGCGACGAAACTCGCGATGATGGAGGCGGTCCGGCAACTCGGTGAAGTCGATGCGCTCTTGATTGACGCGATGACGCTCGAGCTCGACGTCCCGCAACAATCGCTCATCAAAGGCGACGCCCGGAGCGTATCGATCGCGGCGGCGAGCGTCGTCGCCAAAGTCGTCCGTGACAACATGATGGAAGACTACGCTGTCCTCTATCCCGGCTACGGTTTCGAACAGAACGCCGGTTACGGGACGAAAGCGCACTTGGCCGGACTAGCGGAACATGGGATCACGCCAATCCACCGAAAATCGTTCGCGCCGATTAAACATATGTAGGAGGGGTCATCATGCGGATCGATCATCAAGGCGTCATGCCGTTCAAGGTCACGGAACAGAATTCGCGGCAATTGCTCATCGGCAATACGGTCGTCGGTCGGGTGCTCCAGCTGCTGCCGGGCGGCGAGGCGGTCATGCAACTGCCGCAAGGCTTGTTCCGGGTCGGGGTGAACGCTGACGTCAAAGAGAATGTCACGTACAAGATGGTCGTCACCGAGCTCGAACCGAAGCTCGTCTTGAAAGTCGTGCCGCAACAAGCAGAAGCCCTTGCGCAAGCCGCACGGTCCCCGCTCGCCCTTTTAAGTTCGGAACTCGGACGGCTCGCCCGTCAGCCGCTCGACACGCCTGAATCGCTTCAGGCGCAAGGGCGTCAACTGCTCGAGAGCGGAGCCGGGTCGGATGTGAAGCAACTCATCGGCGAATTGTTCAAAGCGAAAGGGGACCCGAAGTTCGAGCAGTTCGTCCGGGCTCAGGAGACGTTCAACGCCCTTCAGACGCCGCCGTACGTCGCTCAAGCATTTCACATACCGCAATTAGGACCGTTTGAACAAGTCCGATTCCGCCTCGAGGCGCCGAAGGGCGAGATGATTGACGCCGACCACGCACGCATCGTTCTATTTTTGGAGACCCCGAAGTTTGGAGAGACGGGCATCGATCTGCTCGTCCAAAAGCGACACGTCACGATCAAAGTGTTCAATGAACGGCACAATTTGAGCCCGTTCGTCAACGCTTATGAGCCGTCGCTCAGCAAGGCGCTTGAAGCGAGCGGCTATGAACTGTCACGCTTCTCGTTCGAAGAAAAGCGGGAATCCGTGCCAGACACGTTCGCCCCGCTCGGAAAGGTGGACCAACGCATATGACGGACCGTAAGCAAGCGATCGCCTTGTCCTACGAGCAATCGATGGATTCCCCGCGTGTCGTCGCCAAAGGGGGCGGACTCGTCGCCGAGCGCATGCTCGCGCTCGCGCAGGAGAACGGGGTCCCGATCCATGAGGACCCGGCGCTATTGTCACTATTGTCCGCTTTACAGATTGAGGAGCATATCCCGGACGACCTTTATCAGGTCATCGCCGAGCTTTTCGTGTTTCTTTATCAGATGGAACAAGGAAAAATCGAAGATGTCTAGGGGTAGATGTGAAAAAAAGATGAAAACTTAAAGCAAGAACGATAGACAGCGCTTTCAGTTTTTCGTTACAATAGACGTGCCGATATTAAAGGGGACTAAGGGGGAAACGAAATGAATATCCATGAGTATCAGGCGAAAGAATTGCTTCGTGCGTTCGGAGTGGCCGTACCTACGGGCTATCCGGCGTTTAGTGTTGAAGAAGCAGTTACAGCCGCTGCCAAGCTAGACGGTGAACTAAAAGTTGTCAAAGCCCAGATCCACGCAGGGGGCCGCGGGAAAGCCGGCGGTGTCAAACTTGCGAAGACGGATGAGGAAGTCAAACAGTATGCGTCAGAGATTCTCGGCAAGACGCTCGTCACGCACCAGACTGGACCTGAAGGAAAAGTCGTGCAACGCCTTTACATCGAAGAAGGATCTGCGATTGATCAAGAATTTTACTTAGGACTTGTGCTTGACCGTTCGATCGGCCGAATTGTCATCATGGGTTCATCAGAAGGCGGTATGGACATCGAAGAAGTCGCTGAACATACGCCAGAAAAAATTCATAAAGAAGTCGTCGACCCGGTCGTCGGACTCCGTCCGTTCCAAGCGCGCCGTCTTGCCTTCAAGATGGAAGTGCCGACCAAGCTCGTCAACAAGTTCAGTGACATGGTCATGAAACTGTACAAAGTGTATGTCGAGACGGATTGTACGATCGCAGAGATCAACCCGCTCGTCACGACGAAAGACGGAAACGTCATCGCCCTCGATGCGAAGCTCAACTTCGACAGCAACGCGCTCTATCGTCATACAGACATCGTCGATCTTCGTGACACGACGGAAGAAGACCCGCGTGAAGTCGAGGCGTCGAAACACGACCTCAGCTATATCGCGCTCGATGGAAATATCGGTTGCCTCGTCAACGGAGCCGGTCTCGCTATGGCGACGATGGATATCATCAAGCACTACGGCGCCGAACCCGCTAACTTCCTCGATGTAGGCGGCGGTGCGACGAAAGAAAAAGTAACGGAAGCGTTCAAATTGATTTTGTCAGACGACCAAGTCAAAGGCATTTTCGTCAACATCTTCGGTGGCATCATGAAATGTGACATCATCGCTGAAGGTATCGTCGCGGCGACGAAAGAAATCGGTCTCGATTTACCACTCGTCGTCCGTTTAGAAGGCACGAACGTGGATGCGGGACGACGCATTCTCGATGAATCTGGACTTGCGATCACTTCGGCGAGCTCGATGGCTGACGGTGCAGAAAAAATCGCGGCACTCGTTCGATAAGGGGGAAACGACATGAGTATTTGGGCGAATCAAGATACAAAAGTGATCATTCAAGGGATCACGGGGAAACAAGGTCTGTTCCACGGCGAACAGATGCTGGCTTATAACACAAAATTGGTCGGAGGCGTGACACCTGGAAAAGGTGGCACGACCGTACTTGACGGCGTACCAGTCTTCAACACGGTGTCAGAGGCCGTCGAAGCAACGGGCGCGAACGCATCGATCATCTACGTACCACCGGCCTTCGCAGCCGATTCAATCATGGAAGCGGCCGATAGCGGGATTGAACTGATCATCTGTATCACAGAAGGCATCCCGGTCATCGACATGATTCAAGTGAAACGTTACCTCGAGGACAAACCGGCCCGTCTCATCGGACCGAACTGCCCGGGAATCATTACGCCAGGGGAAGCAAAACTTGGCATCATGCCAGGCTATATCCATACGAAAGGCCACGTCGGTATCGTCTCGCGTTCAGGGACGCTCACGTACGAGGCGGTCCATCAGTTGACGACGGCCGGGATTGGACAATCGACAGCGGTCGGAATCGGTGGAGACCCGGTCAACGGGACGAACTTCATCGATACGCTCCAAGCGTTCAACGAAGATGAGGACACGAAAGCGGTCATCATGATCGGTGAAATCGGTGGAACGGCCGAAGAAGAAGCCGCCGAATGGGTGAAGGCGAACATGACGAAGCCAGTCATCGGCTTCATCGGTGGTCAAACCGCTCCTGAAGGGAAACGGATGGGCCATGCGGGCGCCATCATCTCAGGCGGAAAAGGAACGGCCGCCGAGAAAATCAAGACGTTGAACGCCAACGGGATCGAAGTCGCCGAGACGCCTGCCGTCATCGGAGAGACGCTCATCCGGGTGTTGAAGCAAGAAGGATTGTATGAAGCTTGCGTGACGGGTCAACCGACTACGTAAACCATTCGGAAATGAGGGATGCGCGCCATCCCTCATTTTTTTAGAGGTGATTGTGATGAATCAAACAATCGCTCGATTCGCGGCTGAACGGCTGCCTGTCGAGTTCGTCCATCATTACTTATCGCATCCGGGTTCGAGCACTCGTCCCTTCCATCCGAACGTCTGGAACAAAGCAAAACGGGCGCTTCGTTCAACGGTCACGTACGACCGTTTTTTGACGTGGGAAGACGACGCGTTCCCGCGCGCGTTGCTCGACATTCCGAACCCTCCGTATTGTTTGTTTTACCGAGGCGATTTAGAGGTACTACAACAACAAACGACTGCTTTGGTCGGAAGCCGTGAATTGAATCGCATCAGCCATCGTCTCGTCGAGCATTTCTACCCTTTAATAGAAGAAACTGTCTCGGTATCGGGCGGTGCGCTCGGCATCGATGGTCTCGTCCATGAGTTGGCACTCCAGCATAACCGTCCGACGATCGCTGTCCTCGGAGCGGGCTTTTCACACATGTATCCTCAAGCGCATGCGCCACTGTTCGAACGAATTTCGAGACACGGGTTACTCCTCACCGAATACCCACCGGAAACACCTGTCAAAAAATTTCAATTTTTAGAACGTAATCGTCTCGTCAGCGGACTCGGCGATCAGCTCGTCGTCATTCAGGCCCGTCAGAAGAGCGGGACGATGAATACGGTCGGACATGCGCTCGAGCAAGGAAAGACGGTGTTTGCGGTACCTGGAAGCCCGCTTGATCCGCTCGCGGCAGGTCCGAATCGATTGATTGAGGACGGGGCGATTCCATTGACGACTTCCGACCAAATTCTAATGCGTTCAAGGATTGGACGTTGACAAACGAGCGACAACATGAATATTATGGTAGGGATTTAAAACGACCTCTAAAAGGGGAGCAGATGTATGGCAAAATATTTGGTGATCGTCGAATCACCGGCGAAAGCAAAGACAATTAAACGTTATTTAGGATCGAATTACACGGTCAAAGCGTCAATGGGTCACGTTATCGATTTACCGAAAAGTCAACTCGGTGTCGACGTGGAACATGACTTTGAACCGAAGTACATTACGATTCGTGGAAAAGGCCCAGTTTTGAAAGAATTGAAGACGGCAGCCAAAAAAGCGACGAAAATCTTTCTCGCGGCTGACCCGGATCGCGAAGGGGAAGCGATCGCCTGGCATCTAGCGCGTGCCCTCGGTGTCGACGAAACGACAGAATGTCGGGTCGTCTTTAACGAGATCACGAAAGATGCGATCAAGGAGTCATTCAAGCACCCACGTAAAATCAATCACGATCTCGTCGACGCCCAACAAGCGCGGCGAATTTTGGATCGTCTCGTCGGATACGGGATGAGCCCATTATTATGGAAGAAAGTCAAAAAAGGCTTATCGGCCGGACGTGTCCAATCAGTGGCCGTCAAAATGATCATCGACCGGGAGCGGGAGATCAACGCCTTCGACCCAGAAGAGTATTGGACGATCAAACTCATGCTCAACCATGAAGGCGAATTGTTCGAGACATCGTTTTATGGGAAAGACGGGAAGAAACTGGAGCTCAAGAGCGAGGCAGACGCCGACGCGGTGCTCAACGCGATCGACGACTCGTTCAAAGTCATCGATGTCACGAAGAAAGAGCGGAAGCGGAACGCCTCGCTCCCGTTTACGACAAGTTCGCTCCAACAGGATGCGGCCCGTAAGCTCAACTTCCGTGCCAAGAAAACGATGATGCTCGCGCAACAGCTTTACGAAGGGATCGACCTCGGTAAGAAAGAAGGTACCGTCGGTTTGATCACGTATATGCGTACCGATTCGACACGGATCTCAGATTTGGCGAAAGAAGAAGCGAAATCGTATATCGAGTCCACGTTCGGTGAAGAGTATGTCGCATTGCAGAAACAAAAAGAGAAGAAGGCGGCAAACGCCCAGGATGCCCACGAAGCGATTCGTCCGACATCGGCGTTACGTGACCCGGCCTCGGTCAAAGCATACTTGTCACGCGACCAGCTCCGACTGTACAAGTTGATTTGGGAACGTCTCGTGGCGAGCCAAATGGCGCCGGCCATCCTCGACACGGTAAAAATCGACGTCGAATCGAACGGCATGATTTTCCGTGCCAACGGGTCGACCGTCAAATTCCCAGGTTTCATGAAAGTGTATATCGAATCGAAAGATGATGATATCGAAGATACGAATCCAGAAAAAGAAGGGTTGCTCCCACCGCTCGAAGTCGACGACCTCGTCAAGTTCGACACGATCGAGCCGAAACAGCACTTCACCCAACCGCCGCCGCGTTATAGCGAGGCACGGCTCGTCCGGGCGATGGAAGAGCTCGGGATCGGTCGTCCGTCGACATATGCACCGACGCTCGACACGATTCAAAAACGCGGCTACGTCGTCCTCGAAGAGAAGAAGTTCGTCCCGACGGAGCTCGGTGAACTTGTCATCGAGATGATTGACGAGTATTTCAACGATTTCATCACCGTACAGTTCACGGCCGACATGGAGACGCTCCTCGACTCGATTGAGAACGAGGAAGTCCAATGGACCGACGTCGTTGCCCCGATCTATCGCAGTTTCGAGAAACGCTTGAAACGGGCCGAGGCCGAGATCGAGAAGATCGAAGTGAAAGATGAACCGGCTGGCATCGACTGTGAAGTATGCGGTGCGCCGATGGTCATCAAAATGGGCCGCTACGGTAAATTTATGGCGTGCTCGAACTTCCCGAACTGTACGAACACGAAACCGGTACAAGTCGAGATCGGCGTCCCATGTCCGAGCTGCAAAGACGGACAAGTCGTCGAACGACGCAGTAAAAAAGGTCGTCTGTTCTACGGCTGCTCGAACTATCCAGACTGTGAGTTCGTCTCATGGGACAAACCGGTCGCGAAACCGTGTCCGGAATGTGGTAAGATGATGGTCGAGAAAAAAATCAAAGACGGCGTGAAATATCAATGTACGAACTGTACCCATGCCGAGGTACATCAGTTAGAGGAGGATTAACTTTGCAGCAACGTGTAACTGTGATCGGAGCGGGCCTCGCCGGCTCCGAGGCGGCTTGGCAACTCGCGAAGCGCGGGATTCAAGTCGATTTGTATGAAATGAGACCGGTGCGAAAGACGCCGGCACACCATACGGACCAATTCGCGGAATTGGTCTGCTCGAACTCGCTCCGGGCGAACGGGCTCCAAAATGCGGTCGGTGTCTTGAAGGAAGAGATGCGTACGCTCGACTCGCTCATCTTGAAAGCGGCGGATACGGCGAGCGTACCGGCCGGCGGCGCTCTCGCCGTCGACCGTCACGACTTCGCAGGATTCGTGACCGACACGTTGAAAAACCATCCGAACGTGACCGTGCACAACGAAGAGATCACGGCGATTCCGGACGGGATCGTCATCATGGCGACCGGGCCGCTCACATCGCCTGATCTTTCGGCTTCGCTCAAAGCGTTCACTGGTGAAGACTATTTATACTTCTACGACGCAGCCGCTCCAATCTTGGACGGCGAGACGATCGACCGGGACAAGGTTTACTTGAAGTCCCGTTACGATAAGGGCGAAGCGGCCTACCTCAACTGTCCGATGACAGAAGAGGAGTTCGACTTGTTCTATGACGAACTCGTCAAAGCCGAAGTCGTCCCGCTCAAAGAGTTCGAGAAAGAGATTTACTTCGAAGGCTGCATGCCATTTGAAGTACTCGCCCAACGCGGCAAGAAGACGCTCTTGTTCGGACCGATGAAGCCGGTCGGCCTCGAAGATCCGAAGACGGGCAAACGTCCGCATGCGGTCGTGCAATTGCGGCAAGATAACTCGGCCGGGACGCTCTTCAACTTGGTCGGTTTCCAGACGCACCTGAAATGGGGCGAACAGAAACGAATCATTCAATTGATTCCAGGTCTTGAGAACGCCGAGATCGTGCGTTACGGTGTCATGCACCGGAATACGTTCATCAACTCACCGAGCCTCTTGAAACCGACGTATCAGGCCCGCACACGCGACACGTTGTTCTTTGCCGGACAGATGACCGGTGTCGAAGGGTATGTCGAGTCGGCGGCCTCTGGTCTCCTCGCCGGGATCAACGCGGCGAAGCTGATCGCTGGGGAAGAGCTCGTCGTCCTCCCGCGTGAGACGATGCTCGGTTCGATGGCGCACTACATCACGACAACGGACGGGAAACACTTCCAACCGATGAACGCGAACTTCGGTCTCGTGCCGTCGCTTGAAGACGCTCCGAAGAAGATGAAGAAACAAGAACGTTACGAGCGCTACGCGAACCGTGCCCTCGAAACGATTGAACAGTATAAAGAGATTTAAGGGAAAGGAGCCATTTTTTGGCTCCTTTTTGATGAATCTAAATTTCAATTGTGTAATTTGTACAACACTTTGAAAATTTTCAGATTATTGAAGAGGTATCTATTGTCACCTCTGACTGTGTATGCTATGCTAATTTCGATTTGACGGGAACATGCGTTTTTAAGCTGAAAACGAGGAGGCGAGAGGATGAGATTCGTTGACGATCAACAATCGTTTTTGCGCTATTGCCAAGTCGAACGCCGACTGTCTCCTCATACAAAACGCTCTTACGAGCAGACGCTCGACCAGTACGCCGTTTATTGCCAATCGACACATCAAGATCCTTATGATGTGCAGTCGGCGCGGCGTTATTTATATGCTCTTTATGAGGCAGACACCGCCACGACGACGGTCGCCCAAAAAGTATCGTGTCTCAAACAATTCGGGAAATTTGTGGCACGTGAAACGGGCGGTGAACCGTTGTTTCATGGTTTGACGTCACCGAAACGGCGAAAGTCGCTACCGACGTTCGCCGTGCCGAGCGAGGTCGAACAGCTTTTGAAGGCAGCCGAAGGGCAAGACGACCCATTCCTACGGGCACGTGATGTCGCGATCGTCGAGATGTTGTACGGGACAGGCATGCGTGTCGCCGAGTTGTGCGGCATGGACGTGTCGTCTTACGATGCGGGCCTCGCGTTCGTCCATGTCGTTGGGAAAGGGAAGAAAGAACGTTACATCCCAATCGGACAGTTCGCCATCACGGCGCTCGACCGTTACGTAGACATGCGGCAAACGTGCGCGACGACTCAGGAAACGGCATTATTTCTCAGTCAAAAAGGGAATCGGGTGACAACGGACCAAATTCGCTACGTTATGAAGCGACTCCGGAAGCTGGGAGGCCTTCACAAGCCGTTGACGCCACACTCACTCCGTCACAGTTTTGCGACGGACCTGCTCGAGCGCGGGGCGGACCTTCGCGCCGTCCAGGAACTGCTCGGACACGAGTCGCTCTCCACGACCGGACGTTATACCCACGTCTCGACCGAGCGTCTGCGAGCGGTCTATCAAGCTACACATCCGAGAAAGTAGGAGGTCATCAGATGTTTCATGCAACCACGATTTTCGCGGTCCGCCATAACGGACACGGCGCGATGAGCGGAGACGGACAAGTCACGTTCGGGAACGCCGTCATCATGAAAAACAAGGCCAAAAAAGTACGACGTCTTTATGGCGGCAAAGTCGTCGCCGGATTCGCCGGCAGCGTCGCCGACGCGTTCACCCTTTTCGAAAAGTTTGAATCGAAGCTTGAGATGTATAACGGAAACTTGCCGCGTGCGGCCGTCGAGCTGGCCAAGGAGTGGCGTGGGGATAAGATGCTCCGCCAACTTGAGGCGTTGTTGATCGTCATGGACAGCGATCACTTATTGCTCGTGTCTGGGAACGGGGAAGTGATTGAACCGGACGACGGCATCTTGGCCATCGGTTCGGGCGGGAACTACGCCCTCGCCGCCGGACGTGCCCTCGTGCGGCATTCGCCGGAGAAAACAGCAGAAGACATAGCCCGTGCCGCTCTCGAGATTGCCGGGGAGCTGTGCGTCTACACGAACGACCAAGTCATCGTAGAAACGATCGGAGGCGATTCTGAATGAAACGTGAACTGACACCCCGCCAAATCGTAGCGGAGTTAGACCGCTTCGTCATCGGACAGAAAGATGCGAAGCGCGCGGTCGCGATCGCGCTCCGCAATCGCTATCGGCGTCAAAAACTGAGCGCCGACTTGCGCGATGAAGTGACACCGAAGAATATCTTGATGATCGGACCGACCGGTGTCGGGAAAACGGAGATCGCGCGACGGTTAGCCAAACTCGTCGGCGCACCGTTCGTCAAAGTCGAAGCGACGAAGTTCACGGAAGTCGGTTATGTCGGCCGTGACGTCGAGTCGATGGTCCGGGACCTCGTCGAAGATTCGGTCCGTCTCGTGAAGGAAGAGAAGAAAGAGGGCGTGAAAGAACAAGCCGAGGTCGCAGCGACCGAACGCATCCTCGACGCCCTGCAAGGGAAAGCCAAGGTCGAGCCGACCGCATCCAATCCGTTTGAGGCGCTGTTCGGGGGTCAAGGTCAAAAGACCGAGGAACCGACGAGCACACAGTCGTCCGATCGCGCGCAACTGCGCCGCTTGCTTGAACTCGGTGAGCTCGAAGAACGGTTGATTGAGGTCAACCTCGAAGAAAAACAGACCGTCGACCTGTTCCAAGGACAAGGCATGGAAGGGTTATCAAATCTCCAAGACATGCTCGGTCAAATCGTGCCGAAAAAACGGAAAAAGCGCAAACTGCCAGTCCGTGAAGCACGACCGCTCATCATCGCTGAAGAAGCGGAGAACTTGCTCGACATGAACGAGGTTCATGACGAGGCCGTCCGCCGCAGTGAACAGATGGGGATCATCTTCGTCGATGAGATCGACAAGATTGCGACGAAGTCGCAAGATCACGCCGGTGTCTCGCGGGAAGGGGTCCAACGTGACATTCTCCCAATCGTCGAAGGGTCGACCGTCGTGACGAAGTATGGCCCGGTCAAGACGGACCACGTGCTGTTTATCGCCGCCGGCGCATTCCATATGGCCAAACCGTCCGATTTGATTCCTGAACTTCAAGGTCGGTTCCCGATTCGCGTCGAATTGGGCAGCTTGACCGAAGAAGACTTCGTCAAGATCTTGACCGAGCCGTCCCAGGCACTCATCAAGCAGTACACCGCTCTTCTCGAGTCTGAGGAGATCAGTGTCGAGTTCACGCATTCGGCCATCGAAGAGATTGCTCGTATCGCCACGCACGTCAACCGAGAGACGGACGACATCGGTGCCCGCCGCTTGTACACGATCATGGAGCGCGTGCTTGAGGACTTGTCGTTCGAGGCGGCCGATATGCCGCAGACACACGTTCAAATCACACCGGCTTATGTGAAAGAAAAAGTCGGATCGATCGCGGAAGATCGAGACTTGAGCCAATTTATACTATAAGATTCTGTATGCACATACAGGGAGGAAAATAAGAATTATGAACTTACTAGACAAAACACGCCAATTGAACACGATGCTTCAACAAGAGGCAAGCGCACACGTTGATTTTAAAGAAATGGCGGACAAAATGCGCGAAGTACTCGAAGCGAATACGTTCATCGTGAGCCGTCGCGGCCGCTTGCTCGGTTTCGCGATCAAACAACAGATCGAGAACGAACGGATGAAGGCGTTTTTAGTCGACCGCCAATTCCCGGAGCCTTATGCCTCGAACTTGTTCAACGTGAAAGAGACGACAGAAAACATCGGCATCGACAGTGAATATACAGCCTTCCCGGTTGAGAACCGTGAACTGTTCCTCGACTCGATGACGACGATCGTCCCAATCATCGGAGGCGGCGAACGTCTCGGGACACTCGTACTCGGTCGTCTCAACAATGAGTTCACAGAAGACGACCTCGTCTTGGCAGAATATAGCGCGACGGTCGTCGGAATGGAGATTCTGCGTGAGAAAGCGGCTGAAGCCGAGGCGTCGGCCCGTAAGAAGGCGGTCGTTCAAATGGCGATCAACTCGCTCTCTTATTCAGAGCTCGAAGCGATCGAACATATCTTCGAGGAGCTCGGTGGAAACGAAGGGCTGTTAGTTGCTTCCAAAATTGCCGATAGAGTGGGAATCACACGTTCGGTCATCGTCAATGCGCTCCGCAAATTGGAAAGCGCAGGCGTCATCGAATCACGTTCGCTTGGTATGAAAGGAACGTATATTAAGATACTAAATGACAACTTCTTGTTCGAATTACAAAAGTTGAAATCGAATTGAAATAAAGACAATTCAGTATATGAATTATAGGAAAGTCTATTGAATTAGGACTTTCGACTTATAAAGTCGCTTCCGATACGTCGGGGGCGACTTTTTTTAGTGCAAAAGTAATTATTTTCAGAATTCGTCGTAAATTCGACAAAAACAGAAGATAGCATTTACCTGTTTTAACAAAAATATCTTTCAACACTGTTACAGATTTGTTTCAATGTAATAGTAGATTTTCCAAATAAGGTATATACATGCATTCTTTTGGTGAAAGTGAGTGAAACGCATGAATTGGATCGGCACCGACTATCAATTAATGAAGCAAGCGATCAATCATTCGGTCGTAAATCAGAAGGTCATCAGCCATAACCTGTCAAATATCGATACCCCGAACTTCCGGGCGAAACAAGCCGTGTTCGAACAGACGTTGAACAACGAGATGCGTCTCAAATTGGCGGGTGGACGTCCGAGCGAGCGAGCGGCAACGACAATCACGGACCGGGCCGGAGGAGCGATGCGAAGTGACGGGAACAACGTCGACCTCGACTATGAAATGAGCGAGTTGGCCCGGAACCAACTTCAATACGAAGCGATGATGGAACAATTGAACCGCCGGCTCGGCGGACTCAAGACCGTCATTAGAGGAGGACGTTAACGATGGGGATGTTTGATAGTTTTCATATCTCGGCGACGGCATTGACGTCACAGCGGCTTCGGATGGACACGGTATCCGCAAACATCGCGAACGCCCAGACGACACGAGGCAAACTCGTCGACGGAGAGTGGCAACCGTATACGCGGAAAATGACCGTCTTGCAGGAAGCACCGTTTCGACAACAGTTGTCCGCCGTCAGCGGCGGCGTCGAAGTATCACAAATCGTGGAAGATGAAAGCCCGTACAAGCTCGTCTATGACCCGAGCCATCCAGATTCGGATGACCGCGGCTACGTTCAAATGCCGAACGTCGACTTGTTGAAAGAAATGGTCGATTTGATGGGGGCCACCCGGTCATACGAGGCAAACATTGCTGCAATGAACGCCACGAAAGCGATGCTCGTCAAAGCGATGGAAATCGGTAAAGGATAAGGAGTGACAAACGATGCAAATTAAACCGATACAGTTGATCGGTACACAACCGACCGTCACGCCGACGGTAAAAGAGACACCGTCTCAGTTCGGTACGTATTTGAACGAGGCGATGCGCTCGTTGAACGATGTCCAACAAGCGACGAGTTCAGCCCGGGCCGACCTTGCTGTCGGCAAAGCGGATTTACATCAAGTCATGATTCAAAGTGAAGAGTCGTCGATTGCGATGCAACTCGCCATTGAGGTGCGAAACAAAGCGGTCGAGGCCTATCAAGAAATGATGCGAATGCAAGTTTAATGTAGAGGATGACGAGTTGCGATGAATGAAAAGTTAAAAGAACGATTCGGTTCACTGACCGGTTCCCTTCAAACGATGAAGACGAACCGTAAAATCTTTTGGGGCCTCGTCATCGCCGGCGTACTTCTCGTCGCGGTGGTCTTGACCGTCTGGCTGTCGCGCCCGAACATGGCTCCGCTTTATACGAACCTGTCCGCCCAAGAAGCGGGCGAGGTGACGGAGAAGCTGACGGCTGACGGTGTGAAAGCCGAAATTAAAGCGACATCGAACGGCGTGAGTGTATACGTACCGAGCGAACAGGTCGATCAATTGAAAGTCAGCCTCGCGGCAGCGGGCATCCCGAAGTCAGGCGCAATCGACTACAGTTTCTTCAGTGAAAATGCCGGTTTCGGAACGACCGACCGCGAGATGGCCGTCATCGAACGGAGTGCGATGCAGACCGAGCTCGAGCGGTTGATCACACAGATCGAAGGGATCAACCAAGCGAAAGTCATCATCTCGATTCCTGAGAAATCGGTCTTCTTGGCGGAAGACCAGGGCGAGCCGACGGCGTCGATTGTCTTAAATTTAGGAGCAGGTACGAATCTTGAACCGGCGACGGTCAAAGGGCTCTACCATTTGATTAGTAAGAGCGTACCGAACTTGAAACCAGAAAACATCTCGGTCATGGACCAATATTTTACGTATTACGATTTGGACCAAACGACGACGGCAGGAGGATCATCCACCGATCCGCTCGTCTTGAAGCGTCAAGTTGAGAAAGATGTCCGTCAACAGATTCAACAGATGCTTTCCGTCCTCTTAGGAGAGCGGAGCGTCCTCGTCTCGGTTACGGCCGATATCGACACGACGCAAGCGGCAGAAGAGCAGAACCTCGTGACACCTGTCAACGAGGACAGCATGGAAGGGATCGTCACATCGGCCGAACGAATCGCCGAAGCGTACACCGGCGGTACCGGCGCGGCGACCGCGGCGGGCACGGCCGAGAATGACACGGTCAATTTCCCGGCCGCCACCGGCACCGGGGAAGAAGAGAGCGAAAAGAATCATGAAATCATCAATTATGAAGTCAACCGCATCACGAAACAGATTCAAAACGCACCGTACTCGATTCGTGATCTCGGTGTTCAATTGATCGTCGAACCGCCGAACGGGGCGACGACGATTGACCCACAACTCGAAGGTGACCTCGAGACGATGATGTACTCGATTATCCGGACGTCACTCGCCAAGACCGGCGAGGCGCTCACAGAGGCGGAACTTGAACAGAAAGTCGTCGTCGTATCGCGTCCGTTCGCTGAGACGGAAGAAGCGGCTGCGGTCGAACAACCTACCCAGTGGTGGATGTATGCGGCAGCAGCAGGGGCCGTCGTCTTGCTCGCGCTCTTGTTCTTCGCGATGCGTAAACGCAAACGTGAACCGATTGCCGAAACGAACGAATGGGAAGTCCCATATGAAGACGAAGTACCGGACCTCGACCTTGAAGAACGAGGCGAAGGGGCCGTCAAGAAGAAACAGTTGGAGAAATTGGCAGAGAGCAATCCTGAAGAGTTCGCCAAACTTCTCCGTACTTGGATGTCTGAGGAGTGAGTACTGTGAATTACGCAAAACAAGCGAACCGGGAAAAAGCGGCCATGCTCATGATCTCGCTTGGACCTGAGGTGGCTGCGAACGTCTACAAACATCTGTCGGAAGAAGAGATGGAGCAGTTGACGTTACAAATCTCGGCCTTGAAGAAAGTATCGTCCGAACAAAAAGAAGCGATCATGGGCGAGTTCCACGAGCTCGCCATGGCACAAAGTTATATCACGCAAGGCGGGATCGGGTTTGCGAAAACGGTGCTCGAGAAAGCGGTCGGAGAAGAGAAAGCGATGGCCCTCATCCATAGGCTCACATCGACGCTCCAAGTTCGACCGTTCGAGTTTGCCCGTAAGGCCGACCCGAAGCAGTTGCTCAACTTTATCCAGAACGAGCATCCGCAGACGATCGCCTTGATTTTGGCGCATCTCGAACCGGTCAAGTCGGGACAAATCCTATCGGAACTCCCGCCTGAGATTCAATCGGAAGTCGCCAAGCGGATCGCGACGATGGATCGACTCAATCCGGACGTCATTCACGAGATTGAACAGATTCTCGAGAAAAACTTGTCCCAGACCGATATGCAAGACTACGCCCAGTCTGGTGGCATCGAAGCGGTCGTCGAAGTGCTCAACGGGGTCGATCGTACGACCGAGCGCACCATCCTCGATGCGCTTGAAATTGAAGACCCGGAACTGGCCGAGGAAATCAAAAAACGGATGTTCGTCTTCGAAGATATCGTCACGCTCGATTCGCGTGCGATTCAACGAATCATCCGCGAAGTGGCAAACGACGACCTATTGCTTGCCCTCAAAGTGTCGTCCGAAGAAGTCAAACAGATCATCTTCAAAAACATGTCACAGCGAATGGTCGAAACGTTCAAAGAAGACATGGAATTCATGGGGCCTGTCCGGTTGCGTGACGTCGAAGAAGCGCAAAGCCGTATCGTCGGCATCATCCGTCGCTTAGAAGACGTCGGAGAGATCGTGATCAGCCGCGGCGGAGGAGATGACATCGTTGTCTAACGTGATTAAACGCTATTATGCGACACCGCTCGAACCGCAACGGATCGACTCGAAACCGTTTCTTGAGCCGGTATCGGTGGAGCATGACGACCAAGAAAATGAGCAGTTGGAACAAAAGCGTGAACAACTCCGGTTAGACGAAGAAGCGCTTCAGAGTCGCCGTGCCTCGATGGAACAAGAACTCGCGGTGCTGAGAGAGGAAGTGTTGACGTCAGCCCGACAAGAAGGGTTTGACGCAGGGTTTGACCACGGTAGACGGGAAGGCAAGGCGGAGTACGACGAGTTGACGACGCGGCTGAACACCGTCGCCGTCGAACTTGAACAACTGTTCGATACGAAGTGGCGGGACGCGGAGCGGCAACTCGTCGCCCTCGCCCTCGAGGTCAGCGCCCGCGTCACAACAGAGCTTGTCCGGAAAGATGAGGCGTTGTTCGCCGACCGGATTCGAGAACAGTTGCTCCGTCAGCTAGATGCCGAGTCGTTGACGGTGTACGTCCATCCGACCCGTCTCGCTTCGATTCAACGTTTCGATTCGGAGTGGGCGACACCAGACGGTCCGCCTTTGAAATATCGGGCGGATGCCGGTTTGAGTGAGACGAGCGTCCGGATCGAGACACCGCACCACGGTGACGAACTCGATTTGACTTACAGCTTTGAACGCATCCAATCCAAAATCGAGGAGGTTTTGGCCGATGGTGCTTATTGACCACGTCCTTCAGTCGATCACGGCATCCGCCGAGGACGAATACGTCCGGAAAGTCGGCCGGGTCTGCCGAGTCGTCGGATTGATGATTGAATCGACGGGGCCGAGCGCTTTTATCGGAGAGCGCTGTCTGATCGAACTCCCGTCCGGCCAACATGTCGAGGCGGAAGTCGTGGGATTCAATGAGGCCCGCGTGCTCCTCATGCCTTACGGGGAGACGACCCAAATCGCTCCGGGCTGTATGGTCAAAGGGACGGGTCGGATGCTCCAAGTCCCGGTCGGTGACGAACTGATCGGACAAGTGCTCGATGGTCTCGGCCGTCCCTTGTCCGGTGAAGCAGTCACACCGGGAAAACGCTACGATGTCCTTCGGAAGCCACCGAACCCGCTCGAGCGACCGCGGATTTTAGATGTCTTGTCGACCGGCGTCCGCGTCATCGACGGTCTGTTAACGGTCGGTAAAGGGCAACGGGTCGGGTTGTTCGCGGGTTCAGGAGTCGGGAAGTCGACTCTGCTCGGGATGATCGCCAAACGCTCATCGGCCGACATAAACGTCATCGCTTTAATCGGTGAACGTGGCCGTGAAGTGAAAGAGTTCATCGAGAAAGAGCTCGGACCAGAAGGGATGGCCCGCTCGGTCGTCATCGTGGCGACGAGCGACCAACCGCCTCTCGTTCGATTGAAAGGGGCTTATACGGCGACAGCCATCGCTGAATACTTCCGGGACCATGGCAAGGAAGTCGTCCTCATGATGGACTCGGTGACCCGCTTTGCCATGGCGCAACGGGAAATCGGTCTTGCGACCGGTGAACCTCCGACGTCAAAAGGGTATACCCCATCCGTGTTCGCGATGTTGCCGCAACTGTTGGAACGAAGCGGTACCGCTGTGACGGGCTCGATCACCGCTTTTTACACCGTCCTTGTCGACGGGGATGATATGAATGAACCAATCGCAGACGCGGTGCGAGGCATACTGGACGGCCACTTCGTCATGGACCGTTCGCTCGCGAACCGTGGCCAGTTCCCGGCGATCCACGTCTTAAAGTCGATTAGCCGTGTCATGAACCAAATTGCGGGGCCGATGCACCGTGAGGCCGCCCAAACGTTCCGCGGCTGGTTGGCGACGTACTTGGACGCCGAGGACTTGATCAATATCGGGGCCTATAAAAAAGGGACGAACCCGGCAATCGATACGGCGATCGAGCAATACCCTGAGTTATTGACTTTTTTAAAGCAATCCATCGAAGAAGAGGCCCCGCTCGAGCAATCGCTCGAACGTTTGGCCAAGATCGTGCGAGGTGAACCATGAACAGACTATTGTTAGAACGCATCATGCCGATCGCGGAACATGAGAAAGAAGAGTCCGCGACGGAGATGAGACAACAGAAAGCACGGTTCGAGACGGAGATGGAGGCGCTCTATCGGCTCGTGTTGACGTACGAGTCGCTCATGAAGAGTCAAGATGAACAGGATGGCGTCATCGACCTGCTCATGTCGCAATATCGTGAGCAGACACGCGAACGGCTGAAACGTCAAATCGAGACGCAACAGCTCGTCGTCCAGCAGGCGCGCAATCGGTACCATCTGTCACAAGAGCGCTTGCTCGGAAAAGTCGTTGAGGAAAAGAAATATGTAACGTTGCATGAAAAAGTCAGTCAACATGAAGTGGCTGCGACGAAGCTCATCGAGCAACATTTCATCGATGAGCTGGCAGTGATTCATCACGGGAAAGGGAAGTAAACCGATGGAAAAAGACAACTCGAAGCGGGGAAGACAGCTACTGGTCGCGCTCGTTCTCGTCCCGGCCATCTTTCTACTCGTTGGAGGGATCGTCGTCATGAACTATGCGATGGACCGTCCGTTGTTATCGGTCCCGTTTCTAGAGATCGGTGCGAAACAAGAGCCGGAAGAAAAAGTGAAGACGGACGTGAACGTGACCGGGATCGACAACGATACCGCGAATCGTTTGAAAGTGGCGAACGCCGAGATTGAGAAGCTTCGGGCGGACAATGTCGAGTTGACGAACGAAGTGAAGGCGCGCCAAGAGGAAGTATCGAAGTTGATCAAAGAGCGTGACCGGCTCGTCGCGGAATTGGCGACGGCAAGTGCGGCGGAAGAAGAAACATCGGACGTCTCTCGCGTCTATGAAGAGATGTCCGCGAAACAAGCTGCTGCCATCATGAATGAACTCGAGAGCCCGCAAGTGGCCAACTTATTGAAAGAATTGTCACCGAAGCAACAAGCCGACATTTTAGGACGGATGGATGCCCAACAGGCCGCCGTCGTGACCCAGTTGCTCCAATGACAGGAAAGGAGGACGTGATGATGAATATCGCCTTACTCGCCCAATCGCTACAAGGGACGACCCAAAAAGGCGGGGAAGCGGCTGCGACCCCGACCGGACAGTTTTTGGAGTTACTCTCGGCGATGCTCGGGACCTCGACGCCATCTACAGAGGTGGCGGTCGCCACGGAAGACGAGGAATCGCTTCCGCTCGAGAATGTATCGAACCGATTGGAGCAATGGCTCCAACAGCCCGACAGCCTGCAATGGTTGAAATCACTGCCGGCAGATGCTTACCGAAAGTTTATGGATGCTTATATTGGGATTTTAAATCAAGTCGCCCCGGATCAGTCAGCGGCAACTCTTGAGACGACATCGGCCGTGACGCCCGCACTCCTAGCTGGACAAATGGCGGCGCCGACAATCTCGTTCACGCTGACGAAAAAGGAAACGGAAGCACTCGTTACACCCGTGCCGACCGATCAAGTGGAAGAGAACGTGCGCATCATCCAACAAGTCGTTGCGCAGTTTAAAGGGACGCTCGGACAGACCCCTAAATCTATACCCGGACTTACTCAAACCGAAACACAAGTTGCGCAATTGCAACCCTCGGTAAAAGAGACCGAATGGATGCCCAAAGGGATGACCTGGTCGAAACCGCAAATTGATTCGGAAATGGTGATGTATGCCTCAAAAGGTTCACTGCCGGAGAATTTGCAGGCCCGAATCGAAGCCGCTTTGCAACGTGCACCGTTCAAGAGCGGAGCCGACGGATCTAAAGTGTTCACGGTCCGCCTCTATCCTGAACAGTTAGGCGAGCTCGTCGTCAAACTCGAACGTCAAAATGGGGAACTCGTCGTCAAACTGTTTGCGAGCAACCAAGAAGCGAAGCAGTTGCTTCAGTCACAGGTCCAACAGTTGCAACAGACGCTTCAACCGTTGACGCAAAACGTCCGTGTCGAGATCAACTTGACCCAACAGGCGCTCGAGACGAAAGGATCCGGATTCAACGAGTTCGACCAACCGGAACCGGAGCAGCAGGAACAACCGAAAGGAGAACCAGAAGATGACGACCATCCAGCCGAAGACGAGTGACTATACGTTACCGGATCAATCGATGCCGAAAGCAACGAACCAATATGATCAAAGCATGTTCTTGAAGCTGTTGCTCGCGCAACTCGCCAACCAAGACCCGATGTCACCGATGGAAGACCGTGAGTTCATCTCCCAGATGGCCCAGTTCTCTTCTCTCGAACAGATGCAGACGATTTCGAAACAACTCGATTCGGCCCTTGTCGATCGGCAAATGGCTTCGATTTCGGAGTTCAGCAATATGATCGGTCAAACGGTCGATTATATGACGGAGACGGAAACCGAGACGATTGAAGGCTCGGGTCGTGTCCTCTCGATTTCGAAGACCGAAGCCGGCTATGTCGCCGACCTTGAGGACGGGACGTCCATCAACGTGTATAACATCACTTCCATCAAACAAGCATAGGAGGATTCATCATGTTAAGAGCAATGTACTCAGGAATCAGTGGTTTAAAGAACTTCCAATCCAAGCTTGACGTCGTCGGGAACAACATCGCCAACGTCAACACGTTCGGCTATAAAAAAGGTCGGGTCACGTTCAAGGACCTCGTCAGTCAGCAAGTCGGTAGTGCGACCGCGGCGAACGGAGTCAGCGGCGGGGTCAACCCGAAAGAAGTCGGTCTCGGGGGCACGATGGCGACCGTCGACAACGTCTATAACCAAGGAGCCATGCAAAACTCAGGGCGAGCACTTGACGTCGGGATCTCAGGAGAAGGATTCTTCGCCTTGGATGTGAACGGTCAAACGCAATACACGCGGGCCGGTAACTTCTATACAGATAACACGGGCGACCTCGTCAATGGAGATGGAGCCTACGTCCTCAGTACGACGGGTGACCGCCTCAACATCCCAGCCGGTGCGAAATCACTCTCGATTGGTAAAGACGGACAAGTCAGCTACGTGAACAATGCCGGGGAATCGACGGTCGTCGGTCAAATCCAAGTCGTCACGTTCGCCAACAATGCCGGACTCTCGAAAGTCGGAGCAAACAACTTCATTCAATCGCAAAACTCAGGTGAACCGAACGTCGGCATCCCTGGACAAGATGGACGTGGAGAACTCGTCTCGGGCGCGCTCGAGATGTCGAACGTCGACTTGTCGGAAGAGTTCACAGAAATGATTGTCGCTCAACGTGGTTTCCAAGCGAACACTCGTATCATCACAACATCGGACGAGATCCTCCAAGAACTCGTCAACTTGAAACGCTGATGATTCGCGTCACGACACTCCGGGGTGAAGAACTCGTATTGAACGCCTTGTTCATCGAGACGGTCAAGGCCGAACCGGATACGATCATTCACTTGTATAACGGAAAAACGTATATCGTCAGCGAGACGAAACAACAAATCATCGACCGGACGACGGCATTTTATGCCTCGATTGGTCTGATTGGAACGACAGGCATACGAGGTGAAGAAGATGAGTGAAGAAAAACAAAAAGGTGGCGCCATGAAGATGGTGCTCATCTTGCTAGTCGTCCTGCTCGTCATGGGCGGGGCCGGATTCATGACTTATAAATATTTGTTCGGAGACAACGTGACGGCGAAAACGAAACCGGTCACCGCCGAAGAGTTGGCCGAACGTAGCTTCACGACAGACGACATGACAACGAACATTCAAGATGAGCGTTTCATCAACGTCCAGTTCACGATCGTGACCGATGCCGCTGAAACGAAAGAAGATCTCGAACTTCGCAAGTTTCAAGTGCATAACGTCATCCTTGGTGATTTGGCCGGCATGACGAAAGCCCAGTTGACGACGAAGGAAGACATGCAGAAATTTGAGCAGTCGCTCCGTAAACAATTAAACGGACTGTTGGAGTCAGGTGAGGTCCAACGAGTCTATATGACGAAGAAAATCATACAGTGAGGTGGCATCATGGGAGAAGTCTTATCTCAACAAGAAATTGATGCCTTGCTATCGGCGTTAAGCAGTGGCGACGTCGAAGCCGACTCCTTTTTAAATCAAGAAGAAGAGCGGAAGGTTCGGCAATATGACTTTAAACGGGCGGTCCGCTTCTCGAAAGACCAAATCCGAAGTCTGACCCGAATCCATGAACATTTCACGCGCATGTTGACGACGTTCTTTTCGGCTCAGCTCCGGACGTACGTGCAGTTCACGGTCAATTCGGTCGAGCAGCTCCCGTACGATGAATTCATTCATTCCATCCCAAGTATGACGATGATCAACTTGATTGAGGCTCCGCCGCTCAACGGCCGCTTCATCATCGAGGTCAACCCGAACATCTCATATGCGATGCTCGACCGTCTGCTTGGTGGTCCAGGGGTCGAAATCGAAAAAGTCGAGAGCTTCACAGAAATCGAGATGCGCATCTTGACCCAGTTATATAAACGAGCGTTTGCCGGATACGGGGAGGCGTGGGAGTCGATTGCCGAGATTAAGTCAGAGATGACCGCGGTCGAGGTCAATCCGCAGTTTCTTCAACTCGTCTCGCCAAACGAGACGGTCGTCCTTATCTCGATCGGTGTCACCATCGGCGAAGTGAGCGGCACGATCAACGTCTGCTTGCCGTTCGTGACGATCGAGCCGGTGTTATCCAAACTGTCGAGCCATTACTGGATGCAGGAGGCCAACCGCCGCAATGCGAGCGGCAACAGCAAGGAACCGCTCAAAGCCCAATTGATGAACTCGACGGTTGAGGTCGTTTCTCTGCTCGGAGAGACGACGATCACGTTCGGTGACTTGTTACATTTAGAGGTCGGGGATTGTTTGACACTCGACCAATTGGTGAAAGACCCATTATCCATCATGGTAGGGGAAAATAAAGTGTTCAAAGGGCAAGTCGGTGTGAGCGGGAAGCGGATGGCCGTCCAAGTGCTCCACCGGGTGAAGGAGGAAGAGCAATGAGTGAGATGTTGTCACAAGATGAAATAGACGCGTTATTACGAGGGACGAGCGACTCGTCAAAACCAGAGGCGAAGCCCGAAGAGCATCTTGACTCGATGGAGAGCGACGCCTTAGGAGAGATCGGGAATATCTCGTTCGGTAACTCGGCGACGGCACTATCGACGTTACTGCAACAAAAAGTAGAAATCACGACCCCAATCGTCAGTGAAGTCACAATCGATGCGCTCCGTGAGCGTTATCCAACACCGCACGTGGCGCTTCGCGTCGGTTACACAGAAGGTTTGAAAGGCGAAAACGTCCTCGTGTTGACACGTGAGGATGCGGCCATCATCTCGGATTTGATGCTCGGCGGGAACGGGATCGATGTCGATCCGGAAGGGTTGGACGAAATTCGACTCTCGGCCGTGCAAGAAGCGATGAACCAAATGATGGGGGCAGCGGCGACATCTTTGTCGACGGTGTTCTCAAAAAAAATTGACATTTCACCGCCGCTCGTCGAAGTGTTCGATGCGACGAAGACCCAAACGATCATTGATCGTCTCGAACTTTGGGAGACGATGGTGTTGATCGAGTTCAATTTGAAAGTCGGTACGTTGATCGACTCAAAAATCGTTCAAATCGCACCGATTCAATTCGGGAAACAGCTCGTCAATGAATTGATGACGGCCACATCCCCTCAGCCGGTCGTACCTGCTGCGGCCGCCCCGAAGCAAGAAGCGCCAAAAGCACCAGCCGCACAGGCTCCCCAACAACCTGTACGTCAGGAAGTGAAGTCGGCACCGGAAGTCGCTGTCAGTCAAGCGGAATTCATGCCGCTGCATGCGCCTGCGACGAACGATTCGATTCCAGCAAACCTCGGTCTGCTGTATGACGTGCCGCTCAGCGTGACGGTCGAGCTCGGGCGGACGAAACGTTCGGTCCGCGAAGTGCTTGAGTTGTCGCAAGGCTCGATCATCGAACTCGATAAACTTGCCGGTGAGCCGGTCGATATTTATGTGAACCAACAACGGATTGCCCGCGGCGAAGTCGTCGTCATCGAAGAGAACTTCGGGGTCCGTGTAACAGAAATTATCCAACCGCACGAGCGGATTGGCATCGTTTAAGGAGGAAGAACAATGAGTGCAAAAATTTTGGTGGTAGATGATGCGGCGTTCATGCGCATGATGATTAAGGATATCTTGACAAAGAATGGATTTGAAGTCGTAGGGGAAGCGGAGAACGGCGTGGATGCGGTCGCAAAATATCGTGAACTCATGCCGGACCTCGTCACGCTCGACATCACGATGCCAGAGATGGACGGTTTGGCCGCTTTGAAAGAAATTCGTGGCTTTGATTCAAACGCGAAAGTAATCATGTGTTCTGCGATGGGACAACAAGCGATGGTTATCGACGCAATTCAAGCTGGGGCGAAAGACTTCATCGTCAAGCCGTTCAATGCGGAACGGGTCGTCGAAGCGGTTTCGAAAACGGTCGCACAATGAACAAGTGGTGGTTGATTATCCTTCTCGTGGTCGGGCTAAGCGCCCCGACCACGGTCGAGGCCGCCACCGTCGATCAACAGTTCGAGCAACAACAGCCAGACGCTGAAGACCAGCCGGTGAAATCGGCCGTCTCATCGGTCGGGACAGCGATCAAGCTCATCTTGAGCATGGTCGTTGTCATCGGCGGTTTTCTCGTCCTCGTGCGTTGGTTGAACGCACGCACGCAAGGCGTCAAAACGGCACAGCATTTGACACATCTCGGCGGGGTACCGCTCGGCAAAGACCGATCGGTGCAACTCGTCAAGCTCGGCGAACAAGTTTACGTGCTCGGAGTCGGTGACTCGATTCAACTGCTTGATCGGGTCGATGCCGAAGCGATGGATGAAGCGGTCCACGACGCGCCAGCCTTGAACAACTCGAACACATCGGCCTTTCTCGACACGTTTAAACAGCAATTGGCCCAGATTGAAGAAGTGAGGAAGAAACGATGACGACGATTGAACAACTGATCAACCTAGAGACGCCAGACAGCACATCGACTTCGATCAAATTGTTAGTCGTGTTGACACTGCTCACGCTCGCGCCATCTTTCTTAATCTTGATGACTTGTTTCACGCGCGTCGTCGTCGTACTTTCCTTTATCCGTCCGGCGCTCGGTACGCAGCAAACACCGCCGAACCAACTGATTATCGGGCTCGCCCTGTTCATCACGTTGTTCGTCATGTCACCGGTGCTATCGGAGTTGAATGACAAGGCACTCTCGCCATACATGGACGACCGAATCAGTCAAGACGAGGCGTTCGAAGAGGCGGGGAATACGATGAAGCGGTTCATGGCCCAATACACGCGCCAAGAAGATTTGCAATTATTCATTAAATATGGGAACTATGAGCAACCTGAGTCGGTCGAAGACGTCCCACTCCTCGCGATGGTCCCGGCCTATGCGATTAGTGAGCTGAAAACGGCGTTTCAAATCGGATTCATGATCTTCTTGCCGTTCTTAATTATCGATATGGTTGTGGCGAGTGTCCTCATGTCGATGGGGATGATGATGCTTCCACCGGTCATGATCGCCTTGCCGTTCAAACTGTTATTGTTTGTGTTGGTGGATGGATGGCACTTGATTGTGGAGTCCTTGCTTAGAAGTATGTAGGAGGAACGAATATGACGCAGGAAATGGTCATCTATTTGGCGACGGAGAGTGTGTGGACGTTATTAAAAATCTCGATGCCGCTCTTGTTGATTTCACTCGTCGTCGGTCTCGTCATTTCGATTTTACAGGCGACGACACAGATTCAAGAGCAGACGTTATCGTTCGTCCCAAAAATCGTCTCGGTGTTTATCGGGCTCGTCATCTTTGGGCCTTGGATGCTGCAACAGATCGAAGGGTTCACCCGATTGATTTTTGAACTGATGGTCGAGGTCGCCTCGAAATGAACGCGGTCGATTTTATCAGTCTATACGGTTTGACGTTCGCACGTCTGTCCGGTTTCTTCGTGAGCGTCCCGTTGTTTTCATCCCGACAGCTACCTGTCATGCATCGCGTCGCCTTCAGTGCTTTTTTAGCCTACTATGCGATGTTCACGGTGACGGAGCCGCTCGAGCTCGGGCAAGCCTATATCTTGCAAGTGTTATACGAAGTGCTGATCGGCTTGGTGCTCGGCATATTGATCAATATTTTGTTCTTTGCGCCCCAGATTGCGGGAGGGGTCATCGATTTGCAGCTCGGACTCGCGATGGCATCGGCCTATGACCCGATGTTCGGAGGCCAGTCGCCATTGATCGGACGTTTTTATTACATCTTCACATTGTTTATCATGCTGTCGAGCAATTTACATTTACTGCTGATCGATGGCATCTATTATAGCTTTCAAATATATCCACCGGGCCAGCCGATCATCAACTTTAGTGAAGCGTCGCTCATGATGGCCGTGAAGGTCGTCACGATGACGATGATGGTCGCTTTACAGCTCGCCTTTCCGCTCATGGCATCGCTCTTGCTTGTCGACATGGCGCTTGGGTTCTTGGCGAAATCGGCCCCGCAGTTCAATATTTTTGCGATCGGATTCTCATTCAAACTGATTGCAGGTTTCTCGGTCATGGTCGTCATGATGGGGTTGACCTTGAACGGCATCAGCCAGTTCATCCCGATTTTACAAGAAGTGTTGCGTGATTTTATGAAATTGCTAGGAGACGCCTCATGAAGCCTCTATATACCTTATCGGTCGATCTTCAATTTTTTGCAGGAGAAAAAACCGAAAAAGCGACCCCGCGTAAGCGGGAGGACTCGCGCAAGAAAGGACAAGTCGCCAAGTCGGCCGATTTGACCGGCGCGTTCGCCTTGTTCGCGATGTTTCTCATGTTATCGTTTTTAGGTCCGTATCTCGGCAAGCAACTGTTCGGGTTGACGAAAGATTTGCTCGGTACGAGTTACTTGTTGTTCGACTTATCGAATGGATTGTCCGGGATGCTTACCGACTTGTTGCTTCGTGTCGGTTTGATTGTGGGACCGTTCTTCGTCGTCGCGGTCGTGTTCGGGATCTTAATCAACTATCTTCAAATCGGGACGTTGTTCTCGGCAGAGGCGATCCAACCGAAACTCGAACGCATCGACCCGATCAAAGGGGTCAAGCGGATTATCAGTATGAAAGCGGTCGTCGAATTTTTAAAGTCCTTATTCAAATTATTGATTATCCTGACGACTGCTGTTGCCGTGCTCTGGCAAAACCAAAAAGAGCTGTCCCGGATGGCTGTCGAACATGTCCGTGAATCGGTTATCGCGCTCGCGAGCATCACGATCGAACTTGGACTATGGGTGAGCGTCGCCTTGCTCGCACTCGCGTTGCTCGACTTTTTCTATCAACGATTCGATTTTGAGAAATCGATTCGCATGTCGAAACAAGATGTGAAGGACGAGTATAAAAACAGTGAAGGTGACCCGCTCATCAAGTCTAAAATCAAACAACAACAACGGGAGATGGCGATGCGCCGCATGATGCAAGAGATTCCGAACGCGGACGTCGTCATCACGAACCCGACCCATTATGCCGTCGTCATTCGCTATGACGACACGAAAGACTTTGCGCCGCTCGTCGTCGCCAAAGGCGTCGACCAAGTCGCCTTCAACATCCGCGACGTGGCCAAAGAACATGACATCCCGATTGTGGAAAATAAACCGTTGGCCCGCGCACTTTACGCCCAAATGGATATCGGGGAAGTCGTTGACGAGTCGTTTTATCAGGCGATCGCTGAAGTGCTCGCGTTCGTCTATCAATTGAAACAACCGTCTTGAGGAGGAGTATGTGTTGGCTGTAAAAGCGAAAGATTTCGCGGTATTGATCGGCGTTCTTATGATCGTCGTCATGCTCGTCATCCCGTTACCGGGGTTCATATTAGATTTTTTAATCATTGTTAATATACTGATCGCCTTGCTGATTTTGCTCGTCGCGATGAACGCCCGCGAAGCGCTCGACTTCTCAGTCTTTCCTTCGCTCTTGTTGATCGTGACGCTGTTCCGGCTCGGATTGAACGTGTCGACGACGCGGTCGATTCTTTCGACCGGGTACGGGGGAGAAGTTATTGCGACGTTCGGGAACTTCGTCGTCGGAGGAAACGTGCTCGTCGGGTTCGTCGTCTTCCTCATCCTCGTCATCATCCAGTTCGTCGTCATCACGAAAGGGGCGGAACGCGTGTCGGAAGTATCGGCTCGCTTCACGCTCGACGCCATGCCTGGTAAACAGATGGCGATTGATGCCGACTTGAACTCAGGATTGATTGACGACAAGGACGCTCAAATCCGTCGGAAAAAAATTCAAAGTGAAGCCGACTTTTACGGATCGATGGACGGGGCCTCGAAGTTCGTCAAAGGGGACGCCATCGCCGGGATCATTATCGTCGTCATCAACTTGATTTTTGGAATCATCATCGGGACCGTCCAAATGGGCCTCCCGGTCGGTGAAGCGTTCCAGACGTTCTCACTCATGACAATCGGGGACGGGCTTGTCGGTCAAATCCCGGCGCTCCTCATCTCGACGGCGACCGGCATCATCGTCACCCGTGCCGTGTCGGATGGGAATTTAGGAGAAGACGTCGTCGACCAGCTCGGTCAAAATCCGACGCTCCTCTATATCGCCGGCTCGATTGTGATCATGCTCGGGTTTATCTCACCGAGTCTGCTCCCGGTGACGGTCATCATCGCCGGTGTCGCTTTCTATGGGGCGTATGCGATGCGCCGCAACATGAAACGAGTCATCGATACACCGCTACCGGAAGAAGAACCAATGGCACCGACCGAGACCGTCGTGTCGCTGTTACAAATCGATGCCATCGAGTTCGAGTTCGGTTACGGACTCATCCCGCTCGCCGATGAGTCGCAGGGCGGCGACCTGCTTGACCGGGTCGTCATGATTCGTCGTCAGCTCGCGCTCGAACTCGGCTTCATCTTGCCGACGGTCCGAATTCGAGATCATTTGCAACTGTCTCCGAACGCGTACCGCATCAAAGTGAAAGGCAACGTCGTCGCTGAAGGGGAGCTGTTGCTCGATCATTACTTGGCGATGAGCCCTGGCATTGAAGACCCGGAAGTATACGGCATCGAAACGACGGAACCGGCGTTCGGCCTCCCGGCTCTCTGGATTGACGAAGAGACGCGGACCCGCGCTGAAATGAGCGGGTACACCGTCGTCGATCCGCCATCGGTCGTCGCGACGCATTTGACGGAGACGCTCAAGAAACATTCGGCAGACCTTCTCGGCCGTGAAGAGACGAAACAACTCGTCGAACACTTGAAAGAGACGCACCCGGTGCTCGTCGAAGACGTGACACCATCCGTCCTATCGATTGGCGACATTCAAAAAGTGCTCCGTCATCTATTGAAAGAACACGTCTCGATTCGCAATTTACCGCTCTTGTTCGAGACGATGGCCGACTATGGAAAAGTGACGAAAGATGCCGATATCCTCGGCGAATATTGCCGCCAAGGCCTGTCCCGTCAATTGACGGACCAAGTCAGCCCGCCGGACGGACCGCTCTACGTCGTCACACTCGGTGGCCAGACCGAACAGCTTATTCAAGACGCCGTTCAAAAAACCGAGTTCGGGAACTATTTGGCGCTCGACCCGGAACAGGCGCGCGAGATTATCGAACGCTCGGGTGAGCAACTGTCGATGTTCGAACGCTACGGGGCTTCGGCCGTCATTTTATGCTCGCCGACGATCCGTTTGTTCGTGAGACAACTGCTCGAACGATATTATCCGGACGTGCCGGTTCTCGCCTACAACGAGCTGCTCAGCTCGATTGAAGTGAAAAGTATTGGGGTGATTTAAATGCAAATCAAAAAATATACCGGCAAGACGATGGCGGAAGCGATGGCGAAAGTCAAACAGGAGTTTGGTGACGACGCCGTGATTTTGAACTCCCGTCAAGTGAAGAAAGGCTGGCTCGGCCTGTTCGCATCGCAACACGTCGAGGTCATCGCCGCGCTCGAGAAAGCACCGCTCGCTGTCAAACCGCGTGCCGCGACGAAACCCGTCGCACCATCGAAGCCCGTGAAGGCTCCGACGCGTCCACCGCAACAAACGAACGAATCAAGTCAGGCGGCGACCGTGTCGACGTCGAGACGGTTGCCCGCAGCGCTGGCGCATGTCGAATCACTGCTCGCCTCCGAGTCGTTCCGTGGTGAGACGTGGGACGAAGCGATCAACGAGCTGTATTACACGACAAAATCGGTGGAAGTCGTCGAACGCTACGTGCGTGATCAAATCCGGAGTTCCTTCTTGGCTGTCCCTGAACCGAAACGGTATATGATGCTCGTTGGTCCGACCGGGGTTGGCAAGACGACGACGCTCGCCAAACTTGCCGCTCACTACAAACTCGAGCATGGGCTCTCGGTCGGTCTCATCACGACGGACACGTACCGGATTGCGGCAATCGAACAATTGAAAACGTACGCCGAGATTTTAGACATCCCGGTCGAGGTCGCCTACGACTTCAATGACTTCAAACGAGCGAAACAACTGTTCGCACGGAAAGACATCATCTTGATTGATACGGCCGGTCGCAACTTCCGCGACGAGGCGTACGTCGAACAGTTCGAGCGACATCACGATTTCTCGGAAACGAGCTTGTCGCTCGTCCTCAGCTTGACGTCGAAGATGCGGGATATGGACATGATCTATCGCCAATTCGAACCGTTGCCGCTCCAGTCGCTCATCTTCACGAAAGCCGATGAGACGAGTGACATTCACGCGATGTATCGGATGGTTCGCGAGAGCGGACTGCCGGTCGCTTGGCTGACGGATGGACAAGAAGTGCCGGACGACCTTGTCGCCGGAGAGCCGGACCGATTGACGGATCGTTTACTTGAGAAAGAAGGGTGGACCCAATGGACCAAGCAAGACGTCTGAGGGCGAAAACGGAGACCGCACCGACGACAATCGCTTTTGCGAGCGGGAAAGGCGGGGTCGGTAAAACGAACGTCTGCGTCAATACGGCCATCGGTCTCGTCGAGCTCGGGAAACGTGTTTTGATCGTCGACCTCGACATCGGGATGGCAAACGTGCACATCTTATTGAACGCGTCGCGGTCACGAACGATGATGGATTCGGTAAAAGCGCGAATTCCGCTCGCCGCCTCGGTTCAGAAAGACGTGCATGGTGTCGATATATTACATGGGGGAAGTGGGCTCGACGAACTAGTCCAATTCTCACATGCAGATATGCAATTTTTTATGCGTGAACTCGAAGTGCTGACCGAATACGATTATGTGTTATTCGACATGGGGGCCGGTGCGACAGACACGTCGCTCCAGTTCATCGAAGGATGCGATGAGATGTTCCTTATCTTGACGCCTGAACCGACCTCGCTCATGGATGGATATGCCTATACGAAGCTCGTTCATCGTCAAAGTCCGGACTTACCGCTCGGTGTGATCGTCAATCGGGCCCAATCGGGTGAAGAAGCGCTGCAATGTTTTGAACGAATGGAAGTTGCATGTGAGCAGTTTTTAAAGAAATCGATTCGATTCCTCGGGTATTTACCAGATGACGCCACGGTCAGACGAGCGGTCATCGCCCAAGTCCCGTTTTATCATCTGGACCGGAAGAGTGACATCAGTTGGCGGCTTGAACGGATTTTAACGACATTGACCGGGACACCGCCGAAGCCGCGTCATTTTATGGAACGCTTGATGGGGAACTTGAAACGTCAGTGGAACCGAGTCTAACGACAGGGAGGCATTATAGATGGACGTGAACGAATACTTAGGATTGTTTTTAGACGAATCTCAAGAACATATCCAATCGGTTAACACCCAGCTGTTGAAACTAGAACAGACGGGCAGTCAGGAAGCGATTCAAGAGATTTTCCGCTCGGCACACACGCTCAAAGGGATGTCGGCGACGATGGGATACGAGAGTGTCGCCAACTTGACGCATGAGATGGAGAGCGCGCTCGATTTGGTTCGAGCCGGAAAGAAAGAGAGCAACCAGTTGTTGCTCGATACGATGTTCTCGGCAATGGAACAAATCGAAGAGATGATCGCTGATATCGAGACGGGAGGCAGAGGCGCAAACATCGATGTGACGGCGACAGTGTCCGCGTTCCAGTCATTTATCGGTAGCACTCCGAAAGCAGTCGAGGTGGTCGATGAGACGGTCTTCACGGCCGACCTATATACCGATTCGGTCATCACGCAAGCGAAAGAGACCGGCTTCGAAGCGTTCCAACTTCATGTGAAGCTATCGGATGCCGTCGTGTTGAAAGCGGCGCGCGCCTACATGGTGTTCGATCGCCTCCAAGAACTCGGCGAAGTCGTCCGGACGGTTCCTGAGACCGAGGCGATCGAGCAAGAACAGTTCGATCTCTCATTTGACGTCTTGTTCGTGTCTCAGGAGTCAGCGGACGTGATTGAGCATGCCGTGTCCCAAGTGTCGGAAGTCGAGCACGTCCAAGTGACACCTTACACGAGTGCGGCGGCCGGTGCGCCGGAAGTCGCTGTCAGTGCCGAGAGCGTCGCCGTGGCCGAAGTGAAACCGAAAGCGGTGGAGACGGACGAACCGAAAGAACAGGCCGTCGCACAAGCGAAGACGATTCGTGTCAACTTAGAGCGGATCGATCGTCTGATGAACTTGTTCGAAGAATTCATCATCGATCGCGGTCGTCTTGAGCGGCTCGCCGACGAAGTCGGTCAACCTGAACTGAACGAAACGGTCGAGAAAATCAAACGCGGTACGAACGAACTTCAATCGCTCGTCTTGACCCTCCGCATGATGCCGATCGAGCAAGTGTTCAATCGCTTCCCGCGCATGGTGCGTTCGGTCGCGAAAGATATCCATAAAAAAGTCCAACTCGAGATCACCGGTGCTGAGACCGAGCTCGATCGGACAGTCATCGATGAGATCGGTGACCCGCTCGTCCATTTGATTCGTAACGCCATCGACCACGGCATCGAGTTGCCGGAAGTCCGCCTCGAAGCCGGGAAGCCGGAGCAAGGTCGACTCGCGCTTCGCGCTTACCATGGCGGCAACCGTGTCTTCATTGAAATCGAGGATGACGGGGCAGGAATCAATGTCGATAAAGTCCGCTCAAAAGCACTCGAACGAGGCGTCATCACGCCTGAAGAAGCGACGGCGATGACGGACAACGAAGTAGCCATGCTCATCTTCGCACCTGGATTCTCGACGGCAGACGTCGTCACCGATCTTTCAGGTCGCGGCGTCGGACTAGACGTCGTCAAAAACAAGATCGAATCGCTCGGCGGGGTCGTCACGCTCGAGACGGTCGTCGGACAAGGGACGAAATTCCAAGTCAGCTTGCCACTCACGCTCTCGATCATCTCGGCGATGCTCGTACAAGTCGGCGATGAGACGTACGCCGTTCCGCTGTCATCGATTCTCGAGACGACGCTCCTCGACGAGGCCGACATATTGACGGCCCATCGCGAACGCGTCTTCGACTTCAGAGGTCAGCTCGTCCCGCTCGTTTACTTGAAAGAAATGTTCGCGATCGAAACGGAAACGAAGACGCAATTCCCGGTCGTCGTCGTCCGCAAAGGAAACAAGCTCGTCGGTGTGGTCGTCAATGACTTGATTGGCCAACAAGAGATCGTCATGAAGCCGCTCGGAACTTATCTCGAGGGCATTCCGGCCATCTCTGGTGCGACGATACTCGGAGACGGGCGTGTCGCCTTGATTGTCGACAGCAACGATCTGTTCTAAGGAGGAAGAAGGATGGAACAAAAATGGGTAGTCTTTTCATTGGGATCGAACACATACGGAATCGATGTCCAGTCAGTTCGCTCGATTGAACGGGTACAACCGGTCACACGCGTCCCGAACGCACCGGCTCACGTCAAAGGTGTCATCAATCTGCGCGGGGTCGTCACACCGGTCATCGACCTTCGGCTCCGTCTCGGTTACGAGGCAGTCGAACCGACCGAAGAAACACGGATTTTGATCGCTTCACTCAATCAAGGCGATGCCGGCTTTATCGTCGACCGGGCCAACGAGGTCGTGGAAAGTGAAGACGTTCGCATCGAGCCGATTCCGGAGTCGAGCCGAGACATGTTGTCGGCTCACTTGACGGCGATCGCCAAAGGTGAGGACAAATTGTTCTCGCTCCTCGATGCCAACGCATTATTCGAGGAACAGCATGCTGAGTGAGTTCGAGCAAGATTTATTGAAAGAACTCGGCAATATCGGTTCTGGTCATGCCGCGACGGCATTGTCGACGCTCTTGGGCAAGCCGGTCACGATCACCGTCTCCTCGGCGGAGATGGAACCGATCACGTATTTGCCGGAACGCGTCGGCGGGCCGGAACGTCACGTGGCGTCCGTCTTGTTGGAGCTCGGCGGTGACATTAGCGGCATGATTCTCATCTTGTTTCCGGTCGATGATGCCGAAACAATGGTCGCTTCCCTCATCGGAAGCACGTTCTCGTTCCAATCGGCGGACGAGCTCGGCCAGTCGGCATGGGAAGAAATCGGAAACATCATGAGCGGGGCTTACGCCCGGGCACTCGGGGATTGGCTCGATACCCCAATCTCCATCCAAGTCCCGGCGACAGCGGTCGACATGGCGGGTTCGATCGTCGAATTCGTCGTCACGTCGGTCCAACCTGAGGAAGATGCGGCACTCTACATCGATACGACGTTCCGCATCGATGAGAAAGTAAGTGCTGGGCATGTGTTGTTCCTACCGACGCATGGCTCGCTCGAACGGATACAACAGCGGTTGATTGGCCATGGCTGAAGTCATCAAAATCGGCATCGCGGAATGGAAGCAGACGACCGCGCCGAACAAATTGCGAACGGCAGGACTCGGTTCGTGCGTCGGCGTCATCTTGTATGACGTCCGGCTCCAAATCGCGGCGATGGCCCATGTCATGTTGCCGGATTCGGCGATTGCCCGGAAACACCAAACGGTTGAAGTAGGAAAATATGCGGATACGGCCATCGATGCGCTCGTCGCGTCGTTGAAACGGGCCGGAGCGGGTCGGCTGCAAGCGAAGATGGCCGGCGGCGCCCAAATGTTTCAATTCAAGTATGAGAACGAGGCGATGCGGATCGGTGAACGAAACGCCGAAGCCGTGCGCAACGCACTGAAAGCGCACCGTATCCCGCTCATCGCAGAAGACTGTGGCGGACATAACGGACGGACGATCGAATTTGATGTGGCGACTTGCGTCCTGTCGATTCGAACGGTCAGCGTAGGAACTAAGGAAATCTAGGGGGGATCGACATGACGACTCAGCTTACCGAGTTGTGGGATCGTTGGAACACTGACCGCGATATGGATACAGCGAATGAACTATTGACGCACTACGAGTTCCTCATCCATTATCACGTGCAACGAATGATCGTGACGCTCCCGAAGAGCGTCGAACGCGACGAATTGAAAAGTTTGGGTTACATGGGATTGTACGATGCCCTCATGAAATATGATCCAGAACACAACAACAAGTTTGACACGTACGCGGCGTTTCGGATCCGTGGCGCCATCATCGATGGGCTGCGGAAAATCGATTGGTTACCGCGTTCGGTGCGCGAACGCGTGAAAAAAATTGATCACATCGCCGAACAACTCGAGCAGAAGTTGCACCGGGCCCCGACGAAAGAAGAACTCGCGAGCGCCTGCGAACTGCCGGTGTCGGAAATCGAGAAGGCGATGGCGGAAGGGTACTTCGCGAACATGTTGTCGATCGATGAAGCGGTGACGCTTCAAGAAGAAGGCAAGGTCATGTCCGTCACGTATTTCGACCCTGACTCTGAGAAACCGGAGGATACGCTATTGCAGCGCGAGCTGCTCGACGTGCTGACGACCGAAATCGAGCACTTGTCCGAGAAAGAACGTCTCGTCGTCTCGTTGTTCTACTTCGACGAGTTGACGTTGACCGAGATTGGCGAAGTGTTGGAACTGTCGACGTCACGTATCTCCCAAATCCATTCCAAGGCGTTAAAGACGTTAAAGCTTGCACTTGGACGTTCGTATTTAGAAGAAAAGACATCGTGAAGGAGGGGTGGAGATGACCATCGTATATATCGCAATCGCCTGTATCGTCGCTTACGGACTGCTGATCTTATTTCGTCAAGTCCAAGCGTTGACCGCTCGCGTCACGCAACTCGAGCACGAGAAACGTGAGACCGAGGCCCTCCTGTTGTCGTTCATGGAATCGATGAACGATGTCGTGAAACAACCAGCGTCCTCAAACGAAGAGGTTACAGGTGCTCAGTCGATCCATGCGGAGCCAAAGCGAGAGACATCGGACGACGATACGCAATCAGCCCCGCACGTGGAGGATGTGTTATTGCACCATTCGGTCCGGGAGACGGCCCGACTCCTCGGAAAAGGCGAAGGAGAAGTCGCCTTATATGCCAAACTTCGTAAAAAGTGAGAGTTGCCGGATTGGCGGACATATGCTATAGTATTTTTTGGTGTTAAACACATCACACACGTCTCGGGATGGTATTCCTCGGTGCCGAAAGGTCGGAATACAACGATGAACGAGGCGGAGGACTTTTTTAAACCACAAGGAGGAAATTTATCATGGCAGTAATTTCAATGAAGCAATTGCTCGAAGCTGGTGTACACTTCGGTCACCAGACACGCCGTTGGAACCCAAAAATGGCGAAATACATCTTCACGGAGCGTAACGGCATCTACATCATCGACCTTCAAAAAACGGTCAAAAAAGTAGACGAGGCGTACAACTTCGTTCGTGAACTCGCGGCAGAAGGCGGAAACGTCCTCTTCGTAGGTACGAAAAAACAAGCTCAAGACACAATCAAAGAAGAAGCACTCCGTTCAGGTATGTACTTCATCAATGAGCGTTGGTTGGGTGGAACACTCACAAACTTCTCAACAATCAAAAAACGTATCAACCGTTTGAAGCAGCTTGAGAAAATGGAAGCTGACGGTACGTTCGAAGTACTTCCTAAGAAAGAAGTCATCATCTTGAAAAAAGAAATGACACGTCTTGAGAAGTTCCTCGGCGGAATCAAGGACATGCCAGGTGTTCCTGATGCCCTCTTCATCGTTGACCCACGTAAAGAGCGGATCGCGATTGCAGAAGCTCACAAATTGAACATCCCAATCGTTGCGATTGTCGACACAAACTGTGATCCAGACGAAATCGACTACGTCATCCCAGCGAACGACGATGCGATTCGTGCGGTTAAATTGCTCACTTCGAAGATGGCAGATGCAATCATCGAAGCGAAACAAGGCGAAGAAGAAGTAGCTGAAGAAGCGGTAGCTCCAGAAGCTGAAGCGACAGAAGCTGAGTAATCAGTCAGACAACAGGTGATAAAGGGAAAGCCTTTTATCACCTTTTTTTAGGACACGTATATAAAGCCTTAGTGCTTTTTCTTAAAAATTCGTAAGTTTTACAAGGAGGAATTTCCGATGGCAGTTACAGCAGCAATGGTAAAAGAACTTCGTGAAAAAACAGGCGCAGGTATGCTCGATTGCAAAAAAGCACTCACTGAAACAAACGGTGACATGCAAGCAGCAATCGACTTCCTTCGTGAAAAAGGGATCGCGAAAGCAGCAGCTAAAGGCGACCGTATCGCAGCAGAAGGTTTGACGGCAGTAGCGGTTGACGGCAACAAAGCTACGCTCGTCGAAGTTAACTCAGAAACAGACTTCGTTGCGAAAAACGAGAAGTTCCAAACACTCGTTTCAGACGTAGCAAAAGCTGTTCTCACTTCAGGCGCAACGACAGTTGAAGCGGCACTCGCTTCTGAATTCGTAGCTGGTAAAACGCTTGAAACACACATTCAAGAAGAAGCTTCGACAATCGGAGAGAAAATCTCACTCCGTCGCATCGCTGTCCTTGAAAAAGCGGACGATGCAGTCTTCGGCACGTACCTCCACATGGGCGGCCGCATCGGTTCAGTCGTTGTCCTCGACGGTACAACAGACGAAACAGTTGCAAAAGACGTAGCCATGCACGTAGCAGCAGCACGCCCACTTTACGCGACACGCGACGAAGTATCGGCTGAAGAAGCAGATCGTGAGAAGAAAGTCTTGACTGAGCAAGCCCTCAACGAAGGCAAGCCTTCCAACATCGTCGAGAAGATGATTGCGGGACGTATGAACAAGTACTTCGAGGAAATCTGCCTCGTCGACCAAACATTCGTTAAAGACGCTGACTTCAAAGTTGGGAAATACGTAGAGTCTAAAGGCGGCCGTATCAACTCATTCGTACGTTACGAAGTTGGAGAAGGTATGGAAAAACGCGAAGAAAACTTTGCTGAAGAAGTAATGAACCAACTTAAAAAATAATCTGCATCATTCACATGGTGCTATCAAAATTGGGAACACGTCTGTATAACCTTGAGTTAGTTCGTTAAGGGAGCGTGTTCCCTTTTTTCAAGCAAGAGGAGGCAAAGTATGGAACCGAAATATAAGCGAATTGTGTTAAAATTGAGTGGGGAAGCGCTCGCTGGAGATCAAGGGTACGGGATCGACCCGGCCATCGTCAATTCGATCTCTGGGCAAATTAAAGAATTGGTCGCCATGGGCGTCGAAGTTGCCGTCGTCGTAGGCGCCGGCAACATCTGGCGCGGCAAGACCGGTAGCGAGCTCGGCATGGACCGAGCGAATGCGGATTACATGGGCATGCTCGCCACGGTATTGAACTCGCTCGCGCTACAAGATAGCCTTGAAACGAACGGTGTCCAAACACGCGTCCAAACCTCAATCGAAATGCGCCAAGTGGCTGAACCGTACATTCGTCGCCGGGCGATGCGTCACCTTGAAAAAGGTCGCGTCGTCATCTTCGCGGCAGGGACGGGGAACCCGTACTTCTCAACAGACACGACAGCGGCACTCCGCGCAGCGGAGATTGAAGCTGACGTCATCTTGATGGGAAAAAACAACGTCGACGGCGTCTATTCGGCCGATCCGAAACTCGTTCCGGATGCAGTCAAATACGACACGCTCACGTACTTGGACGTCTTAAAGGACGGTCTCCAAGTGATGGATTCGACAGCCACGTCACTATGTATGGACAACCATATCCCACTGATTGTATTCTCATTGCTTGAAGAAGGAAACATCAAACGTGTCGTACTCGGGGAACATATCGGGACGGTAGTAGGAGGAATCAATTCATGAGTGTAAATGACGTATTGAAAACTGCTGAAGAGAAAATGGAGAAAGCCGTTTCCGCGCTGAAGCGTGACTTCGGGACACTTCGGACGGGACGTGCGAGCGCGTCGATCTTGGACCCGGTTCAAGTCGATTACTACGGCGTACCGACACCGCTCAATCAAGTAGCGAACATCAATACACCGGAAGCACGCCTTCTCTTGATTCAACCATGGGACAAGTCGATGGTGTCTGACGTTGAAAAAGCGATCCAAAAAGCCGACCTTGGTCTCTCGCCGTCGTCGGACGGGACCGTCATTCGTCTCGCCATCCCAGCTTTGACGGAAGAGCGTCGCAAAGAGCTCGTGAAAGTGACGAAGAAATATGCGGAAGAAGCGAAAGTCGCTGTCCGTAACGTTCGTCGTGACGCCAACGAAAACTTGAAGAAGCTTGAAAAAGATGGGGACTTGACTGAGGACGACCTTCGCGGTTACGCGGATGACGTTCAATCGTTAACGGATTCGTATATCAAAAAGATTGATGAATCTGCAGCGACGAAAGAAAAAGAAATCATGGAAGTGTAATCACGGAAGTGGTATACCAAAAAGCTGTGTGGGGACCCTTTTACTGAGAGGGTCCCTCTTTCATACAATCAGGAGGATAGAGTATGTTTAAATGGGTGAATCCTAAAACGAAGACCGAGGCGGAACTGAGCATCCCCGAACACGTCGCCATCATTATGGACGGCAACGGCCGTTGGGCGAAGAAGCGTGGACTCCCTCGCATCATGGGTCACCGGGAAGGGATGAAATCGGTCCGGGAAGCGGTTCGCACCGCCCAAGAACTCGGGATCCGTTCGTTGACGCTCTATGCGTTCTCGACGGAGAACTGGACGCGTCCGGAAGAAGAAGTCAACTTCTTGATGAAATTGCCGAAACAATTTTTAGAGACGGACTTAAAAGAACTGGACGAACAAAACGTTCGCGTCCTCGTCGCAGGTGATGTGTCAAAATTACCGCGCGGCACGCGGGATGCAGTCGATGAGGCTCGTACGCGCACGGCGACGAACACAGGTCTGGATCTCGTCTTTGCCTTAAACTATGGTGGCCGCGACGAGCTCGTACAAGCGATGCGCCACATCGCCAGCGATGTAGCGGCAGGAAAAATCCAACCGGACGACATCGATGACGCCATGATCGGACAGCGTCTCATGACAAATATGCAAGACGTCGATTTGATTATCCGGACGAGCGGGGAACAGCGTCTCTCGAACTTCTTGCTCTGGCAAGGGGCGTACGCTGAACTCCATTTCACAGACGTGTTATGGCCTGAGTTCAAACGAGACCACTTCGTCGAGGCAATCGAAGCGTATAACGCGCGGACGCGCCGGTTTGGTGGGGTGTGACATGAAGACTCGAATTATTACCGGTCTTTGGGCCGGTGCCATTTTTGTCAGCTTGATCGCCCTCGGGGGCAGTCCGTTCGTCATCTTGATGGGTGTGCTCGCCTTGATTGGACTGAGCGAGTTCACGATGATGCGCAATCACAAGTTGACGGCGTTTCCGTTCCTTGTGACGTCGCTCCTTGTAGCCTTCCCGTTCGTATTGATGTTGCTTGAGCGACAGCTTGTCATGGGCGAGATGCCGATGTCGACGAATCAATGGATGGTGCTCGGTTTAATGCTCCTCCTGTTTTGGACGGTCGTCACAAAAAACCGTTTCACGTATGAAGACGCGAGTTTTTATTTTGTATCTGCTGTCTATCTCGTCATCGGTTTCTCTAGTTTTGCGCTCGTCCGTCTTTCAGAGGATGGGCTCGTCAAAGTACTTCTCGTCCTGTTCATGATTTGGGCGACCGACTCGGGTGCTTACTTCACGGGCAAAGCAATCGGTAAGACAAAACTGTGGCCCTCGATCAGTCCGAACAAGACGATTGAAGGGGCGGTCGGTGGGATCATCTCGTCTATCGTCGTCGGTCTCGTCTACGTCCTCGTCGAACCGGTGTTGCCGATTCTCGAAGTATTGGTTCTCGCGGTCGTCGTATCCGTCGTCGGGCAACTCGGGGACTTGGTGCAGTCGGCGTATAAACGTCAATTCAACGTAAAAGATTCGGGTCATCTGTTACCGGGACACGGTGGCATTTTGGACCGCTTTGATAGTATGATCGCGGTATTCACCGTCATCTGGGTATTTAATTTGTTATAAAGGAGTGTCAAGATGAAGCGAATCAGCTTAATCGGGGCGACTGGTTCGATTGGCGTACAGACATGTGACGTCATCGAACAGCACCCCGACTTGTTTGAACTTGAGGCCTATGCCTTCGGAACGAATGTAGATGTAGCCGAGGAATGGATCAACCGCCTGCGGCCGAAATACGTGTCCGCCAAAGACATCGAAGTGCTCGAACAACTCAAACCACGACTTACATACGAACCACTCTTTTTTATCGGACTTGAAGGGTTGATCGAATGTGCGACCGCAGAGCGGGCTGACATCGTCGTCACAGCCGTCGTCGGGGCTGTCGGTCTTGAGCCGACGCTCGCTGCCATCGAGGCAGGTAAAGACATCGCTTTGGCGAACAAGGAGACGCTCGTCACGGCGGGCCATCTCGTCACGGCAGCCGTCAAGAAGCATGGGGTCAGCCTGCTTCCAGTCGATAGTGAACATTCAGCCATCTATCAATGTTTGAACGGTGAACGCCGAGAGGACGTCTCGAAAATCATCTTAACGGCATCAGGCGGGAGTTTCCGTGACAAGTCGCGGGATGAATTAGACGGCGTGACCGTCGCAGAGGCGCTCGCACATCCAAACTGGTCGATGGGGGCGAAAATCACGATCGATTCGGCGACGATGTTCAATAAAGGACTCGAAGTCATCGAAGCGCACTGGTTGTTCGATATCGATTATAATGATATTGAAGTGGTGCTACATCGTGAGTCCATCATCCACTCGATGGTCGAATTCAAAGACGCCGCCGTCATGGCGCAGCTTGGAAATCCGGATATGCGGGGACCGATCCTCTATGCGCTCTCAGGCCCGAAACGTCTTGAAATCGACGGGAACAAGCGGTTAAACTTGAGAGAAATCGGAACGCTTCACTTCGCAGAAGCCGACTTGACGCGTTATCCGGCCTTACGCCTCGCGTATGAGGCCGGGCGCGCCGGTGGTTCGATGCCGACGGTGCTTAATGCGGCCAACGAGGCGGCTGTCGAGCTGTTCTTGAACGGGGAGATCGCTTTCCTCGATATCGAACGGATCGTTGAACAAGCGATGGAGACACATACGGTAATTGCAGAACCGACGCTCGAACAGATCCTTCAAGTCGACCGAGCGGTTCGAGAACAAATTCAGCAAGGAAAGTGAAGGTGGGGAATAGACAATGACGACTTTTATCGCCATCGTTTTGATGTTTGGGGTACTCATATCGGTTCATGAATGGGGACACCTCGTCATGGCGAAACGGGCAGGGATTCTCTGTCATGAATTTGCAATCGGGTTTGGACCGAAAATCCTCTCGTTCAGAAAGAATGAGACGCTGTATACGATTCGCTTATTGCCAATCGGTGGGTATGTCAAAATGGCAGGAGAAGATTTTGAGCCGATCGAAGTGAAAGCCGGTCAACACGTCGGGTTACGCCTGACGAACGCTGGCACGGTCGATCGTGTCTACTTCCAGCCGGACCAGGCAAAAGACGTGCACATCGTCGGGACGGTCGACAAGTTCGATTCGATTCGCGAATTGAAGATCCAGTTACTCGTCGATGATGAGGTCCGTGTCTATTCACTTGAACGGGACACGCTTCTCGTCGACCAAGGCATGGAAATTCAAATTGCCCCATACGACCGCACGTTCGGAGCTCAATCGGTATGGAAACGTGTGCTCGCGATTGCAGCCGGCCCAGCGATGAACTTCGTCCTTGCCTTCATCTTGCTTGTCATCGTCGGTCTCGTCCAAGGGACGCCAACGGACGATGGACGAATCGGTACGGTGCAGCCAGATTCGGCTGCAGATCAAGCAGGTCTTATGGCGGGAGATGAAATTGTCTCCATCGAAGGCGAGACGATTGATGACTGGCTCGACCTTCGGACTGTGCTTGCCGACCGGGCTGACACGCCAACCGAAGTGACGTATATTCGAGATAATGCAGAACAAACGGTGACGCTCACGCCGCAAGCGGTCGAACAAAACGGCGAGACGGTCGGGATATTGGGCGTGACGAACGCGCTCGAGCGTTCACCGACGAAAGCCTTCACGACTGGGGCTGAGACGACGTGGACGATGTCGACGCTCATCTTTTCCGCGGTCGGTGATTTGGTTACCGGTCAAGTCGGCGTCGACCAATTGGCCGGACCGGTCGGGATTGTCCGCATGACCGATGAAGTGGCGGCGAGCGGGCTCATCATGCTCCTCAACTGGACGGCACTTTTATCAGTCAACTTGGCCATCTTTAACTTGTTGCCGCTTCCGGCACTCGATGGAGGACGACTCATCTTCCTCTTGTTCGAAGCGGTGCGCGGACGGCCGATCGATCCGAAAAAGGAAGGATTCGTCCACTTTATCGGGTTCGCTTTGCTCATGCTCCTCATGTTGATCGTCACGTGGAATGATATTCAATCATTCTTTAAATAATAAAAGTAAGATCTAATCGGGTTATAGAAGGGAAACGTTGATACCTATGAAACAATCGAGACTGTTCATGCCTACGCTTCGAGAAGTGCCGGCCGACGCAGAAGCCGTCAGCCATCAACTTCTCGTCCGCGGAGGCTTCATGCGCCAAAACGCCGCTGGAATTTATTCGTATCTTCCACTCGGCCACCGCGTGTTACAAAAGATTCAAACGATCATCCGCGAAGAGATGAACCGGGCCGGTGCCCAAGAATTGCTCATGCCAGCGATTCAACCGGCGGAACTGTGGGAAGAGACGGGTCGCTGGGGTATTTATGGTCCTGAACTTATGCGATTGACCGATCGTCACGATCGTCGCTTCGCCCTCGGTGCGACGCACGAGGAACTCATCACGTCAATCGTGCGCGATGAACTCAACTCCTACAAAAAGTTACCGGTCAACTTGTATCAGATTCAAACGAAATATCGCGACGAGCGTCGTCCACGTTTCGGACTGCTCCGGGGTCGTGAGTTCTTGATGAAAGATTCGTATTCGTTCCACGCCACACAAGATGACTTGGACGACGAATACAAGAACATGTATAACGCCTATTCCAACATCTTTGACCGCATCGGTCTAAAATATCGCCCGGTCGTAGCTGACTCGGGTGCCATCGGCGGGAAAGACACGCACGAATTCCAAGCGCTTGCCGATATCGGGGAAGACACGATTGTCTATACGGACACGTCGAACTACGCCGCCAATATCGAGATGGCAGAAACGCTCGACCGCTATGACATGCAAGCGGCCGAAGTGCTTGCCCTCGACAAGGTCGACACGAAAGACAATAAGACGATTGAAGATGTGGCGCGCTTCTTGAACGTCGACACGAAGACGACGATCAAGTCGGTCCTCTTCAACGTCGATGGCGAGACGGTCATGGCCATCGTTCGAGGTGATCACGAGGCGAACGACGTCAAAGTGAAGAACGCCCTCGGCGGACTCGACATCCAAATGGAAGAAGAAGCGACGATCATCGACTTGTTCGGCTGTGAGCCGGGCACGCTCGGACCGATTCATGCACCGGTCAAAGTCGTGGCCGATTACGCCGTCAAATATTTGGTCGACGCGGTATGTGGCGCCAACGAGGCGAACACCCATTATACGCACGTCAACGCCGAACGCGACTTGTCGCATTTGACGTATCATGACCTCCGTTTCGTCGTCGAAGGCGACATGGCACCTGACGAGTCGGGTCCGGTCCGCTTCGCTCGCGGGATTGAAGTCGGGCAAGTGTTCAAGCTCGGCACGCGCTATTCAGAAGCGATGGGTGCGACGTTCTTGAACGAAGAAGGTCGGGCCGAACCGCTCATTATGGGTTGCTACGGCATCGGCGTCTCACGCACATTGTCGGCCGTCATCGAGCAACATCATGACGATCGCGGTATCGTTTGGCCGAAGAGCGTCGCTCCGTTCGATGTGCACTTGATTGCCATCAACACGAAAGACGAAGCGCAAGTCGAACTCGCGAACCGTTTATACGATGAGCTGTCATCGACGTACGATGTGTTGTATGATGACCGTAAAGAACGGGCTGGCGTCAAATTCGCCGATGCTGATTTGATCGGTCTTCCGATTCGTATCAACGTCGGGAAAAAAGCGAGCGAAGGTATCGTCGAAGTGAAAGTACGTGCCACTGGCGAAGTCCTTGAGACGACGGTAGATGAGTTGCCACGTGTGATCACGGCGCAACTGAACGAGGCAAAATGATCGATGAAGGTGACGGTTTCTTGCCGTCACCTTCATTTTTCGACATCGAATGATAAAAGGGGGGACTTCTTACCCGTGGAAGCTAATCAAAAAATGCAATTGCTCTTGACCGATCTCGGCATCACGACCGAGACGGAACAATTCGACGATGCGGAATTGACGCGACTTGTCGTCAACAAGCAGCGCCGGACGTGGACGTTTTATTTCCAGTTGCAGCGCGTGTTGCCGTACGAGGTGTATCAACTGTTCATGAGCCGAATCGAGAGCCGGTACGCGACGTTCGCTGACGAGGTGTACGCGCGTTTCACGACGACCTCAGGCGGTGCCGAACAGGATTATATCGACTATTGGCCGCGTATCGTCAGTGAACTCAGCCAAGTGTCGGGTGCGATGCGCAGTTATTTCGCATCGGTCTCACCGCGCTTTGAGCAGAACAAATTGCTCATCCCGGTGCGCTCGGCCCCTGAGGCGAACTATGTCGATAAAGAGTTATGCCAAGAAGTCCAAGCGCTCTATAGCGCCTATGGCTTTATGAAGAAACCTTGCCAAGCGCTGTTCTCGGAGAATGAAGAAGCAAACCAAGCGCTCCGCGAACAAGTCGTGCAAGAAGATTTGGAACAAGCGAAGCTCGCCCTCGCAGCGCAATTCGCGAAGGCGACCGAGACGAACGACGAACCGGTCACCGAGGTACGGATGGGCGCCTTGATCAAAGACGAGATCGTCCCGATTAAGACAATCATCGAAGAAGAACGACGCGTCGCCATCCGAGGCCTCGTCTTCTCGGCCGAACGGAAAGAACTGAAGAGCGGGAAGAAACTGTTCACGTTCAAGATGACGGACTATACCGATTCACTCATCGTCAAAGTGTTCGCACGTGATGACGATGATGACCGGATGCTCAGCGCCGTCAAAAAAGGCATGTGGATCCAAGCGGCCGGCCGGGTCGAGGATGACAGCTTCATGCGCGAACTGTGCATGATGGCATCGCAACTGCAAGAAGTGAAAGTCGAACCGGCCCGTGACGAGTGGGCCGGTGAGAAACGCGTCGAATTACACGCGCATACGCAAATGAGCCAGATGGACGCGGTCACGAACGTGTCGGCGCTCGTCGCCCGGGCGGCCAAATGGGGCCATCGCGCCATCGCCATCACCGATCACGCCGGAGTCCAGTCGTTCCCGGAAGCCTATTACGCCGGGAAAAAGAATGACATCAAAGTGCTGTTCGGGGTCGAGGCGAACGTCGTCAATGACGGCGTGCCGGTCGCGTATCACCCGACCGATGTCCCGCTCGATGATGCGACATATGTCGTCTTCGACGTCGAGACGACCGGACTTTCGGCCGTCTACAACAAAATCATCGAACTTGCCGGGGTCAAAATTAAAGACGGTGAAATCATCGACCGGTTCGAGGCGTTCGCCGATCCGAAACATCCGCTCTCGGCTACGACAATCGAGCTGACGGGCATCACGGACGACATGGTCCATGGCCAGCCCGATCCCGAAGTCATCGCCAAACAGTTCGTCGATTGGTGCGGGGACGGCATCCTCGTCGCCCATAACGCATCGTTCGATATGGGCTTCTTAGAAGCGACGCTTCGGAGCGGGGGGCACGAGCCGGATGACTATCCCGTCATCGACACGCTCGAACTCGCCCGGACGATTTTACCGACGCTCAAAAACCACCGCCTCAACACGCTCGCGAAGCGATTCGATATCGAGTTGACCCAGCATCACCGGGCCATCTATGATGCGGAGGCGACGGCGTACTTGCTCATGAAACTGCTCGAACTCGCCAAACAGATGTTTGAGATGCAGACGCATCGCTCACTGAACGCGAAAGTCGGAAGCGACGTCTCGAAAATCCGTCCGTTCCATGCGACGATTTATGCGAAAACGAAAAAACCGGGACTTCGTCACTTATACGAACTAATCTCGTTGTCCCACATCGATTACTTGTTCCGGATGGCACGCATGCCGCGCTCGGAAATCGTGAAGCGTCGTGAAGGACTCCTCATCGGTTCGGCGTGTGACAACGGTGAAATTTTTGACGCCGCCCTGAACAAGTCAGACGAAGAGCTTGAGAAGATGATGGCGTTCTACGACTTCATCGAGATTCATCCCCCGGCGCTCTATATGCATTTGATCGATAAAGAGATCGTCGCCAACGAGCTCGAGTTACGGGAAATCATTAAGCGGATCATTCGCGTCGCCGGACAGGCCGGCCTGCCGGTATGTGCGACCGGAAACGTTCATTACCTTGACCGGACAGACCGCTCGTACCGAGAGATCTTGATTCGGACGCAAGGTGGTGCCAACTTCATCAACACGCGGAAAGAACTCCCGCACGCCCATTTCCGGACGACGAAAGAGATGATGGAAGAGTTCAAGTTCCTCGGGGACGAACTCGCCCGCGAAATCGTCATCACGAACCCGAATGCGATCGCCGATCAAATCGAGTCGATTCAAATCATTCCGGACGATTTGTACACGCCGAAGATTGAAGGCGCAGACGATGAGGTCCGGAACATGAGTTACGACATGGCCCGTTCGATTTACGGAGAACAACTGCCGGAAATCGTCGAGGCCCGGCTCGAGAAAGAGCTGAAATCGATTATCGGACACGGCTTTGCGGTCATCTATTTGATTTCGCATAAGCTCGTTAAGAAATCACTCGACGACGGCTATCTCGTCGGTTCACGTGGTTCGGTCGGCTCTAGTTTCGTTGCGACGATGACCGAAATCACCGAGGTCAACCCGTTGCCGCCGCATTACGTCTGTCCGAAGTGTCAACATTCCCACTTCTTTGACGACGGATCGGTCGGGTCCGGGTATGACTTGCCAGACAAACAATGTCCGGAGTGTGGGACTTGGTATACGAAGGACGGGCACGATATCCCGTTCGAGACGTTCCTTGGGTTCAAAGGGGACAAAGTACCGGATATCGATTTGAACTTCTCGGGTGAATATCAACCACACGCCCACGCCTACACGAAAGTGTTGTTCGGTGAAGAGTATGTGTATCGTGCCGGTACAATCGGGACGATTGCCGATAAGACGGCGTATGGATATGTGAAAGGTTATGCGACCGAGAACGATAAGATTTATCGGAACGCCGAAGTCGATCGGCTCGTCTCGGGCGTCACCGGCGTCAAACGGACGTCGGGACAACACCCGGGGGGGATCATCGTCGTCCCGGATTATATGGACATCGCCGAAATTTCGCCGATCCAATATCCGGCCGATGATAAGTCATCCGAGTGGAAAACGACCCACTTTGACTTCCACTCGATTCATGACAACTTGCTCAAACTCGATATTCTCGGTCACGATGACCCGACCGCGATCCGCATGCTGCAAGATTTATCGGGCATTGATCCGAAGACGATTCCGACAGACGATCCGACGGTCATGAAAATCTTTTCATCGCCGGAAGTACTCGGTGTCACGCCGGAGCAAATCGAATCGAAGACGGGTACGCTAGGGATTCCAGAGTTCGGGACGAAGTTCGTCCGGCAGATGCTCGAAGAGACGAAACCGTCGACGTTCTCCGAACTCGTTCAAATTTCGGGACTGTCTCACGGGACAGATGTCTGGATTGGGAACGCCAACGAGCTCATCTATAACGGGACATGCGAACTGAAAGACGTGATCGGTTGTCGTGACGACATCATGGTCTACTTGATTTATGCGGGCCTCGAACCGTCATTCGCCTTCAAAATCATGGAGTCGGTACGGAAAGGGAAAGGCTTGTCGGAAGACATGGAGACGGAGATGCGGGCCAACGATGTCCCGGAATGGTACATCTCGTCTTGTAAGAAGATCAAGTATATGTTCCCGAAAGCGCACGCCACGGCGTACGTGCTCATGGCCGTCCGGATCGCCTACTTCAAAGTGCATCATCCGATTCTGTATTACGCGACGTACTTCACGGTCCGTGCCGGGGACTTCGACTTGTCGGCCATGATCAAAGGGTCACAGGCCGTGCGTAAAGCGATGTCGGATATCCGTGAAAAAGGATTTGAAGCCACGGCGAAAGACAAAGGGCTTCACACCGTGCTCGAGCTCGCACTCGAGATGTTAGAGCGCGGCATGAAGTTCCAGAACATCGATTTGTACCGTTCGAGCGCGACCGAGTTCTTGATTGAAGGGAACACGCTCATCCCGCCGTTCAATGCCGTCGATGGTCTCGGTACGAACGCGGCGAAAGCCATTGTCGAGGCGCGCGCCGAAGGCCAGTTTCTATCGAAAGAGGATTTGCGCAAACGGGCTAAATTATCGAAGACGATTGTCGAGACGCTCGATACGATGAAATGTCTCGAAGGCCTCCCGGATGAGAACCAACTCTCGTTCTTTGATTTTGGGGTGTAAGTTGCGAAAAACCGGGAAAATATGATATATTGGTATCGAACAATGTTGGATACTACGACGGAAAGGAGTAGGGAACCCTACTCCTTTCTTGTATGTAAAAGCCAGAAGGAGGGATGAGAGTGTCCAAAATAACAGAAGTCGTCGAAGCGATCGCGTTGCCGATCGTGGAGCGTGAGAACATGGAATTGGTCGATGTCGAATTCGTGAAAGAAGGGCCAGATTGGTTCTTGCGCGTCTATATCGACAAGCCGGGGGGCGTCGATTTAGATGATTGCGTCAACATCAACGAACAACTCTCGGAAAAACTAAACGATAGCGATCCGATCGAACAAGCCTATTATCTTGACGTCTCGAGTCCCGGTGCCGAGCGACCACTGAAAAAGCCGACCGACTTTGAACGTGCGATTGGGAAGAACGTCTATATCAAGACGTTTGCCCCGATTGAAGGTGCCAAAGAGTTCGAAGGCATTTTGACGGAATATGACGGCGAGACCGCCGTCGTCGAGACGCGCATCAAGACAAGAAAAAAAGCGATATCGCTACCGGTAGACAAAATTGCACAAGCCCGCCTAGCGGTCACGTTTAGTTAAGGAGAGGTAAAGATGGGGCCACAATTACTCACAACAATCGAACAGATTGCTAACGAAAAAGGAATCGAGAAAGAGATTATCATCGATGCGCTCGAGCAGGCGCTCATTTCGGCATATCGTCGAAACGTCGCCAACCCGAATGAAAACGTAAAAGTTGAATTCGACCAAGTGACTGGTGATATTCGTGTCTTCGCACTTCTCGAAGTCGTTGAACGTCTCTCGCATCCGGAGCAACAATTGTCGCTCGAAGAAGCGCATGAGATTGATCCGAACTACGAGTTAGGGGACTTCCATAAAGAAGAAGTCACACCGAGCGACTTCGGTCGCGTCGCGGCGATGACAGCCAAACAAGTCGTCACGCAAAAGATGCGGGAAGCCGAGCGCGAGCGCATTTATAATCACTTCGTCGATAAAGAAGACGAGATCATGACGGGGATTGTGGAACGGTTCGACCCACGCAACTTGTATATCGGTCTTGAAAACAATATCGAAGCGGTGCTCACACCGAACGAACAGATGCCGAATGAATCGTACCAGATTCATGACCGTATCAAAGTTTACGTGACGAAAGTCGATTCGACGACGAAAGGTTCTGGCGCAGCCATTCAAGTCTCGCGGACGCATCCAGGTCTGTTGCGTCGTTTGTTCGAGCTCGAAGTGCCAGAAATCGCGAGCGGTACGGTCGATGTCATGTCGGTCTCACGTGAAGCGGGTGATCGTTCGAAGATTGCCGTCCATTCAGACATCGTCGATCCAGTCGGCGCTTGTGTCGGTCCGAAAGGGCAACGTGTCCAAACGATCGTCGATGAGCTCAACGGTGAGAAAATCGATATCGTTCGTTGGTCGAACGATCCGAAAGAGTTCGTGAAAAACGCACTCAGCCCGGCTCAAGTCGTTGACGTGTACGTCAATGAACCGAATAAGTCGACGACGGTCGTCGTGCCAGACTATCAATTGTCACTCGCCATCGGGAAGCGTGGTCAAAACGCCCGTCTTGCCGCTAAATTGACGGGATGGAAAATTGATATCAAGAGCGAGACGGATGCAGAAGGCATGGACTTGTATGATACGTACGCCGAAAAAGTTGAACCGGAGCCAGAAATTGTTCACAATGAAATGGAACAAACTGACTCGGTTGACGTCGCCCTCGAGCCGACAACGGTGAAAGAAGAGGAATGACCATGAAGCAAAAGAAACTTCCTTTGCGCAAATGTGTGGTCACGCAAGAAATGTTACCGAAACAAGCGTTGATTCGTGTCGTTCGGACGCCGGAAGGCGATGTCGTCATCGATACGTCCGGTAAATTGAACGGGCGTGGAGCGTATTTGTCGAAAGATGCGGATGTGATTCGTTTAGCAGAGAAAAAACGGACACTCGATCATCATTTAAAAGTCAAGACGAGTGACACGCTTTATGAGCAGCTGCTTCAAGCTGTTGCAGGAGCCGAATCATGAGTCAGTGGGAATCATTGTTAGGCCTCGCCGCACGGGCGAGGAAAGTAACGATGGGAGAAGAGTTTGTGTTGAAGGATGTGCGAGCTGGCCGAGCCAAACTCGTCATCCTTGCCGGAGACGCTGGAGCGTCTACGAGAAAACGGGTTACCGACAAATGTACATCGTATGGTGTTCCATTGATTGAAGTGAGCGACCGATATACGATCGGGGCTGCTTTAGGTAAAGACATGCGAGTCGTCGTGTCTGTGACAGAATCCGGATTTGCGAACAAGCTTAAGCAACTTCTCTCTTAACTATTAACGGAGGTGGATGCTTTGGGAAAACGCGTCTATGAATTTGCAAAAGAACAGAATGTAACAAGTAAACAAGTCATTACTCAGCTCGAGAAAATGAACAAGCCAGTGAAAAACCACATGGCTGTCTTAGATGAGGAATCGGTCAAGCAACTCGATCGTGTCTTCAACCCTGAGAAATACCGCTCGGCTGACAAGCAAGAAAAACCAGCTGCAACGAAACCAGCTGAAACGAAGTCTGCCGAGTCAAAACCGGCTGACGCGAAACCTGCTGCCAAGCAAGAAGCACCGAAAGCACGCCCACAAGCGTCTGGCGGTCAAAGCAACCAAGCGGGCAACCGTGGTGGCAACCGCTTCGGCAACAACCGCAACGACAACCGCAACAAGAAACGCGGTGGTAAATTCAAAGGCAAACCTGCGAAAGCAGCCGTGCCATTGGAAGCGGATCCGAATTCGAAAACGAGTCAACGTAAAGCAGCTCGTTTAGCGCAAGAGTCTGAAATGGGCAACGTCATCAAGTACGATGATGTCCTCAGCGTATCGGACCTCGCTGCGAAGATGGATAAAAAGCCAAACGAGATTATCATGAAGTTGATGGGTCTTGGTGTCATGGCGACGATCAACCAAACGCTTGATGACGAGACGATTGAGTTGCTTGCAACTGAATTCGGTTACGAAGTTGAGAAAGAAGTACTCATCGATGAGACAGACTTTGAAGAAGTGGAAATCGACTTCTCTGAGTACGAGCTTGTTGAGCGTCCTGCTGTCGTCACAATCATGGGTCACGTCGACCATGGTAAGACAACACTTCTTGACTCGATCCGCAACACGAAAGTCGTTGCTGGTGAAGCCGGCGGAATCACGCAGCACATCGGTGCTTATCAAGTTGAAGTCAACGATAAAAAGATCACGTTCCTCGACACACCAGGTCACGCCGCCTTTACGACGATGCGTGCCCGTGGAGCCGAAGTGACAGATATCGCGATTATCGTTGTCGCAGCGGATGACGGCGTGATGCCACAGACAGAAGAAGCCATTTCACATGCGAAAGCGGCAAACGTGCCGATCATCGTCGCCGTGAACAAAATGGATAAAGAAGGCGCAAACCCTGACCGCGTCAAACAAGAATTGACAGAGTTCGGTCTCGTACCGGAAGAGTGGGGCGGCGAAACGATTTTCGTACCGATCTCAGCTTTGAAAGACGAGGGGATCGATGAGTTGCTCGAGATGATCTTACTCGTATCAGAAGTCGAAGAGTACAAGTCGACGCCTGAAATGCCAGCTCGCGGTTCGGTCATCGAAGCGAAGCTCGATAAAGGCCGCGGTCCTGTCGCCACGCTTCTCGTTCAACATGGGACACTCCGGATCGGTGACTCAATCGTCGTCGGCAGCACGTTCGGACGCGTCCGGGCCATGGTCAACGATATCGGTCGTCGTGTGAAAGAAGTCGGTCCATCGACGCCAATCGAGATCACAGGATTGAACGATGTCCCACAAGCCGGGGATCAGTTCATCGTGTTCGAAGATGAGAAAAAAGCACGTGCAATCGGAGAAAAACGTTACCAACGTTACCTCGAATCACAGCGTCGCGAATCGGCTAAAGTTAGTCTTGATGACTTGTTCAGCCGCATTCAAGAAGGCGAAGTCAAAGATTTGAACGTCATCATCAAAGCAGACGTTCAAGGTTCGGCTGAAGCACTCGCTGGTTCACTCCGCAAAATCGACGTCGCAGGCGTTAAAATCAACATCGTCCACCAAGGTGTCGGTGCAATCACAGAAGGTGACGTCATTCTCGCTTCGGCGGCAAATGCGATCATCATCGGATTCAACGTTCGCCCAGATGGTAACGCCCGGTCGATGGCCGAGCAAGAGCATGTTGAAATGCGTCTGCACCGCATCATCTATAACGCGATCGATGAAATCGAGAGCGCGATGAAAGGGATGCTCGACCCTGAGTTCGTTGAAGAAATCACAGGACAAGTTGAAGTCCGTGACGTCTTTAAAGTCTCGAAAGTCGGTACGATTGCCGGCTGTTACGTCACAGAAGGTAAAATCTCACGCGACGCCGGCGTCCGCATCATCCGTAACGGGATTGTTGTGTACGAAGGAAAACTCGATACGCTCCGCCGCTTCAAAGACGACGTCAAAGAAGTCGCGACAGGTTACGAGTGTGGGATTAAAGTAGAGAAGTTCGACGACATCAAAGTGGAGGACGTTATCGAAGCGTTCATCATGAAAGAAGTCGAACGTAAATAAAGCGAGGAGGGAACACGTATGAACATTCGTGCCCAACGCGTCGCAGAGCAGATGCGTAAAGAGATTACAGATATCTTGCTCCGTGAAGTCAACGACCCACGTACGAAGAACGCTACAATCACGAGCGTCGATGTGACGGGAGATTTGCAGCAAGCGACAGCCTACTACACGGTGCTCGGAGACGACGCCGAAGTGAAGGCTGAGACGCAAGCTGGTCTCGATAAGGCGAGCGCATTTATTCGCCGCGAGATCGGGAGCCGCATCCGTCTTCGGAAAACGCCAGAATTGTCGTTCGAATACGATTCATCGGTCGCATATGGTAGCCATATCGATTCATTGATTCGTGACTTAAATCGGAACGACCAATAAATTGAAGGGGGGACTCGCGTCTCCCCTTTTTTGATGGGAGGAATCCAGATGGAACCAACAGGTGTATTGATTTTAGATAAAGACAGCGGCATGACGAGCCACGACTGCGTGTTCAAGCTCCGTAAATTGTTCCAAACGAAGAAAGTCGGTCATACCGGCACGCTCGACCCCGAAGTGACCGGTGTCCTGCCGATTTGTCTCGGCCGGGTGACAAAGCTGTCACGTTTTCTGACCGATGAAGGCAAACGGTACGCCGCCGAGATTACAATCGGGACGGCGACGATGACCGAGGATGCCCATGGCGAGGTCGTCGAGACGCGCGAAGTCGGTCCAGAGGCGTTCACTGCTGCAGACATCGATCGCGTTCTCGAGACGTTGACAGGAAAAATCGAGCAAATCCCACCGTACTTCTCTGCCGTCAAAGTGAACGGCAAGAAATTGTACGAATACGCCCGGAAAGGTCAGACGGTGGAACGACCGCGCCGCATCGTCGAGATTCATCGCATCGTCCGGACGAATGACCCGGTCATCGAAGACGGTGTCTGCCGTTTTCGTGTCGACGTCGAGTGTGGCAAAGGCACATTCATCCGGACGCTCGCCGTCCAAATCGGGGAGCGTCTCGGCTATCCGGCCCATATGAGCGACCTGCGGCGGACGCGGTCTGGTTCGTTCGAGGAGACGGCCGCTGTCACGTTGCAACAACTCGCCGACCTCGAGACGGTCGAGGAACGCATGAACCACCTCATCCCGCTCGAAGAGGTCATCAAACGTTGGCCTGCCATGACGATTCCAGCCAATCGGGAGCGGTATATTCGAAACGGGGGACGTTTGAACGACGTCTCGCTCGAATTTGAACTGTTTACTGTCTATAATGAAGAAGGAATTCCACTTGCCCTCTATCGACGGCTTGACGGAACAACAGACGCAAATGTCGAGGTCATGTTGACCATCGACTAAAGGGGAGATTGAAGTATGGAAACGATCCATCTGACGTATCCTGAGACACCAGACCTGGTCCCTTCGGTCATGGTGCTCGGATTTTTCGACGGCGTCCACACCGGACATCAGGCCGTGATTCGGCATGCACAGGCGCAAGCGAAACAGCTCGATGTACCCGTGACCGTAATCACGTTCGACCCGCACCCGAAACAAGTGCTCTCAAACAAACCGGATGCGGTCCGTTATATCACACCGCTCCAGCGGAAATTGAACCGAATTGCCGGACTCGGTGTCGAACGGTGTATCGTCATCACGTTCACGAAAGAGTTGGCGAGCCTGTCACCGCAACAATTCGTGGATGACTATTTGATCGGTGCCGGTGCGGTCCACGTGACGGCAGGTTTTGACTACTCGTACGGTAAATTTGGCGAAGGGACGATGGAGACGCTGCCGTATCATGCGCGCGGTCGCTTCACGACCTCGGTCGTCGCCGAACAGACGAGCGGCGGCGAAAAAGTGTCGTCGACGCGGATTCGTCAATTGCTCGGTGCCGGTGACGTCGATGTGGCGAGCGAGTTGCTCGGTACGCCGTACGTCATCTGCGGGGAAGTCATCCACGGCGACGCCCGTGGCCGGACGATCGGTTACCCGACAGCGAACGTCGTCATGGACGCATCGTATGTCATGCCGCGTCTCGGTGTCTACGCGACGCGTGTACGGCTTCAGGACGGCCGGACGTTCGATGCGATGACGAACGTCGGGCGGCGGCCGACGTTTTATGCGACCGGGGACGTCTCGATCGAGAGCCACTTGTTCGATTTCTCAGAGGATCTATACGGGCAACTGATCGAGATCGAATGGATGCATTACTTGCGTGACGAGCGGGCGTTCGACGGACTCGACGCACTCATCGCTCAACTCAAGCAAGATGAGACAGCCGCCCGGGCAATCCTGTCTTGACTTTGAATGGGTGGTACGGTATCCTAATTTGGTACGCAAAGTACACCGCTTCGCTTGGCTGGACGATTCACCAACGACGGCTCGGCAACGCGGCAATTTTCTATTAAATGGAGGTGGAGAGGCAATGGCACTCTCAAAAGAACGTAAAAACGAAATCATCGCGGAATACGCGACAAAACAAGGTGACACTGGTTCACCGGAAGTTCAAGTTGCAGTATTGACTGAACAAATCAACACTTTGAACGATCATCTTCGTACACACAAGAAAGACCACCACTCACGTCGCGGTCTTTTGAAAATGGTTGGACGTCGCCGTAACTTGCTTACGTACCTTCGTAACAAGGACGTTACACGTTACCGTGAATTGATTCAACGCCTTGGTCTCCGTCGTTAATCCGAACGGACCATGTGACGGACTGGGACACTTGTTCCTAGTCCGTTTCTTCTTTTTTGGGAGGAAAATCATTAGACATTCATATGAATGAGTTACATAATAAACTAGATAAGGTTTGAGAGGAGAATGTTCATGTTAGGTACGAAACAAGTCTTTTCTACTAAATGGGGCGGTCGTCCGCTATCTGTAGAAGTCGGGCAACTTGCGAAACAAGCAAACGGCTCGGCACTCGTCCGTTATGGGGACACGGTCGTGCTCGCCACGGTCACAGCATCGAAAGCGCCGAAGGATTTAGATTTCTTCCCGCTCACGGTCAACTATGAAGAAAAATTATACTCGGTCGGTAAAATCCCAGGAGGTTTCCTCCGTCGGGAAGGACGTCCTGGAGAGAACGCGATTTTGACATCACGTCTCATCGACCGTCCGATCCGTCCGCTTTTCCCTGACGGATTCCGTCACGATATTCAAGTCATGATCTACGTCATGTCGAACGATCCAGACTGCTCGGCTGAAATGGCCGGTATGCTTGGAACGTCGATCGCACTCTCGATTTCGGACATCCCGTTCGACGGGCCGATCGCCGGAGCGACAGTCGGACGTGTCAACGGTGAGTTCGTCGTCAACCCGACGACAGCTCAACTCGAACAGACGGACCTTGAGCTCCAAGTCGCCGGAACAGCAACTGCGATCAACATGGTTGAAGCAGGCGCGAACGAAGTACCGGAAGACGTCATGCTCGAGTCAATCTTGTTCGGTCACGAAGAGATCAAGAAATTGGTCGCGTTCCAAACAGAAATCGTCGAAGCTGTCGGGAAACCGAAGTTCGAATATACGGTATCGAAGTTTGATGACGCTTTGTCGGCTGAGCTCGAAGCAGCACGTCCAGAAATCAACGCCGCGGTTCAAGTCGAAGAGAAGCATGCACGTGACGCAGCAATCAACGAAGTGATTGCCAAATACGTAGCTGCATACGAAGAATCACTCGCTGACGAACCGGCCAAGTTGAAAGAAGTATCTGGCATCTTGAACAAGTTCGTCAAAGACGAAGTCCGCCGTTTGATCACGGTCGACAAAGTTCGTCCGGACGGTCGTCGCCCGGAAGTCATCCGCCCGCTCGCATCAGAAACGGGCTTGTTGCCACGCGCCCACGGTGTCGGTTTATTCACACGTGGACAAACACAAGTCATGTCGGTCGCGACACTCGGCGTCATCGGAGATGCTCAAATCATCGACGGCATCGGGTTAGAAGAGAACAAGCGCTTCATGCACCACTATAACTTCCCGCCGTTCTCGGTCGGAGAAGCTCGTCCGGTGCGTGCGCCAGGTCGTCGTGAAATCGGTCACGGTGCCCTCGGAGAACGTGCACTTCTTCCAATCATCCCGAAAGAAGCCGACTTCCCGTACACGATTCGTCTCGTCTCGGAAGTACTCGAGTCGAACGGTTCGAGTTCACAGGCGTCAATCTGTGGTTCGACACTCGCCCTCATGGACGCAGGTGTGCCGATCAAGGCACCAGTTGCCGGGATCGCAATGGGTCTCATCATGGAAGGCGAACACTATACGGTCCTCACTGACATCCAAGGTCTCGAAGATCATCTCGGAGACATGGACTTCAAAGTAGCAGGAACGAAAGACGGGATCACGGCGCTCCAAATGGACATCAAAATTGCCGGGATCACGCGTGAGATCTTGGAAGAGGCACTCGAACAAGCACGTTCAGGCCGTCTCCATATCTTGAACCATATGCTTGAGACGCTCGACGCACCGCGTCCGCAGTTGTCGAAGTATGCACCGAAAATCGTGACGATGACGATCAATCCGGACAAGATCCGCGACGTGATCGGACCGGGCGGGAAGATGATCAACAGCATCATCGACCAAACGGGTGTCAAAATCGATATCGAGCAAGACGGTACAGTCTTCATCGCGTCGACCGATCAAGAAGGCATCGACATGGCGATGGCGCTTATCGGCGACATCGTCCGCGAAGTCGTCGTCGGCGAAGAGTTCGATGCGACGGTTCGTCGTATTGAGAAATTCGGCGCTTTCGTTGAGTTGTTCAAAGGGAAAGACGCGCTCGTCCACGTCTCTGAGTTCAGTCTTGATCGCGTCGCGAACGTCGAAGACGTCGTTAAACTCGGTGATACAATTAAAGTCCGCGTAACGGAAATCGATGACAAAGGCCGAGTCAATGCCTCGCACAAAGTGCTCATCCTTGAAGGATTGTCACCGGAAGAACGCGAAGCATACGAAGCGAAACGTAAAGCGCAGCGCGAGAGCCGTCCACCACGTGACAGCCGTCCGCCGCGTCGTGACGGAGACCGTCGTCCGCCACGCCCGACAAACTAATCATGATGGCCATCGTCTGGTGCGATGGCCTTTTTCATAGGAGTGATAACATGGAATGGATCACATTAGACAACGGCGTCCGCATCGTGATTGAACCGATGGCGGATGTCCGCAGCACGTCGACCGGTGTCTTTATCAAAGCTGGCACTCGCACCGAAGGCATGACCGAGATTGGCATCAGCCACTTGATTGAACATATGCTATTCAAAGGAACAAAGACGAGAACGGCAAAAGAGATCGCGTCGTTCTTTGATGAACTTGGCGGAAGCGTGAACGCGTTCACGTCAAAAGATCATACGTGCTATTACGTGAAGACGCTTGACGAGCACGCGGTCATCGCCTTCGACGCGCTCGCCGACATGCTATTCGATTCGTTGTTTGATGAGACGGAGCTCGAGAAAGAAAAGCGGGTCGTCTTAGAAGAGATTAAAATGTATGAGGACACCCCGGAAGATCTCGTCCACGAGCTGCTCGCGAAAGCCGTCTATAAAGATGATATTCTCGCCGAACCGATTCTCGGGACGGAAGCGAGCGTCCTCGGACTATCTCGGGAGCAATTGCTCCGCTACGTCGCTTCGACGTATACAGGCAACCGTGTCGTCGTCTCAATCGCCGGCCACGTGCCGCAAGAGTTGGTCGAGGCGGTCACGAGAAGGTTTGCCGACCTTCCATCAGGGGAATCACCGAAAGAATCGACGACGCCGATCTTGTATAGCGACGTGGTGAAAAAACAGAAAGAGACGGAGCAAGCGCACCTGTGCTGGAACTTCGAGGCGATTGCCGCCAAAGACGATCGATTGCCGCATTTGGCCTTGTTGAACAATGCGATCGGGGCGACGATGTCGTCACGGCTGTTCCAGTCGATTCGAGAAGAGGAAGGCCTCGCCTACTCGATTTACTCGTACTATACGACGTTCGACGACCACGGGACGTTCACCATTTATATCGGAACGTCACCAGAAACGCTCGCGCAAGTCGAGACGATCATGACGCGTGAGCTCGAAACGTTAAAAGCGGATGGGCTGTCCGATGAGGAAGTCGAGAAAGGGAAACGACAACTAAAAGGGTCGCTCGTCCTTGGGAACGAGAGCACGAGCGCACGGATGAACCGCAACGGACGCAACCTCGTCCTGCTCGATGAAGTCGAGGATTTGAACGAAGTGCTCGACAAAGTTGATCGCATTGAAACGCGTGACGTCAACACCCTCATCAATGAGGTGCTCGGCCACGCCCCTGCCAAATCATATGTCCTTCCGTCCGAAGACTGACTTGAAACCGAATTGTAAGTTCTCTACACTGATTAAGAGGTATTCTTTACTTTGGACAGGAACAGGTGAAAGAAGGGAAAGACTTGAACTTAACGGATTTAGCTAACCACATACAATTGATTAATCAACCAAACCTACAAGGCATCACGGTGACCCATGTGACGACCGACTCGCGTGAAGTCGTCCCAGGGACGCTGTTCGTCGCCATTAAAGGCTATACGGTCGACGGTCACGACTACGCTGATTTAGCAGTCACTAAAGGCGCAGTCGCCGTCGTCAGTGAACGGCCACTCTCTTTGAGTGTGCCGAACTTGATCGTGCGTGACAGCACACGTACGGTCGGTCTATTGGCGTCCGCGTTCTATCAATATCCGTCTGAGCAGATGCGTCTGTTCGGGATCACGGGAACGAACGGCAAGACGACGACGACGACCATTTTACGTGATGTCCTCACCGAGCTCGGACATAGCACCGGCTTGATCGGCACGGTCGAGGTACGCATTAACGATACGGTCGTCCCGAGCAAAAACACGACACCGCAAAGCTCTGAGCTGCAACAGTTGCTCGCCCGGATGCACGAAGAAGGCGTCACCGATGTGATGATGGAAGTGTCATCGCACGGACTCGAACTCGGTCGCGTCATCGGTACGGACTTCGATATCGTCGGCTTCACGAACTTGACGCATGACCATCTCGATTTCCATGGTACGTTCGAAAACTATGCGCGGGCGAAAGGCTTATTGTTTGCTCAACTCGGACAGATGGCGTCGCGTCACAAAGTTGCCGTGTTGAACGCGGATGATCCGTACAGCAAGCTGTACGAGACGATGACGGGCGCCCGAGTGATCACGTATGCAATCGACGAGATGGCCGATGTGACGGCATCAGATATCGTTCAGACGCTGTCAGAGACGAGTTTTAGCCTCAACTACCAAGGGGAGAGTCATCCGTTGACCGTTCAATTCATCGGAAGGTTCAACGTGTACAACATCTTGCTCGCGACCGGGTGTTTGATCGCTGCCGGCTATCGTTTGCCCGAGATCGTTCAAGCACTCGAGTCGATTCATCCTGCCAAAGGGCGGATGCAACGTCTCGACGTACCAGGGTATAACGTCTATGCGGACTATGCGCATACACCGGACGGCATCGAGCAATGCTTGAAATCACTCGTCGGTGTCCCGAAAGAGAAGATCGTATTCTTGATCGGTACAGGCGGGAACCGTGACGTTACGAAGCGGCCGACGATGGGAGAGATGGCCTCGAAATATGCGGGAACGGTCGTCATCACGACGGATGACCCGCGTTTTGAAGCGTACGACTCGATCACGAGCGGAATCGCCGCCGGGATGACCCACGATAATTTCGTCGAGATTGGGGACCGGGAAGAGGCTGTCCGTTATGCGGCTCGGTTGGCCGAACCGGACAATATCGTCGTCTTGGCCGGAAAAGGGCATGAGAAATATCAAATCATCGGTAATGAGAAAATTCCGCTAGATGAAGAAGCAATCGTCCGAGCGACAATTTTGAAGACGGAGGAAATATGATTTATGGCAGTACAACCGATCACCTTGACAGAGAAAGAGCATGACGATTTCGTCAAAACACACGACCGTGGGGACTTGCTTCAGCTTTCGAGTTGGGCCGACGTCAAACGACAAAACGGCTGGTTCGCCGAGCGGGTCGCCGTCGCGAACGATGGGGTGACGAGCGGGGTGGCATTACTCTTATTCAAACGTGTGCCGAAGCTCCCGTTCACACTCTGCTATGCGCCACGCGGCTTCGTCGTCGACTATGACGACGTGGCTTCTTTACGGGCATTGACCGAGGAGGCGAAGCGGGTCGCCAAGGCGAACAAAGCGATCGTCGTGAAAATCGATCCGAATATCGATCGAGATGAAGTGCCAGGTCTATTGACCGAGATGGCGAGTCTCGGCTTCGCCCATAAAGGATACGGCGGTGGGTTTGATTACGCCCAACCGCGGTTCACGATGGAGACGGATTTACGCCCGAGCGAGAAAGACATCTTCGGCAAATTCCATCATAAATTCCGCTATAACGTTCGCTTGGCCGAACGGAAAGGGATCGTCTGCACGGAAGTCGGGCGCGACGGGCTTAAGACGTTCGCCGACTTGATGAAAGTGACGGGCGAGCGTGACGGTTTTGCCATTCGTGGACTTGACTATTTCGAGAACCTATACGATTGTCTGCAACCTGATGACGCCCGTTTGTTTTTGACGAAACTCGAGCCGAAACTCGCACTCGACCAACAGATGGCCACGCTCAAAAAAGCGGAGCGTGACCTTGGGAAAATCGAACGGTCACTCGAGACGGAAACGGTCGAGAAGAAACGGACGAGCTTGTTGAACCGTCAAAAGCAGACACGTGAGCAAATCGAGAAGATTCAAGCCGCGTTACCTGAACTGACGGAGTTACACGAGAAATACCCGAACGGTCTCGTCTTGTCGGGCGGTCTGTTGACGCTTGCCGGACGACGCTCGTATTATCTGTACGGGGCATCCTCGAACGAGTTTCGTGAGTTCATGCCGAACCACCTCATGCAATGGACGATGATGCAAGCAGCCAAGGCGAGCGGGGCCGAACGCTACGATTTCGGTGGCGTATCGGGTAGCACGGAGCCTGATGACGAGTATGCAGGGCTTTATGCGTTCAAGTCGGGCTGGGGAAGCGATTTGATCGAGAAAGTCGGCGAGTTCGACCTCGTCTTGAATCGTCCGCTCTATTTCGCCCTCGAGACGGGATTACCGCTCGTCAAAGGACTCCGTAAACGGTTGCGCCGATGAAATGGACCGGCGTTTTGACGTTCGCGATGACGGCGTTTTTAGTCGGAATCTTTTTAGCGTACACGTTGTCACGTCCGGGCCCGATGCCATGGGTCGATGAACCGACATTTGAAGCGGGAATGTGTGAACGCAACCCGCGCTCGGAAGATGTCGTCGTCGAGCGGAGTGAACAGGCGTTCGCGAAGCTTCATCCGCACGTCCGCGAACGGAGCGAATCGTTCGTGCGCCTGGCCTACTCTTGCCTCGGCCTCGAGGTCCGTCTGACGTCGGGGTATCGGTCGGCCGATGAGCAGAACGCGCTCTATGCCCAAGGGCGCTCGAAACCGGGACAAGTCGTGACGAACGCCAAGGCGGGACAAAGTTACCATAACTATGGGCTCGCCGTCGATTTCGTCATCATCCACAATAACCGTGCCGATTACAATCTCGAGTCGGACCACAACCGATCGGACGAACCCGATTGGCAAGAGTTAGGAGAACTCGGCAAAGCACTCGGCTTCGAATGGGGCGGGGATTGGAGAAGTTTTCCGGATTACCCGCATTTACAAATGGACTTCGGCTTGTCGATTCGCCAACTCGCTTCCGGGAAACGTCCGGACGACAAAGCGACGATGCCACTCGCCGATGTGATGAAACCTCTCGTCAATTGAACGGAAATGTTGGCATATCAGCAGTTTTCCGATACAATATTCAGTAGCGATAAGTGGACGAAACAGAATATGCAACATCTAGGAGGTTTTTGTTAGTGTCAAAGAAGAAGACAGAGAACGTTAGCGTCTTTGCGCTTGGAGGCGTAGGCGAAATCGGGAAGAACATGTACGTCGTGGAACTAGACGACGACATCTTCGTCATCGATGCCGGCCTTATGTTTCCAGGCGATGAGATGCTCGGGATTGATATTGTCATCCCAGACATTACGTATTTAAAAGAAAATAAAGATCGGGTACGCGCGATTTTCATCACCCATGGTCACGAAGACCATATCGGTGGGCTCAGCTACGTACTCCGTGATTTGAAGCACGTTCCCGTGTATGGGACGAAATTGACGCTCGGTTTAATCGAGCTCAAATTGAAAGAGGCGGGCTTGTTAAAAGAAGTCGACCTCCGATTGATTGACGCCAAAACGAAATTGACTATCGCTGATCATTTCATCACTTTCTTCCGCGTCAACCACTCAATCCCGGATTGTGTCGGTGTCTGCATTCAAACGTCACAAGGCGCCATCGTACACACGGGCGACTTTAAGTTTGATTACACGCCAGTCGATGGGAAACAGTCGGACTTTAACAAGTTGGCAGCCATCGGCCAACGCGGCGTCCTCTGCTTATTGTCAGATTCGACGAATGCGGAACGCCCTGGCCAAACTGGTTCGGAGTCGCTCGTCGGCGCCGAGTTGAACGATGTCATCTATCAAGCTGAGGGCCGCGTCATCGTCGCCTCTTTCGCTTCGAACGTGCACCGTCTTCAACAAGTGTTCGCGGCAGCCGAGGCGAACGACCGCAAAGTCGCCGTCGTCGGTCGCAGCATGGTCAATATCGTCGAAGTGGCGCAGAAGCTCAACTACCTTCGCTTCAAGCCGAAGACGCTCGTCGAGCTGTCGCAAGTGAATCGCTTGCCTGACAACAAAGTCGTCATCTTGACGACCGGTTCGCAAGGCGAGCCGATGGCGGCCTTGACGCGCATGGCGCGCAACGCCCATAAGCAAGTGAACATCCGCTTGAACGACACGGTCGTCATCGCGGCGACACCGATTCCTGGGAACGAGAAGTCCGTCTCGAAGACGATCGACCTTTTGTTCCGCTCAGGAGCGAACGTCATCTATAACCAACGGAAAGTACACGTCTCGGGACACGGTTCGGCCGAAGAGCTCAAGCTCATGCTGAACCTCGTCAAACCGAAGTACTTCCTTCCGATTCACGGAGAATACCGGATGCAGATGGCCCACTCGAAACTCGCCGAGCAAGTCGGTGTGAAATCGAACAACATCTTCATCGTCGAAAAAGGGGATGTCGTCGAGTTCACGGGACGTAAAGCTCGGATGAGCCGGAAAGTACCGGCCGGCAACGTCTTGATCGATGGGATTGGCGTTGGGGACGTCGGGAACATCGTCCTCCGTGACCGTCGTCTCTTGTCACAAGACGGTGTCGTCCTCTGTGTCGTCACGTTGAACCGGAAACAGAAGAAATTGATTTCAGGACCTGAACTCATCTCGCGCGGATTCGTCTATATGCGTGAATCCGAAGAGATGATCTCAGAAGCGAACCGCATCGTCACGAAACAGATCGAGAAGAGTCTCCAGGCTGGAAGTGATTGGACCGAGTTGAAATCAAATATCCGCGAGCGGCTCAGCGTCTACTTGTTCGAACAGACGAAACGTCGTCCGATGATCTTGCCGATCATCATGGAGATTTAAGGAATTGAGATTGAGGCAAAAGTCATCAGACTTTTGCCTCGTTTTTTTAGGAGGAATCTAAGGTGGCACAAAAATCGAGAAAAACTCCGGCGAAGCGGAAGCGACCGACGACAAGGCGTGCGAAAAAACAGCCAATCCCACTACGTACATATGGCTGGGTCATGTTCGTCATGTCGATCACGGCGTTCATCTTCTCCTTGTTCGACTTCGGTTGGGTCGGGAATCAGACGTCACTCCTCGCGACGACGTTATTCGGAGGCTGGGGGGCACTCACGTATTTGGCAATCGCATTCACGTTGCTCGTCTTTTTAAACGAATTTCGTCCGATGCAACGGACGGGCATCCTGTTCCTGTTCGTCTCGTTTCTCATGTTCGGAGATTTGGTATGGGGAGCGGAACGGGGGACGATCAACGGGGCGCTGTATCAGCTCAACCAATACTTGCTCTCCGACTTTGGGATCATCTTTTTAGGCGTGCTATGCATGATCATCGGGATCTCGCTCTTATCGCCGACGATTTGGCGGACGATCGGGTCGCGCCTGCTCGAGACCGGTACGGCCATCAAACAAGAGTGGCGCGACCGGGAGCGGGTCAAACCGGCTCCGGTGTCCAATCGGAAGAAGGCGGTTTCGGCACCGGCAAAAGTTGAATCGAAGCCGGTCGAAGCCGAGCCTGAAGCAGACGCGGTGACGATGCATGACATCCCGATTGTCGGGTTCAGCGAGAAAGTCGTCGCCGAGAAACGTCCGAAAACGGAAGAAGTGGCCTCGACGGAGGAAGTGACGGAGCTACCGACCGAGGACATGATGATGACGGCGTCACAAGACGTGTCGGACACGTATGAATTGCCGACGTTCACCATCCTCAGCGAACCGGTCGTGACCGACCTGTCCGGCGAGAACGCCCGTTTGAAAGCAAATGCGACAAAACTCGTCCAAACGCTCAAATCGTTCGGCGTCGGTGTGAAGGTGTTAAAGATTCATCTTGGTCCGACCGTGACGAAATATGAACTGCAACCGGATATCGGGGTCAAAGTGAGCCGCATCACCTCGCTCAGCGATGACCTTGCCCTTGCGCTTGCCGCCAAAGACATCCGGATCGAGGCGCCGATCCCAGGAAAGGCCGCCATCGGGATTGAAGTGCCGAACCAGGAAGTGGCCCCGGTCTGTCTCCGTGAAGTGCTCGAGGCCGATCCGGTCAAGCGGGAGCAGTCGCCGCTCCTCGTCGCCCTTGGGCGCAGCATCAGTGGCGAGACGGTGACGATCGCCTTGAACAAGATGCCGCACTTGCTCGTCGCTGGTTCGACCGGTTCCGGGAAATCGGTCTGTATCAACGGCATGATCGTGTCGCTCTTGATGCGGACTCGTCCTGATGAAGTCCGGCTCATGATGATTGATCCGAAAATGGTCGAGTTGAACGTCTATAACGGTGTCCCACACTTGCTGACGCCGGTCGTGACGGATCCGAAGAAAGCTGCCCAAGCACTCAAACAAGTTGTCGCCGAGATGGAGCGGCGCTATGAGTTGTTCAGCCGTTATGGTGTGCGGAATATCGAAGGCTATAACGAACTCGTCGATAAATCGGACGATGAGGACGCCAAACGTCTGCCGTTCATCGTCGTCATCGTCGATGAGCTCGCCGATTTGATGATGGTCGCCTCGAACGACGTCGAGGACGCGATCATGCGTCTTGCCCAGATGGCACGGGCGGCCGGCATCCACATGGTGCTCGCCACCCAGCGTCCGTCTGTCGACGTCATTACGGGCGTCATCAAAGCGAACATCCCGTCCCGCATCGCGTTCGCCGTCTCGTCGCAGACGGATTCACGGACGATCCTTGACGGGGGAGGTGCTGAGAAGTTGCTCGGCCGGGGTGACATGCTCATGCTCGCCAACGGGATGAACAAACCGATCCGTGTGCAAGGTGCGTTCGTGTCGGACCAAGAAGTCGAAACGGTCGTCAATCATGTCATCGCCCAGCAACGGGCCCAATACGTCGAGGCGATGATGCCGAAAGAAGAAGAGGTCACGACCATTGATTCGGACGATTCATTGTTCGAAGAAGTCGTTCAATTCATCTTGACGCAAGAGACGGCGTCCACTTCGATGATTCAACGAAGATTCCGCATCGGTTATAACCGGGCAGCCCGCTTGATCGATTCACTCGAACAAGCCGGATATGTCGGGCCGTCAGAAGGCTCGAAGCCGCGGAAAGTGCTCATTAACCAACCAGAGGGTTAATAAATAAAACGAACGATTAGGTATAATCAATCCTAATCGTTCGTTTTTTATCTAATTTCAGATAATCCGGTTCAAACGACACGATCGGGGTCGACGTCATGTTGGGACGAACTAATATAGCACATCTGACCTATTTGATTCATTAGGACATACTACTAAAAATGTTGAACCGCTTTCATTTTTTAATACCGTTTTCATTTTACGATTTCTTTTCAAAGCCTGCCAGAACAGGTAATATAGACTATGAAGTGTACATAATCCCTTCACTTTAAAATATTTCCCTGATTCCGAACAAAAAGTATTGCGTTCTATTTCTCGAATCCCTATACTTAATATTGGCAAGGACATTCATACGTCAGATGTCTGAGCACTGGTAAGAAATAGGTAAAGGTGGTGAGGCCCATGTCGATCAAGCTCGATCATCGCTTGCTCTATCTTCGCGTGATTGAGAAAATCAAGCAAGATATCGACGATGGTGTCTATCGTGAAGGAGAGAAACTTCCTTCAGAATTCGAGTTATCGAAGCAACTAGGAGTCAGTCGAGCGACACTCCGGGAAGCACTTCGTATTCTCGAAGACGAGAAATTTGTCGTGCGGAAACATGGCGTCGGGACATTCATCAGTTCAAAACCCCCGTTTACTTCAGGGATTGAAGAGCTGTTCAGCGTCACGGACATGATCATGCGCGCCAAAATGACACCAGGAACGAAAGTGTTGGTGGCCGAAAAGGTTCTAGCGACCGAGAGAGAAGCCGAGCGTTTAAAAATCGAACCGAACTCACCGATTTATCGGATCGTCCGGATTCGATATGCGGATGAGACACCAGTCGTCTACTGTGTCGATAAAATCCCAGCCCATCTCGTCTCGAATCCGAAGGCGTTGACGGAAGGAAAGTCATTGTTTGATGCGCTCGAAAAAGAGGTAGGACGTCGGGTCGCATATGCGATCACGCACATCGAACCGAGTGTGAACGCTGAAATTTCGACGCAACTTCAAACGGACCAACCGTTACTGGCATTGAAACAATTGCATTACGATGAGAGCGACTTACCGCTGCTCGATTCGGCAAACTTTTTCCGAGCGGACCGCTTCGACTTCCACGTCGTCCGCAAACGCGTTTAAGCACGTTCGTTTTATCCGGAAACGGTTATTTTTGGGGAACAGCGTGAAAGCGCTTTCTTATACCGGTGTAAAGACTACTGATGACATGACAACCTTAATTGTTATGATCCGAAAGGGGAAACACGACGATGAACAAGAAAAAAACAATTCTCTCAGCTTTAGCAGCAGGTCTCACACTCTCGACAGTACTCGCAGCATGTGGCGGGGATGACAATGAAGGGGCATCGAACGGCGAAGGCGGCGGCGAAGGCAGTGACTTCAAAGTAGCGATGGTAACCGATACGGGCGGTGTCGATGATAAGTCGTTCAACCAATCAGCTTGGGAAGGTCTCACGAAGTTCGGGGAAGACAACAACTTGACTGAGAACGAAGGATTCAAATATCTTCAATCATCGAAGCAAGCAGACTACCAGCCAAACTTGCAACAATTGGCACGCGATAACTTCAACTTGATTTACGGAATCGGCTTCTTGATGGGCGAAGACATCCAAAAAGTTGCTGAGCAGTTCCCAGACAACAACTTCGCGATCGTCGACATGGTCGTTGATGCACCGAACGTCGCATCGATCACGTTCAAAGAGCAAGAAGGTTCGTTCCTCGTCGGTGTTGTCGCTGGTCTTACTACGAAAACTGACAAAGTTGGATTCGTCGGCGGCGTTGAGTCTGACTTGATCAAGAAGTTCGAGAACGGTTATAAAGCTGGCGTCATGGCCGTTAACCCGGATGCGACAATCGACGTGAAGTACGCTGAAGATTTCAACTCAGCTGAAAAAGGTACAGCAATCGCTTCAGGTATGTACGGAGCAGGCTCTGATATCGTGTACCACGCAGCAGGCGGTACTGGGGTTGGGGTATTCACAGAAGCGAAAAACCGTAAGAAGAACGGCGAAGATGTATGGGTCATCGGTGTTGACCGTGACCAATACGAAGAAGGTCTTCCAGAAAACGTAACGCTTACTTCAATGGTCAAACGTGTTGACACGGCTACTTACGAAGTATCGAAACTTGCGATGGAAGATAAGTTCCCAGCAGGCGAAATCGTTGAGTTCTCTTTGAAAGACGATGGTGTAGGGATTGCTGAAACATCTGATGAGAACGTTTCAGCTGACGTCCTCGCAAAAGTTGAAGAGTACCGCACACAGTTGATCGACGGAGACATCACGGCTCCAGCGACTGACGCTGAGTTCGAAGAGTTCATGAAAACAGTAAAATAATTCATTGAGTTAGGGGGGACCCATGCGGTCTCCCTTTACTTAAAGTTAGGGGTGGACTTTCTTGGAATATGTAATTGAAATGCTCAATATTCGCAAAGAGTTCGGAACGTTCGTTGCCAACGACAATATCACCCTCCAATTGCGCAAAGGAGAGATTCATGCGTTGCTCGGCGAGAACGGGGCCGGAAAATCGACGCTCATGAACGTCCTGTTCGGTCTTTATCAGCCGGAAGGCGGGGAGATCCGCGTGCGCGGGGAGAAAGTGAACATTGAGAATCCGAACATCGCCAACGACCTTGGGATCGGTATGGTACACCAACACTTCATGCTCGTTGAGAAGTTCACGGTGACCGAGAACATCATCCTCGGCTCAGAGCCGAAGAGTGGACTGACGGTCGACCGGGCGACGGCGCGTAAAAAAGTCATGGACATCTCGGAACAGTATGGTCTTCGGATCGATCCGGATGCGAAAATCGAGGATATCTCGGTCGGGATGCAACAACGGGTCGAAATTTTGAAGACGCTCTATCGCGGGGCCGAAATTTTGATCTTCGATGAGCCAACCGCTGTACTGACGCCGCAAGAGATTCAAGAACTCATTCAAATCATGAAGCGTCTGATTGAAGAAGGTAAATCGATCGTCTTGATCACGCATAAGCTGAAAGAGATCATGCAAGTCGCCGATCGCTGTACGGTCATCCGTCGTGGACGTTATATCGGTACGATTGATATCGATGAGACGGTCAATGAAGATCGTTTGGCAGAAATGATGGTCGGGCGTGAAGTTAACTTTGATGCGGAATATTCCAAGGCAGATCCACAGCAAGTCGTCCTCGACGTCCAAAAACTTGTCGTCAAAGACAGTCGCGGGCTCAAAGCCGTCGACGGCTTGGATTTACAGATTCGTTCAGGGGAAATCCTCGGGATTGCCGGGATTGACGGGAACGGACAAACCGAATTGATTGAAGCCATCTCGGGCTTGAAGAAACCCGAGTCTGGAAAAGTGATGTTGAACGGGAAAGACGTGACCGGGTTCACGCCGCGCAAAGTGACGGAGTCTGGTGTCGGCCACATCCCGCAAGACCGGCATAAACATGGCCTCGTCCTCGATTATACGATTCGCGACAACATGGTGCTCCAAACGTATTATAAAGAGCCGTTCTCGAAGCGCGGTTTGATGAACTATAAAGCCGTGGCTGAGAAAGCGAAAGCGTTGATTGAGAAGTTTGACGTCCGAACTCCATCGGTCGATGTACCTGCCCGTGCCTTGTCGGGTGGTAACCAACAGAAAGCCATCATCGCCCGTGAAGTCGACCGGTCACCTGACTTGTTGATCGCGGCGCAACCGACGCGAGGTCTTGACGTCGGGGCAATCGAATTCATTCATGAACAGCTCATCAAAGAGCGTGAAAAAGGACGCGCCGTCTTGTTGATCTCGTTCGAGCTCGAAGAGATTTTACACGTCGCGGACCGAATCGCCGTTTTGTATGAAGGGAAGATTGTCGGAATCCGTGATCCGAAAGAGACGACGGAGCAAGAACTCGGCTTCTTGATGGCCGGCGGTAAGAGAGGAGAAGAAACAGTATGAATAAACTAGGATTTAATCGACTGCTCATCCCGCTCTTGTCGATCTTGATGGGACTTCTCGTCGGGGCGATCGTCATGCTCATCGGTGGCTATGACCCGATTCGAGGGTTCTCGTCACTGTTTGAAGGCATGGTCGGCAGCCCGTACGCAATTGGTGAGACGCTTCGCGCCGCAGCGCCGCTCATCTTCTCAGGTTTGGCCGTCGCGTTCGCGTTCCGGACCGGCCTCTTCAACATCGGGGTCGAAGGCCAAGTGTTGATTGGCTGGGTGGCAGCGGTGTATGTCGGAATCAACTTTGATTTGCCGATGTTCATCCACTTGCCGCTCGCGCTTCTCGCGGCCATGTTCGCCGCAGCGCTCTGGGCGTTCGTACCTGGTTTCTTGAAAGCCAAGTTCCACGTCCACGAAGTTATCACATCGATCATGATGAACTATATCGCGCTCTACACGACGAACGCGATTTTGCGCAGTGTCATCGGGGTAACGAACGAACGCACCGAATCCATTAAAGATTCGGCGTCGCTCGCGTCACCGATGCTTCAAGAATTGACGACGTTCTCGCGCTTGCATTGGGGTGTCCTCATCGCCGTGCTCGCAGCGATCGTCTATTACTACATCTTGCAACGGACGACGCTCGGTTATGAGCTTCGTGCCGTCGGTTTCAACAAACACGCATCACAGTACGCAGGAATGAGCGTCAACCGGAACATCATTCTCTCATTCGTCATCTCGGGTATGTTCGCAGGACTCGCAGGGGCGATGGAAGGTCTCGGTACGTTCAACGGCATGACGCTCAGCGCCTCGTTCACCGGAGTCGGTTTTGACGGGATCGCCGTCGCGCTCCTCGGTGCGAACACGGCCGTCGGTGTCGTCTTGGCAGCTATCTTGTTCGCTGGACTCAATATCGGCGGACTCGCGATGCAGCTCGGTGCGAACATCCCATCTGAGCTCGTCAAAGTCATCATCGCCGCGATTGTCATCTTCGTGGCTTCAGGTTACGCCTTTAACTACGTGATTGACAAATTCAAAGGAAATCGTAAGAAAGGAGTGGAGAAAAAATGAGCTTCTTAGAAGTCCTCTACATCGTCGTGCCGGTTGCCTTAGCCTATGCGACTCCACTCATCATCGCGGCGCTCGGCGGCATCTTCAGTGAACGTTCGGGTGTCGTCAACATCGCCTTAGAAGGCATCATGGTCATCGGTGCTGCGACAGGAATTATCACGACGCTCACGTTGACAGATATGGGGCTGGGCGGTCTCAGTCCATGGATCTCACTTTTGGTCGCTATGGTCGTCGGTGCGCTCTTCTCGCTCTTCTTGGCGGTGCCGGCCATCCTTTGGCGGGCTGACCAGACGGTACTCGGGGTCGCGATCAACATGCTCGCGATCGGACTCGCCATCTTCGTCGTCCGTGTGCTTTACAACAAAGGGCAGACCGACTTCATCGAGTTTCGGATTGCCAAAGAGAACGTGCCGATTCTATCGGATATCCCGGTGCTTCGCATGTTCTTCATCAACGTGCAGTATACGTCGTTCATCGCGATCATTCTCGCGTTCGTCGTCTGGTTCGTCATCTTCAAGACACCGTTCGGTCTTCGTCTCCGTTCGGTCGGGGAACACCCGATGGCGGCTGACACGATGGGGATCAACGTCACGAAAATGCGCTTCATGGGCGTCATGCTCTCAGGAGCGTTCGGCGGACTCGCTGGTGCAGTGTACGCTGTCACCGTCACGACAAACTTCAGCGGGACGACGATCGTCGGTCAAGGTTTCTTGGCCATCGCCGCCATGATTTTCGGGAAGTGGAATCCGCTCGGCGCGCTCGGTGCCGGTCTGTTCTTCGGATTCGCCCAAGCGTTGTCGATCATCGGTAGCAACTTGCCGGTCATCAGCAATGTGCCGCAAGTGTTGCTCTTGATTGCGCCGTATGCGCTCACGATCCTTGCCCTCGCAGGTGTCGTCGGACGTGCGGATGCACCGAAATCGGTCGGTATCCCATATATTAAAGGGAAACGCTAATCATCAAAAGGACAAATGTCCATTTCATCCAGGTTGTTTGACGCTTAAGTCAAACAACCTTTTTTGTTATACTGGTGTAGAGGTGAGATAATTGAAAAAATGGTGGCAACTGCTGATCGCCGTCGTGCTGAGCGTTTCGCTCGCGGGCTGCTCCGTCGATGACTGGTTCGCCGAACAAATCGACCCGCCGGAATCGCTCGTCGAACTCGAGGCCGATTTTCCGTCGGCGTCGGTCGCGCAACAAGTCGCACGGCCGCTCGGCAAGACCGAGACGGTCACGCTCGACCGCGTCATCGACGGAGATACGCTCAAAGTCGAGTTTGAGAACGGAGCGACCGAATCGATTCGTCTCTTGCTCGTCGATACGCCAGAGACGAGCCATCCGACGCTGCCGGTCCAACCGTTCGGAGAGGATGCGAAATCATTCGTCGAGCGTTGGCTGCCAGAAGGAGATACGATCACACTCGAGTATGACGTCGGGCGCTACGATCGCTATCAACGGACACTCGCCTACGTCTGGTATGACGAAGCGATGTTGAACGAGGAATTGTTGCGCCGCGGGTTGGCGCGTGTCGCCTATGTATACGCGCCGAACACGCAACACGTCGATGCGTTTCGGGAGGTCGAGCAGGCCGCGCGTCAGGAATTGCTCGGGATTTGGAGTCTTGAGGACTACGTGACCGGCAACGGCTTCGACCATGAGGCGACCGAGCCGGCCCAGCCGAAACGTGACACGGATGGATGTGACATTAAAGGGAATATCAATCGGGACGGAGAGAAGATTTATCACGTTCCGGGCGGGGCGAGCTATGAGCGAACGATCCCAGAAGAGATGTTCTGTACAGAGGAAGAGGCGCGTGAAGTGGGTTTCCGGAAAGCGACGCGATAAAAAAAGACATGTGCGCCCTTCAGGCACACATGTCTCTCTTATTCGTACTTGAGTGCGTCGCCATCGAATGATTCGTCCGCGACTTTAATTGAGTCGGTCGGGCATCCTTCGAACGCGTCCATCAAGTCCTCATACAATTCGTCCGGGACTTCGATCGTGCCCGTGTTGTCGTCCATCAAGTTGAACGCGAGGCCTTCGTCGTCATAGTCGAAGATGTCTGGGGCGGCTGCTCCGCAGGCCCCACATGCGATACATGTATCTTTATCAACAATCGTAAATTTTGCCATTTGTAACCCTCCATACGTTTCGTCTCTCTGCATAGAAATGATTTTCTACTGACTATGAGTAATTGTAGTCTACATACCCAAATATTTCAATGAGGAAACGAATAACGTTTTGGAAGCATAATTTTGACCGAGGAGGTGGAACGATGGTTCATTTAGCGGACGGGGTGTTGTTGCTTTCGATTGAGCGCTTGAAAGGGGAGCGCAGCGAGCGCAGTTTGTTTCATGTGTTGAACGGCAAACGTTCGGCGACGACACTGCAAGATGCCTTTTTTTATGACTTGGAACCGATTTTCGGATTGTTCCCCTATACGAAGTACGACTATGAGAAACTGCTCGCCTCGTTCGAGAAGCGAGGCTGGCTCAACCGTTCGAGCTTCACGTTGACCGAGGCCGGCAAGATGCTCGCTTCGCCGGAGGCGGTCAGTGAGCTGTTCGACCGTCTCGGCGGTGAGTATCGGGACTATACGACGATGACGTGGAAGCGGCTCAGTTTGTTCGTCCAGACGTTCATGTCGCTCGAGCATGAGCGGACGTTCTATCCGGTGCAGGCCGATCGGTTGGCCGAACGCTGGGTCAAACAGATCGTCCGGACCGAGCGGGAGTGGCAACCGCTGATCCACAGCTTTCACCAGGAGCTTGAAACGGCGCTTGAAGAAGTGGGGGACCCGTACGCGACCGCCGTCGTCTATCGGTTCACCGGTGCGTTCGAGACAGGATACACGTATGAACAAATCGCCTCGCTTCTCGATGTCGATGCGCGCACGGCGCGGCTCTATTTTTTGGCCGGGTGGAATGCGCTCCTGTGGAAATTGCCAAGGGATGCCAAGTTGCTTGGCTTCGCGCACGGCTTGTCGAGCGAGCGGATGACGTTGTCGGCGCGCGAGTCGTATGAGCAGTTTTCGGCTGGTCGAACGTTCCAACAAGTCCAGTCCCAGCGACGGTTGCGCACGAGTACGATTGAAGACCACGTCGTCGAGATGGCGATGTATTTAGATGAGTTCCCGCTCGACCAATTTGTTCCGTTTGAGCAAATCAAGCAAGTCGAGCAGTTGCGTGACGAGTCGAGCTGGGCGCTCAAGCCGATTTTTGAACAAATCGACGGGATCAGTTACTATCAAATCCGATTGGTGTTCGCGAGATTGAAACGAGGTGAGACATTTGTTTGAGAAGACGTTGAAGCGGGTGTTCGGCTACGACAGCTTCCGTCCCGGTCAACGGGATGTGATCGAAGCGGTCGCCGACGGCCAGGACGTGTTGGCGATCATGCCGACCGGAGCGGGCAAGTCGTTGACGTTCCAACTCCCGTCCTATCTTAAAAATGACGGGCTGACCATCATCGTGTCACCGCTCTTGTCGCTAATCGAAGATCAGATGCTCCACATCCGTGAACGGGGCGAGCGGGGAGTGGCGCGATTGACATCGATGGAGACGCTCGAGGAGAAACAAGACATCTTGAACCATTTGAAGCGTTATCGCTTCTTATATTTATCGCCCGAACAACTCGCCGTGCCGCACGTGACGCGGGCGCTCGCTCGGACGCGGATTCAAATGCTCGTCGTCGACGAGGCCCACTGTATTTCGCAGTGGGGCCATGAGTTTCGACCCGAGTATGCCCGTCTAGGCGAGTTGCGTAAACAACTCGGCAGCCCGCAGTGCATGGCCGTCACCGCGACGGCCCCGGAGACGGTGAAACGGGATATCATCGAGAAGTTGGCGTTGTTCTCGCCGGCGCAGTTCGTCCATTCGGCAAACCGGCCTGAGATTCGACTCATCGTCGAACGTCTCGAGTCCGAGGACAAGATGCGGCGGTTGAGCGAGCTCGTCCATGACGTCCCGAAACCGACCGTCATCTATACGGCGACACGGCGTGAAGCCGAAGCACTCGCGCTTCATCTTGACGACGCCTTGTTTTATCACGGTGGCATGTCGACTGAGGACCGCCGGCTCGTGCAATCGCAATTTTTGCGAGATGAAGTCGCGATCATGGTATGTACGAGTGCGTTCGGGATGGGTGTGAATAAAGACAACGTCCGTTCGGTCATCCATTATCAAATCCCGGCCACGCTCGAGGCGTACATGCAAGAAATCGGGCGTGCCGGACGAGACGGCGAACCCGCATTTGCCGTCTTGCTCTATGCCGAAGGCGACGAACGCATTCAACAGTTTTTAATCGACCAACAATATCCGAAAGACAAAGACATCCGTCTCGCGTATTTGGAACGCGACAACGGCACGAGTCTGGCCCAACTGCCGCGTCTCTTGCGGTTGAACGAGGAAGACCCGGTTTGGGGATTGTTGAACCAGATGCTCGCCGAGCGGACGCTTGCCGAGGCGATTGATTGGGTAAAAGATAGAAAGCGGGCCCGCTATCGCCAGCTCGGACAGATGATGGACTACGCCCTCATCAAGACGTGCCGGCGTGATTACTTGTTGAACTATTTCTCGGAACAACCGGTCAAACAAGCCGATTGTTGCGATGTCTGTGGGGAGATCGTGTTCCCGCCGTCGGTTCAAATTGTGTCTAAAAATGTGACAGATTGGAAACATCGTTTATCTCGTATCTTCTCCTTTGATTGATATCATAGTAAAATGATAAAAAAGGTAAAGGAGGGCACACGTTGCGACATCGGAACCAAGCGGACTCACTTCGTGAACAAGTGGTGGACACGTTGCCGTCTCGCGCTGAACGACAAGAGCATGAGCGGAAAGAAAAATTGAACGACAATTGGCTGAAACGGCCGCTCGCTATGATGCTGACATTGACGATGTTTGCCATTATTCTCGTATTTTTATATATAGGTCGTCATACAATATTTTTCTGACAATACGACGGGGACGTCGTATTTTTTTATGAGCAATCTCTGTTTTGTCGAACCAATCGCACAATCTCACCAATTTCTCACAGGAATTGCACAATAAAACAGGTAAAGCGCTTCAGATGGGTCTATACTAAATAAGAAGAACTTGTAGGAAAGGAGGGGCTGCTGTGCCGAAGTACTCCATTAAGACGGTCGCGTCGCTCACCGGGGTCAACCCGACGACGATTCGAGCGTGGGAACGCCGCTATCAATTCATCGTGCCGAGCCGGACCGAATCCGGCCACCGATTGTATTCCGACCAAGACGTCGAAAAGATTAAATGGGTCGTTGAAAAACAACGGGAAGGCTTGACCGTTTCCCAAGCGATTCAACAACTTCATGAAGCCCCGAAGCCGAAGCCTGCCCGCCTCTATGACGAGGAGCTCATGGACGGGTTGCTCGAGGCGTTACTTTCATTTGACGAACGCAAGGCGCACGATTTGATCAATCGTGCCTTTAATACGTTCAGTTTTGAGAAGGTCACGAAAGATATCATTGGTCCGTTGTTGATGGAGATCGGGACGCGTTGGGAGAATGGGGACATCACGATCGCGCATGAGCATTTTGCGACCGCTTTTTTGCGGGCCCGATTGTCGACCCTCTCGCTGCAGATGCCGATGAACCCATTTTTACCGCGGATCATTTGTGTGTGTGCCCCGGGCGAGATGCACGAGATCGGTCTGTTGTTCGTGACGCTTTACTTGCGTCAATATGGATACGACGTGATTTTCCTTGGTGCGGGCTTCCCGAAAGAGGATTTAAATGAGGCGTTGCACGATATCGACGCCAAGTGCTTGATTTTCTCCTGCACGTTGACGGAACATCTCGAGGACCTGAAAGAGGCGATGCGATTTATCCAAGCGGATCATCCCGATCTCGTCATCGGGGCCGGCGGATATGCCGTCAGCCTTCACGCGACCGAGTTTGAGTCGGCCTTCCTTGGAGATACGCCCGAAGCATGGACCGAGTGGTTGTCAACTATTTGACAGGTTGCACAAACGAGAGTAGCTTATAAAGTAGGATTGATTAATCTTTGGAGGTTTTCGTTTGAGATTTGAAAAGCAAACTAAAGAACATTTAAGGGTATATTTGACGGCGAGTGACCTTTCGATTCGAGGGATTGCCATCGATACGATCGTTGGCGAGAGTGGTCAAGACTTGTGGCGGGAATTGCTCGAGACGGCGGAAGCGGAATTCGGTTTCATGCCCCAAGGCACCGTCGACTTGAACGTGACAATGTTTCCCCGTGATGGGCTCGTCATCGACGTCCAAAAAGTCGAGGCAGCCGTCCCGGATGCGGATCAAGAACAAGTCGAGATCCGTTTGACGATCGATGTGATTCATCATCTGATTTATCAGTTTGATGATATCGAGGACGTCATCAACGCCTCGGTCCGTTTGTTCCCGCACATGCAGGATACGGAGCAGGGCGGGGCGCTCTACCATTATGACGGACACTATTATTTACACTTCGTCGAAGTGCTCAAACCGGACGTCGAAGAGCGGTTGGCCGCCATCTTGTCGGAATACGGCCGCACGACGACCGTCAGCCCTTACGTCATGATGGAGTATGGCAAGACGATTCAAACTGAACAAGCCGTGAAACAGCTGTACGATACGTTCGCGTAAGTACGGCTTTTTTACTGTTCTGTTTCTATTGTTTTCGGCCGACACATGGTATGATAAAACTTGAATTTTTGAGAAGTTAGCCGAAGGAGAGATTTGATGAAAGTCGCGGTATTATATGGTGGTGTATCAGGTGAGCGGGAAGTGTCGCTCACGAGTGGTAAAGGAATGATTGAAGCGCTCGAAGCACGGGGTCACGACGTCGTGGCGATTGATTTTCACCCGGACCGGGCCAATGAGCTGTTGACGCTTCAAGCCGACGTCGTCGTCAGCGCCCTGCATGGCAAATACGGCGAAGATGGCCGTGTTCAGTCGCTCTTAGAGATGGCCGGATTGCCGTACACGGGGTCGGGCGTTTTGGCATCAGCGCTCGCGATGGACAAAGCCCGTGCGAAAATTATTTTCGCCGCTGCCGGCATTCGCATCGCCCGTGACGTCCTCATCGAGTCGGGCGACGACATCGACGCAAAAATCGTCGAGTGGGGCAGTGAGTTTCCATGTGTCGTCAAGCCGGCCCAAGAAGGGTCATCGAACGGATTGACGATCGCGATGGACGAAGCGATGCTCCGTGAAGGGATTGATAAAGCGTTCGCGTGCGATACGGCTGTCTTGGTCGAGCAATATATTAAAGGCCGTGAGTTGACGGTACCCGTCCTTGGGAATCACGGGGCTGAGGCCGCACTCCCGGTCATCGAGATCATCCCGAAAAATGAATTTTATGACTATGAGTCGAAGTATTCAGAAGGTGGATCGATTCACGTTTGTCCGGCCGAGTTGCCGGACGCGTTGACTGAAGAAGTTCAAACGGCTGCCATCAAAGCGCACCGTGCCCTCGGTTGCAGCGGTTATTCTCGTTCGGACTTCCTCGTCTCTGAAGATGGGCTCGCTTATATTTTAGAGACGAACACGCTTCCGGGTATGACACCGCTCAGCTTGTTCCCGGACAGCGCCCGGGCCGTCGGGATCTCGTACGGTGAGCTGTTAGAGCGATTCATCGAACTGGCACTAGAAAAGTAAGAAGGGAACTCCCCCTTCTTTTTTCATTTTAGAAAACGCTTTCATTATTTTTGTAAAAGCCTTTCAAATTGGGCGCGTATCAGCTATACTTTTAAACGAATACGAGGTTGATTCTTGGGGGAGAATTGACAATTTAGGGGAGGAAACCTTCATGATTACGGATCAAGAAAAAGGTCATCAAAAACGAAAAAACATCCTTGAATCGACACAAGAAGTGATACACGAGGCGCTTGATAAGCTCGGGTATCCAGAAGAGATGTATGAGCTCTTGAAAGAGCCACTTCGGATGTTGACCGTCCGCATCCCGGTACGTATGGATGACGGATCGACAAAGATTTTCACAGGATACCGGGCGCAACATAATGACGCGGTCGGACCGACGAAAGGTGGGATTCGCTTCCACCCGAGCGTGACGGAGGTCGAAGTGAAGGCGTTGTCGGTCTGGATGAGCTTGAAGGCCGGAATTGTCGACCTTCCATACGGTGGCGGTAAAGGCGGGATCGTCTGTGATCCGCGTGAGATGAGTTTCCGTGAAATCGAACGATTGAGCCGGGGTTATGTCCGAGCCATCAGTCAAATCGTCGGACCGACGAAAGATATCCCAGCGCCGGACGTGTTCACGAACTCGCAAATCATGGCGTGGATGATGGATGAGTATAGCCGCATCGATGAATTCAATTCGCCGGGCTTCATCACTGGTAAACCGCTCGTGCTCGGTGGCTCGCATGGACGTGAGACGGCGACGGCAAAAGGTGTCGCCATCATGATCCGGGAAGCGGCGCTGCGCCGTGGGATCGAATTGAAAGGGGCGCGTGTCGTCGTCCAAGGGTTCGGGAATGCTGGTAGCTTCTTGTCGAAGTTCATGCATGACGCCGGGGCGAAAGTGATCGCCGTCAGCGATGCATATGGTGCGATCCACGATGAGAACGGGCTCGATATCCCGTATCTTCTCGATCGTCGAGATTCGTTCGGGACGATCTCGACGCTCTTCAAGAACACGATCTCGAACAAAGAAATGTTAGAACTCGACTGCGACATCTTGGTCCCGGCCGCGATCGAGAACCAAATCACCGAAGACAACGCCGACAACATCAAGGCGTCCATCGTCGTCGAGGCCGCCAACGGACCGACGACGAACGAAGCGACCCGCATCTTGACAGAGCGCGGCATCCTGCTTGTCCCGGATGTGCTCGCTTCGAGCGGTGGGGTAACCGTCTCGTATTTCGAATGGGTTCAAAACAATCAAGGATACTATTGGACGGAAGAGGAAGTGGAAGAGAAGCTTGAGAAAGTGCTCGTCCACTCGTTCAATACGGTGTATAACACGTCATCGGCCCGTAAAGTCGACATGCGTCTCGCCGCCTATATGGTCGGTGTACGCAAGATGGCGGAAGCATCGCGTTTCCGCGGTTGGGTATAATTAAACAGCAAAAAGAGGGAGAACCTGGCGCCAGGTTCTCCCTCTTTTTGTCGATTACGTTGTCACACCGTTACGCTCCCGAAGCGTCTCGGCAATCGCTTGGCCATGGAAGCGGCCGTTCTCGATAAAGATCTTATTGGCGTCATTTCCGGCGGCGACGACACCGGCGATGAACAAGCCGTCGACGTTCGTCTCGAACGTCGTCTCGTCAAACGAGGGCACACCGGTCTCCTCATCGACTTGGACCCCGGCATCGGCGAACAGCCCATGGTCGGGCAAGTAGCCCGTCATGGCGAGGACGTGGTCGGTCTCGAGCCGATGTTCTTCACCATGCTGACGATAGACGACGTGATGCGGTTCGATTCGAACGATCTCCGCTTCGAGCTCGAGTCGCACCTTGTCATGACGGACGAGCGAGTCGAACGTCGGCAGGACCCACGGTTTGACAGACGGACTGTAGCCGTCCCCGCGATAGAGTACCGTGACGTGGGCACCGGCCTTCTCGAGCTCGATGGCCGCGTCGACCGCGGAGTTCTTTCCGCCGATGACCGTCACACGTTGTCGGTAAAACGGATGCGCTTCTTTGAAATAATGCGTGACGTGCGGCAACTCTTCACCTGGGACGTCCAACGTACGAGGACGGCCATAATACCCGGTGGCCAAGATGACATAATCGGCTTGGCGTTCTTTGACGCCGTCGCGATCATGGCGTGACCGAACGATGAACCCGTCCTCGGAACGCGCGACCGTTTCGACCGTCTCGAACGGTTGGACGTCGAGACCGGTCCGGCTGACGACTTCCCGATAGTAGACGAGCGCGTCTTGACGACGCGGTTTCAAATCTTTACAGATAAACGGGATATCCCCGATTTCGAGTAAGCTGGCAGAAGAGAAAAATGTTTGATGGGTCGGGTACCGATAGATGGCATCGACGATATTGCCGCGCTCGATGACCGTGCACGAGATGCCGATCCGTTCTAATTCGATCGCAGCCGACAGTCCGCATGGTCCGGCGCCGACGACGATAGCATGTTTATTCAATGAAATCACCTCATCCCTCATTGTATGGAAGGACGAAACGGTTGGCAAGCCGCCAACTCACTGTTGGAAGCTGAAGCTATGTTCCATGACCGCTTGGGACGAACCTGCCTCGAGCTCGACAAGGAGGCGAAGTCTCGCTTTTTGTGAGTTCAGACCGTTCGAGAAGATGATGCCCATCTCTTTCAGTTGCTGGCCGCCGCCGACGTAGCCGTACACGTCTTGCACGATTCCGTTGAAACAACGGCTGACGATGACGACCGGCATCCGTTCGACGAGCATCTCGAGCGCGGGGACGATTGACGGTGGGACATTCCCTTGCCCGAGTACTTCAAGGACGAGCCCGTCATAGCCGAGCGCGAGCACCGCCTCGAGCAGGTCCGGCTCCATCCCGGCGACGACTTTCAGCACCGCGACCCGTTTCGTGATTGATGGAATCATTTTCGGTTGTTTTGTCGTCGGCTGACTATAAATGAGGACGTGATCTTTCGTCACCATACCGACGTTGCCGAAGTGGACCGATTTGAACGTGTCGACCGAGGACGTGTGCGTCTTCGTGACGTTGAACGCGGAGTGGATTTCACCATTGAAGACGACGAGCACGCCTTTGCCGCGTGCCACATCACTTTGGGCGACCCGAAGCGCCGTGATGAGATTGAATTCGCCGTCCGAGCCGACCTCGTTTGACGAGCGCATCGCTCCGGTCAATACGATCGGTACCGGTGCACCAAGCGTGATTTGTAAGAAGTAGGCCGTCTCTTCGAGTGTGTCCGTCCCGTGAGTGATGACGACCCCATCGTACGTGTCTTGTGTCAATTGTTGATTGATGAACTGGGCGAGCTCGAGCATTTTCTCGGGCGTCATGTGCGGCGACGGGATGTTCGAGAAATGTTTCGTTGTGATATTCGCGATGTCCGTCGCTTTCGGTAACGTCGCGTCGATCGGATTGACTTCGCTCGGCATGACATGTCCCGACCCCGATTGAGACATGGCGATTGTGCCGCCGGTGTGGATCAGTAATAAATGGTTCATAAACAGACCTCCAACTTTTTTGTTCGTTTCTTCCAATTTCTAGGTGCGACCTACTTTTTCTTTCCTCTATTTCAGTGTATGCTTAACGTGAGAAAGGAGAGATGCATCATGATTGCAATCGCCTTGTCTGCGGTTGCGCCAGGGTTCGCCCTTCTTTCCTACTTCTATCTCCGGCATGAATTGGAAGCGGAACCGCTCGGCTATGTGATCCGTTCGTTCGTCGCCGGGGCCATTCTCGTCTTTCCGATCATGTTCGTGCAGTATGCGTTCGTGGAAGAAGGGGTGCTCGTGGGCCCGTTTTGGAAGGCGTTCGTGGCCACCGCGCTATTAGAAGAGTTTTTTAAGTGGTTCATGATTTATTATACAATATACATACATAAAGTCTTTGATGATTACTACGACGGGATTCTCTATGCGGTCGCCTGTTCACTCGGCTTTGCCACGTTAGAGAATTTTCTATATTTATGGGTGTACGACTCGATTGAAATCGCCATTTGGCGTGCTGTGTTGCCGGTGAGCGGGCATGCGCTCTTCGCTGTCGTGATGGGGTTTTGCCTCGGCCGGGCCAAACATTCCGCCCATGAGCGCTTCTGGCTGTTCACGGCCGTCATGGCGGCGACATTGTTGCATGGCATGTTCGACTATATCTTGCTCGTCGAACCGATGAACAAAGTGCCGGCTGTCGTCTACATCGTCGTTCTTTGGATGGTCGCGCTTTTGCTCGTGCGGACCGCCAATCGCTCCAACCATCGCCAGTACAAATAGAATAAAAGGGGAATCGTTTCATGTTAAAAGTAGGACAAGAGTTACGGGTAGAAGTCGAAGGGAGAAAAGAAGGAAAGACAAAAATCGCGGCTATCAACGACCAAGTCGTCTGGATCGAGTCCCCGAGTGAGACGGATACGTTAAAGACGTTTTTCTTGCACGAAGATGAATCGATGCGTGTCTATTTCTTCGTAGGAGAAGAGCAGCTCTATGCGTTTGATACGGTCATAACGAGACGGGTGAGCGATGCGCAACTGACGCTTCGCTACGCCTTCGCGTTGCCGGATGAAAAGAAAATCAAGCGCGTGCAGCGCCGTGAATATTTGCGTGTCCCTGAAATGATCAATGTGACCGTATCCGCCGAGGACGGCCAGGCGTTCCCATCGTTTGAGACGACGTCGCTCGACGTGTCGGCCGGCGGTATGCGAATCGTGGCTAACCGAGCTCCGGTCGCGGTCGACGAGTCGATCATCGTCACGTTCCATATTAATGATGACCGGGGCGTGCCGCAGACGTTCCGCGTCAAGAGCCGCCTCGTCCGCATCCATGAACAGACGGCCAAACAAGAGTTGTCGCTTTGCTTTGAAGAGTTATCACACCGGGACCAGGAGACGATTTTACGTTATTGCTTCCGAGCCCAGCTCGAAGCGAGAAAACGGACCGGCTCCGTATTTTCTTCACGATAAAAAACTGGTATGATGTTCTCGGAACAAATGACCGAGAGGAGGCGGGTATCGGGATGAGCCGATACCCAATTTTTATGAATAAACCATTACAAATCGCATTAGATGGACCGGCTGGGGCCGGCAAGAGCACGATCGCGAAAACGCTCGCTAAAAAACTAGGATACGTCTATATCGATACGGGTGCGATTTATCGCGCCGTCACGTATCGCGCGCTTCAAGACGGCGTCGGTCTCGAAGACGGTCCGATGCTCGCTGAGATGATCGACAAGATGGATTTACGTCTCGTCCCGTCTGAGAACGGTCAACGCGTGTTCGATGGCACGGAAGAAGTGACCGATGTCATCCGGACGAGCGAAGTGACGAACAACGTCAGTTTCGTCGCGCGCCAGCCGGAAGTACGGGCTGCCCTTATGGATTTACAGCGTGACCTCGCGAGTAAAGGCGGAATCGTCATGGACGGCCGTGATATCGGCACGCACGTCTTACCAGGCGCCGACTTGAAAGTGTTCATGACGGCGACGGTCGAAGAACGGGCCCGCCGTCGCCACGAAGAGAACGTGGCGAAAGGGTTGCCGAGCGACCTCGGACAGTTACAGCTTGAGATTGCCCTCCGCGACAAGCGCGACTCGGAACGAGAGGTCGCTCCACTTCGCCAAGCGGACGACGCGCACTACCTCGACACGACCGAGCTGTCGATCGACGGGGTCGTCGAGGCGATCGAACAATTGATGAAGCAGGTGATTGAACGATGAGACCACTCAATAATGGGCCGTTCGGCATGTATCGTCTCGCGGTGGGCGTCGTCAACATCATTCGCCGGTTGAGTTTCCGCGTCGAATATATCGGACGGGAAAACGTCCCGCTCGACGGGTCGATGATCGTCTGTTCGAACCATCAATCGAACTGGGACCCGGTACTTCTCGCCGGGGCGATGCCGAAACAACGCCAACTCCGCTTCTTCGCGAAAAAAGAGTTGTTTGAAGTACCGGTATTGAAACATATCTTGAACCGCGCTGGTCAAATCCCTGTATCACGCGGGGAAGGCGACCGCCAGGCACTCCGGGTCGTCTTGCAAAAGTTGAAGGAAGACGAGGTCATCTCGATCTTTCCGGAAGGGACACGCTCGAAAGACGGGACGCTCGGCAAAGCCCAGGCCGGAGTCGGGTTCTTTGCGCTCCGCTCGGACGCCTCGGTGCTTCCGGTAGCCATCATCGGCACATATAAGTTCCGTTCGAAGCTTAAAGTCGTGATCGGCAAGCCAGTCGACTTGAGCGGGCTAAAAGCGGAGAAGGCGAGTGCTCAAACCGCGGCCGATTTGATTATGGCGACGATCGGTGATTTGTACATGCAGCATTCACGGAACGTTCGTTAATTTCAGGTTTAATCTCGCGCCAGGAAAGGAACTAACCTGATAACACCTTGACAAATCTTTCGAATTATAAGAAGTTTATACTAGGTGTAAGCGCCTTAGGGCGTTCCTTTTTGTACTCATCGTGAGGGGGTAGTGTTGGAATGGTCGAAGAAATGAAAGATATGCCTGATTTTGAGATTAATCGAGGTCAAATTGTGACCGGTACTGTCGTCAAAATCGAGGACAAACAAGCGTTGATCGATATCGGTTATAAAACCGAGGCAATTTTACCAATCAGCGAAGTATCAAGCATGCATTTAGACGATTTAAACGAATCACTCCATGTTAACGACGAAATCCGTGTCAAAGTGAAAAAGGTCACGGACGAAGAGGTGGTCGTTTCGAAGAAAGACGTGGATGCCGAGGCAGCTTGGGATCAAATCGTCGAGAAATTCGAATCTGGCGAAGTGTTCGAGGTCATGGTAAAAGACAAGGTCAAAGGTGGTCTTGTCGTTGACATCGGTATCCGTGGATTTATCCCGGCTTCACTCGTAGAAAACCACTTTGTCGAAGACTTCTCATCCTACTTGAATAAACCGATTACGGTTAAAGTCGTCGAGATTGACCGCGAGAAAAATCGCGTCATCTTGTCGCATAAAGCGGTTGCTGAAGCTGAAATGAGCGCGAAGAAAGCGGAGACGCTCGAATCGCTCGAGGTCGGTCAAATCATCGAAGGGACGGTTCAACGTCTCACTGATTTCGGTGCATTCGTCGATATCGGCGGCGTCGACGGACTCGTCCACATTTCGGAAATGGCCCATAGCCGGGTAGAGAAACCGAGCGATGTTGTGACTGAAGGAGACAAAGTCAAAGTGAAAGTGCTTGGACTTGACCTCGACAACGAGAAAGTGAAGTTGTCGATCAAAGAGACGCAACCTGGACCGTGGGAATCGGTGGAAGGTAAAATTCAACCGGGCGACGTGATCGACGGGAAAGTCAAACGTCTCGTCACGTTCGGTGCTTTCGTCGAAGTCGCGCCGCAAGTCGAAGGTTTGCTACACATCTCGCAGATTGCGAACCGACACATCGCGACGCCGTCTGAAGTGTTGTCAGAAGGCCAAGACGTGAAAGTGAAAGTGCTCGATGTCCATCTTGATGAGAAGAAAATCTCACTCTCGATGCGTGCGCTCGAGTCGAGTGATTCGACGCGTGAAGACGCGGACCAATCACTGCTTGACGAGTATAGTGACCAAGGAGGGTTCTCAGTCTCTGAATTGACAGGAGAAGAGACCTCGGACGATTCTAAATAAGACGGTCGTTCAAGCGGGAGCCAGACTCCCGCTTCTTTTTGTATGGTCACGGAAATAGCGCTGTGATATGATAGTACAGTTGCAATTAGAAACGATCAGTTATTGAATGAAAGTTAGAGAGGTGTTTATATGGGAATTCCAGCAGTGGCCATCGTAGGCCGCCCGAATATTGGGAAATCCACGATTTTTAACCGGATTATCGGAGATCGCGTGTCGATCGTCGATGATAAACCGGGGGTAACACGCGACCGCATTTATGGGACGGGTGAGTGGTTGAACCGTAAGTTTCATTTAATCGATACAGGCGGGATCGAGGTCGGTGATGAGCCGCTTCTCGTTCAAATGCGCCACCAGGCCGAGCTTGCGATCGATGAGGCGGACGTCATCATTTTCATGGTGAACGGACGCGAAGGCATTACAGCGGCAGACGAAGAAGTGGCGAACTTGTTGTTCCGTTCGAACAAACCGATCGTCCTCGCCGTCAACAAAGTCGATAACTTCGAGATGCGCGAACTCATGTATGAGTTCTATTCGCTCGGATTCGGCGACCCGTTCCCGATTTCGGGGACACACGGACTCGGGCTTGGAGACTTGCTCGACAAAGTTCTCGATTTGGCGCCAGATAAAGATGACTATGAATACAATGAAGAAGTCATCCAGTTCTCGCTCATCGGACGTCCGAACGTTGGGAAATCGAGCTTGACGAATGCGATTCTCGGTGAAGAACGCGTCATCGTCTCGGATATCGCGGGGACGACTCGTGATGCGATCGATACACCGTTCACACGGGATGGGCAAGAGTACGTCATCATCGATACGGCCGGTATGCGTAAACGCGGAAAAGTGTATGAATCAACCGAGCGTTATAGCGTCATGCGTGCCCAAAAGGCAATCGAACGTTCGAACGTAGTCCTCGTCGTCATCGACGGCGAAGAAGGCATCATCGAGCAAGACAAACGCGTCGCCGGCCTCGCCCACGAAGCGGGGAAAGCCATCGTGCTCGTCGTCAACAAGTGGGATGCCGTCGACAAAGACGATAAGACGATGAAGAAGATGGAAGAGAAGATTCGTAAAGAGTTCTTGTTCCTCGACTACGCGCCGATCGTATTCTTGTCGGCTCTCACGTCGAAACGTCTTCAGACGTTGCTTCCGGTCATCAAGGAAGTGGCCGAGTCGCACCGTCGTCGGATCTCGACGAGCGTGTTGAACGACGTCATCGTCGACGCGGTCGCGATGAACCCGACACCGACGGACAAAGGACAGCGACTCAAGATCAACTACGCGACGCAAGTGGCCATCGAGCCGCCGACGTTCGTGTTGTTCGTCAACGACCCAGAGTTGCTTCACTTCTCGTACAAACGTTATCTAGACAACCAGATTCGCCGCGCATTTGACTTCACTGGTACACCGATTCATATCGTGGCGCGTCAGAAAAACTAGTAATGGGGGTGCCTTCTATGGCAAAAGTTGCTGTCATCGGCGCAGGGAGCTGGGGAACGGCGTTATCACTCGTCCTCGCTGACAACGGACACGACGTCCTGCTCTATGGACGTGAAGAAGAGCATGTGCATGAAATCAATACCGACCACACGAATTCGACGTATTTGAAAGATGCGCCGTTACCGACCTCGATTCGAGCGACGACGGACTTGGCAGAAGCGGTCGCCGGCCGCTCCATCGTGTTCCTCGTCGTCCCGAGCTCGGCGATTCGTCCGGTGTCTCGTGAATTGAACGCACTTCTCACAGAGCCGGCCGTGCTCGTCCATGCCGCTAAAGGGATCGAACCGAAGACGCACAAACGTCTGTCGGAGATCATCGCCGAAGAAATCGATCCGGCGAAACGCCGGGCCATCGGTGTTTTGACCGGCCCGACCCACGCGGAAGAAGTGGCGGTCCGTAAATTGACGACCATCACGATCGCCTGCGAGGACTTGGACGTGGCCGATGAGATTCAAGAGTTGCTCACGAACGATCAGTTCCGGGTGTATTTGAACTCGGACGTCATCGGAGCGGAGTATGGTGGTGCCCTTAAAAACATCATCGCGCTCGCTGCGGGGATGACGGACGGCCTCGGTTACGGCGATAATGCCAAAGCGGCGCTCATGACGCGCGGGATCGTTGAAATCGCGCGACTCGGGGTCAAACTCGGTGCCAACCCGGCCTCGTTCTCGGGATTGACCGGGATTGGTGATTTAATCGTCACGGCCACGTCTCAGCATAGCCGTAACTGGCGTGCCGGGAATGCGATCGGCCGCGGTGAAAAACTCGAGGACGTGCTCGGTCATATGGGCATGGTCGTCGAAGGTGTTCGTGCCTGTGAGGCGGCGCATACGCTCGCTCGGGAAGCCGGTGTCGAGATGCCGATCACGGAAGCCCTTTACAACGTATTGTTCGAAGGCAAGAGCCCGCATGATGAAGTACAAAAGTTAATGAGACGCCCGCAAAAGCATGAGATGGAAGAAGTATTCCATTTCGAAGGCGGCGAAGAGCAAAGGGACTGACGTTTTCGTTCAGTTCCCAGATTGTAGACAAAGTCACGTTTCAGGCGAACTGAAACGTGACTTTGTCGTTTTCGGGCCTTTAGGCGCTCTGCCCGAGCCCCTTTTC